>CAYRVX010000006.1:0-114117 GCA_964427875.1 uncultured Planctomycetaceae bacterium
GCCGCAGTCCTGTATGCCAGCTCCGGGCTGTCGGGTACCGGCCACTCGCCTGCGAAATCTTGTCGAGAGAACAGGAAATGCGAAGGTAGTAGTACAAAGGGCGGGCTGCCGCCGGCGACCCGGTCCCGCCACTGGCAAGAACCTTTGTGATCTTCGTGTCCTTTGTGGCGGATAATACGGTCATGGCGCCTCGGATTCTTTTGGTCCATCCTCCGATCTACGACTTCACGGCGTACGATTTCTGGCTGCGGCCGTTCGGGCTGCTGCGCGTGGCCGGGCGGCTTCGCGGGCTGGCCGAGATGGAGCTGTTCGATTTCCTGGACCGCCATCATCCCGCCGCCCGTGCGGGAAAGAAGCTGCGGTCCGACGAATGGGGGCGGGGCGAATTCCCGTCGGAGGTCGTGGACAGGCCGCCTGCTCTTGCGGGCGTCCCCCGCCGGTATCGCCGCTACGGGCTTGCCCGCGAGACGTTCGGCGCGTTTCTCGCCGAGCGCCGGCCGTTCGACTTCGCCCTCCTGACCGCGACGATGACGTACTGGTATCCGGGCGTGCGGGAGGTGATCGCCGACATGCGCGAGCTGTCGCCCGGCACGAAGATCGTCCTGGGCGGCATGTATGCGACGCTGTGCGACAAGCACGCCCGGTCGCTCGGCGCGGACCTGGTGGTCTGCGGCCTGGAGCTGGGCCCGCTGTGGCACTTCCTGGGCATGCCGGGCGATCCGGCCCAGCCGCCGCTGTGGGAGGCCTGCGAGGAGCTGACCGTCGGCGTGCTGAAGCTGACGGAGGGCTGTCCGTTTCGGTGCAGCTACTGCAGCGTGCCGCAGGTGTACGGGCGTTTCCGCACCCGCCCGCCGGACGAGTCGCTCCGCGAGCTGGACATGCTCGTTCGCCGCGGGGCGAGGAACGTGGCCTTCTACGACGATGCGCTGCTGCACCGGCCGGACGCGGCGCTGAAGCCGTTTCTGCGGGGTGTTGTCGAGCGGCCGGTGGACGTGAGCTTCCACACGCCCAACGGCCTAAACGCCCGCATGGTGACGCGCGAGCTGGCCGAGCTGATGGTCCAGGCGGGTTTTCAGACGTTCTACCTGGGCTTCGAAAGCGCCGCGGGCGGCTGGCAGAAGCGCACCGGCGGGAAGGTCCGCCGCGGCGACCTGTCGCGGGCGGTGGAGCACCTGACGGCCGCGGGGGCGGCGAGCGAGCGCATCACGGCCTACATCATCCTCGGCCATCCCGACGCCGACCTGCAAGCGGTCGAGGAGTCGATGCGGCACGCCCACGGCCTGGGGATCCGCATCATGCTCTCGGAGTTCTCGCCGGTGCCGGGCACGGCGGACGGCGAGCGGGCCCGCCGCTGGGCGGACATCGACGAGCCGCTGTGGCACAACAAGACGGCCTTCGCGTGGGCGCGCCTCGGCGAGCGGCGGATCCAGGGCCTCAAGGAGCTGTGCCGGGAGTTGAATGCGGAGCTTCGCAAGAACAGCAATCATGACGGCTCATCCCCTGAATCCCCTGCCTCCGTGCTGTAGAATCTCTGGCGAAGGGAACCGCCCATGAACGTGGTCTGTGTCCAGTTCGATATCGCCTGGGAGGATAGGGCGGCGAACTTCGCGAAGGCGCGATCGCTGCTGCAGTCCGCGAGAGTCGTGCCCGGCTCGCTGATCGTGCTGCCGGAGATGTTCTCGACAGGTTTCAGCATGAACGTGGCCGGCATCTGCGAGGGCGATTCGCGCCCGGGCGAGACTTTCCTCGCCGAACTGGCCGGCGAATCGGGCGCTGCCGCGCTGGGGGGCGTGGTGACCATGGCCGCCGACGGACGCGGGCGAAACGAGGCCGTCCTGGTGGCCCCCGGCGGCGAGCAGCTCGCACGCTACGCGAAGATGCATCCGTTCTCTTACGCGGGCGAGTCAGACCATTACGCCCCGGGCGACCGGCCGGTGGTCGCGGAAGTGGCCGGGACAAAGCTCGCGCCGTTCATCTGCTACGACCTTCGATTCCCGGAGGTGTTCCGCAGCGCAGCGGCCGGCGGGGCGGAGGTGCTGGCGGTGATCGCGAACTGGCCCGAGGCGCGGCAGGACCACTGGCGGACGCTGCTGCGGGCCAGGGCGATCGAGAACCAGGCGTACGTGATCGGCGTCAATCGCACGGGCGCGGACCCCAACGTGACCTACGCCGGCGGGAGCGTGGTCGTGGGGCCTCGCGGCGAGGTCGTGGCGGAGGCGGGTCCGGCCGAGTGCACCTTCGCCGCCGAGCTGGACCTGGAGGCGCTGCGGGAATATCGCCGGGATTTCCCGGCGCTGGATGACATGAAGGGCGACTGGGTCAGGGCGTGCCCGGGGCGGTCCTGACTTCAGCGCTGATGGGAGAGTCCTGCTTGACGTAGAGCGTCCGTGTCGGGAAGGCGAACTCGATGCCCTCGGCGTTGAACCGCTCGAGCAGCTCCATGTTGAAATCGTGGTTGAAGCTGAGGTACTGCCCCCAGTCCGGCGGGGCGAACCAGTAGGTCACGCCGATGTCGAGGCTTACGGCGGAGAAATCGGTGAAGTGCACGCGGGGGGCCTTGTCCGGATGGAGATGCTCCTTCCTGACCTCCAGCATTTCCCTGATGATCTCGACGCCTCGCCGGAGCTTCTCCGGGGCGGTGTCGTAGGTCACCGTCACGGCCATCGATCGCTTGATGAACTGCCGCTTGGCGACGTTCTCGATGGTCTCGTTGGCGACGATGGCGTTGGGGATGGTCACCAGGTGGCCGTCGAGCGTGCGGATGCGGGTGGAGCGGAAGCCCACCTCCTCGATCATGCCGTCCTGGCCGCCGACCTTTATGCGGTCGCCGAGCTGGAAGGGGCGGTCGGCGAAGATGGTGACCGATCCGAACACGTTGGCCAGCGTGTCCTTGGCGGCCAGGGCGAAGGCCAGACCGCCGATGCCGAGGCCTGCCACCAGCGCCCCGATGTTCCATTGGAAGACGTTCTGTGCGATGAAGAGCACCGCCACGATCACCACGAAGACACGCAGCGTCTTTCGGATGAGGGGCACAAGTTGATCGTCGAGTTGGGTTTCCGTCTTGCTGGTCCAACGCAGCAGGAAATACTCCACGAGGTCCACCAGGCGGTAGATGAACCACCCGGCCGCCAGGACGGCCACGGCTTGGCAGACCTTGATCCAGAAGCTCTGGAGCTGGGTCTGGGCGTGGAAGGTCATGAACGTGGCGGCGACGTAGAGCCCGCCGGCCAGCAGGAGCATCTTCACGGGCCCGGTCACGCAGCGTAGAAGCATGCCCAGCAGCTTGAGGCGCTCGATGCGCTCGAGCTTCCGGGCCTGTTTCTGCAAGACAAACGCGATCGTCCTGCCGGCGACGAAGCTGGCCAGCAGGACTGCCAGCAGCCCCAGCCACTGCCAGATGTTATTGCCCAGGAACGTCCCGGCGGACCATGAGATGGCATCCTGCGATTCGGCGGCTTGCGTGGTCGCCGCCGCGCCTGCCGAGTTGACATCCCGAGTCGTCTGGGCCCATAAAGACCGACAAAAAACGGTAGTTATCATCGCTCTGCTCCCGACGGACTCGCGGCTGGATCGGGACGGTCGCCGTGCCGCCGGCCCTCCGGGCCCGCGGCTCGCCTGTTTTCATCGGCTGTTCGGGCCGAAAGACTTTCGGCCGATACTCCCCGCTCGGATGTGCAGTATTCCTCCGCATTGTCCTTGACGGCGGCGCATAGCTCAGGTTAGAATTGCATCTGGTCGATTAGTATGAAGCAAGGTGGCGGCCATCTGCCGGCAATTGCCCGAGCAGGGCCGCACCGAGTTAGTGTTGGATAGCGACGGCCGAGATCTGCGGTAAGCAGGCCGTCCGGCAAGCGATGTTCAGTGTCCGGCGAGAAAGGCGGCGGACACGCGCGGTGGCGTCGCCCGGCCAAGCGGCTGGGAGGACCGAACGCCAGAAAGGGCGTCACGGCGCCGAGCATCGATGATCGTCTCGTCCCTCGTGAGGGACAGTCGAGGCCTTCGGGTCATAGAGTTCTCATGAGCCAACGCGGCAGGTATGTCGGGGTGTTCATAAGCTGCTTTGCCCGCTTTGTGCGCCAGGTTCGACCCTCCGATTCCCTTGCGCTTCCAGGCGTCCGCCAGGGCGGCGGTCTCATCGGCCGGCATGTCCGGCCTCGTGTGCGCCCAGGAGACGAATTGTAAGGGGCGCGTTTGGCGCCGGGCTTGTGTGATCTGGACCTGATCGGTGCTGAGGGCCCGTCGGGGTCCTTGCCGGCCTGCTCTTCCCGCAAGCATATCTTTGGCCTCGCTCCTTGACATAGAAAGGATGCGTGCCATGGAAGTGCTGCTGTTGGGCCTCGCGCTGACTCCCGTCCAGACGGTTTCGCTCTACTTCGCCGGCGCCATCATCCTCGTGTGCGCCGGCGCAGGGGTGATGTGGGCCATCGGGAGGCTCCGGCGCGAGCGAATGGAGAAGGAGATCGGCGCCCTGACGAAGACCGCCGAGGCCGAGGCGGCGACGATCATCGCCCAGGCGGAGGCACAGGCCAAGAGCGAGTTCCTAAAGCGCCGGGAGGAGTTCGACACGGACACCAAGGCCGCCCGCCAGGAACTCCGTGCCGAGGAGAAACGCACCAGCAAGCGGGAGGACCTGATCGATCAGAAGCTCGATACGCTCAACCGCAAGGAGCGGACACTCGAGGCGGCCCAGAACGCCATCAACGAGAGGGAAAAGGGCGTGGCCAACAAGGACCGCCAGCTAAACGAGCTGATCGCCCGCCAGAAGAGCCAGCTCCTGAAAGTCGCCAACCTGTCCATGGACGAAGCCCGCGGCCTGCTTCGCGCCGAAGTCGAGAAGGAAATGGAGCGGGAGATGGCCGAGCTGATCACCCGGCGTATCGAGGAGGCCAGGGAGGCGGCCGAAACCCAGAGCCGCGAGGTGATCGTCACAGCCATTCAGCGGTATGCCGCCGAGCACACGTGCGAGTCAACCGTTTCGACGGTGGACATCCCCTCCGACGACATGAAGGGGCGCGTCATCGGCCGGGAAGGCCGGAACATCCGCGCCTTCGAGAAGGCCACCGGCGTGGACGTGATCGTGGACGACACGCCCGGCGTGGTGGTGGTGTCGGCGTTCGACCCCGTGCGCCGCGAGATGGCGCGGCGGTCGATGGAGAAGCTGATCCAGGACGGTCGGATTCACCCGACGCGGATCGAGGAGATAGTGGCGGCCACCGAGAAGGAGGTGACCAAGCAGGTCTACGCTCGCGGCAAGCAAGCGATGATGGACGCGAACATCCGCGGCCTGCACAACAAGCTGATCGACCTGCTGGGCAGGCTCCAGTTCCGCACGAGCTACGGGCAGAACGTCCTTCAGCACTCCACGGAGGTGGCCTTTCTGTCGCAGGTGATCGCCGACGAGTTGGGCGTCAACGGCCAACTGGCCCGCCGGGCCGGTCTGCTGCACGACATCGGGAAGGCGGTGGACCACGAGGTCGAGGGCGGCCATCCCAAGATCGGGGCCGACCTGTGCAAACGCTACGGTGAGAAGGACGAGGTCATCAACGCGGTGGCCGGCCATCACGGCGACGTGGCGGCCACCAGCATTTACACGCCGATCATCACGGCCGCCGACGCGATCAGCGCCTCCCGTCCGGGCGCGCGGCGCGAGACACTCGAGCGATACGTCCAGCGGCTCCAGAAGCTGGAGGGGATCGCCTCGGACTTCGAGGGCGTCAAGCAGGCCTACGCGATCCAGGCCGGACGCGAGGTCCGCGTGATCGTCGATTCCGAGAACGTCGACGACCGCGTCTCCGGAAAGATCGCCCGCGACGTCGCCCGCCGCATCGAGGACGAGATGGAGTACCCCGGCGAGGTCCGCGTCACCGTCATCCGCGAAGTCCGGTCCGTGGAGTACGCCAGGTAACGACGGTAGCCTGCGGCGGGGCCTCACTGGCCGGCCGGGGCCGGGGCGGACCGGCAGGCGAGGAAGCGGACGGCCTCGCGGATTCCTGCGGCGAACAGGTAGACGGTGATCACGATCATCACGATGTCGGCCGTCAGGAGCGTGGCGTTCTCGCGGGGATTCGCCAGGAAGCCCTTGAGCATCAGGAAGAGGTTGGTCACGGTGGTCGTGAGCATCAGGACGGCCGGGATGAAGGCGAACCAGATCCGCTTGCCCTGGCGCAGCAGCCACAGCGCCGCGATGGAAAGCACCATCGAGGCGAGCAACTGGTTGCTCGTCGCGAAGATCTTCCACAGGGCCGTCTGCCCGCCGGTCAGCGCGAAGGCGAGCATCAGCCCGACGGCGACGGCGGAGTTGACCCAGTACAGCCGCAGCACCTTGAGCAAACCGCGGAGGAAGCCGCGGGTCTCCTTCGGCCTCGGCGGCCTGGCCGGCTGCTCGGCGGTCTCCGGGGCGACGGGGATGCCGCCCGCGCCGGCCGGCGTCTGCTCGCCCTTGCCCCACTCGGCCGTCTCCCGCTCGGCGACCGGCTCGGCGAAGACGTCATACCGGCCGAACAGCGTCCGCCAGACCTCCTCGATGAGGTACCGCGTCAGGCGGATGGCCGTGTCCAGCGTGGTCACGAGGAAGCCCTCCAGCAGGACCATGCCGGCCAGGGCCCCCACGGCGATGGGCGCGCCGAAGGCGAGCTTCGTCGCGTTGCCCACGGCCATCGCGAAGCCCAGCACCCAGTTGGGTTTCACGCCCTCCATGCCGGGCACGATCCCCGGGTGCACGTCCTTGAGGTAGTCGCCCTTGATCGCCCCGATCATCAGCACGCCGATGACGCAGACGGCCAGGAAGCTCTCCAGCAGCATGCCGTAGTAGCCGATGTGGCGCGTGGCCCTCTCGTTAGTCAACTGCTTGCAGGTGGTCCCGCCGGCACAGAGGCTGTGGAAGCCGCTGACGGCGCCGCAGGCGATGACGATGAACAGCCCGGGCCAGAACCAGCCAAGGGCGCGGACGCCCTCCTTGATGTTGACCTTGGGGATCGCGGCAGCCTCGGGGCTGAGGCCCGTCACGCCGGCGCCGCGGAAGCCCGCCACGAGAAGCACGATCAGCAGGAGCACCATGCCCACGTACAGGATGTGCACGTTGATGAAATCGCGGCTCTGGAGGAAGATCCACACCGGCACCCCGGCGGCCACCAGCACGTAGCCGCTGAGCATGAGCTGCCAGGTCAGCGGCTTCAGCGCGATGGGATAGAGGACGCCGACCGTGATCGACACCGCGCAGATCAGGACGGCCAGGGCGCTGCAAATCCAGACGGAGACCTTCTTCTTGATGTAGAGGTAGCCGACGAGGGGCGCGACGGCCGTGATGCACACCACGCTCATCGACGCGATGCCGCCGATGACGACCTTGCTCGCGCCGCCCTGGGTCACGACGCGGAAGAGCGTCTGGTCCGCCGACAGGTCGAGTCGCGCGAAGGGCATCATGCTCGTGAGGGCCTTGGCCGAGGCGTTCAGGAAGGCCGCACACACCAGCGCCAGCATCACCACCAGGAGGATGGTGATGGCGACGAACGCGCCCTTGCCGATGAGGCGGTGGACGATGGTCGCGACCGACGAGCCGCCCTCGCGCGTGGTCATGTACGTCGCGAGGTAGTCGTGCACGCCCCCGATCAGCACGCCGCCGAGCAGCACCCAGATGAGCGCGGGCACCCAGCCGTAGATAATGGCGATCACGGGCCCGAGGATGGGCCCGGCCCCGGCGATCGACGCGAAGTGGTGCGCGAAGACCACCGGCGTGGGCGTGGGAACGAAGTCCCGCCCGTCCGCCTTCGCCACGGCGGGCGTCAGGCGGGTCGGGTCCTCACCCAGCCTCCGCGCGATGAACGAGGAGTACACCCGGCCGAAGCCGAAGAGGACAACAAGAGATACCGCCATCACGAGAAGAACAGTCATGATCGGGCTCCCGACAGACTACTCACCGCACGAGACGATCATAGGGACCCCCCGCCGCGCAGGTCAACCTCGTTATGGCGGCGGGGCCGTCTGGTCCAGCCGGCGGGTAATGGTCAGGAGCTTCCTTCCGCCGGAGGTCCCCAGCCTGGCCGCAAACTTCGGAATGCCGCCGATCCGCACGATCACCTCGCCGTCGGCGGGGATTTCCGTGGTGACGATGTCGCCTTCGGCCAACTGGGCCAGCTCGTCCTCGTCCACGGTGATGCCCTCGAGCGCGGCCGACAGCTCCAGCGGCGCCGTGTCGGCCCGCTGCCTCAAGTCCGCCGCGACCAAGGCATCCATGATTCCCCCGCCGGCGCACAGCCGCATTGAGCCCACCCGGCCGTGAAAGGTCAACTCGAAAGCGACCACGACGACGCGCTCGTCGGCGCCGATCGCCGCCGAGGGCAAGGGCTTGGGCTCCGCGCGGAATCGCGGCTTGGGCGCGCCCGGCCAGGCGGCGGACAGGCTCGCGGCCGCCGCCTCGGCCAGGCGGTGCAGCACGCGGCGTTCCGCGGCCGTCAGCGGCCGATCCGTCACCGGCAAGCCGATGGCCGAGGCCCCCAGCAGGCACTCGATCATCCCGAACGCCAGCGCGGGCGAAAACTCCAGGCAGACCTGTGCGCCCGCCCGGTCCGCCCCCAGCGGCCGCGCCGACAGCACGTAGCTGCACGTCAACTCCTCCAGCGTCCGGACGAAGTGCCCGCGGGAGCTCCGCACCGCCCCGGCAAGGCGCACCTGGAGGTCGGCGCGAAGCAGGCCGGAAACGACGGCGGCGAGGCTTCCAGCGAAGTCATCGGCCAGCCAGCGCATGGCTTGGGGCCGGCCGGAGGAGTGGTACCAGGAATCCGGCCCGGCCGCACCGGCCCGCGCGCCGGGGGCGTCGGGCCCGTCGGCCTGCGTCGGCGCGTCGTGAGTGCCTGGCTCCGGGGTTTCGGGCACGGACGACCTCCCTGTCGTCGTGAGTCCCGAGCGGCAGAGGCCGCCGCCCGCTGCGTCTGCGACTCGCGCATTCGCGAAAGATCGCTGCAACGGCCATGGTAGCCCGCGGCGTCTGCAAAGGCCACGAAGATTCCCGGCGAATTCCGGCGAACTTCTCCGTGCGCCCCTTCGTCCGACGGCGAACGGCCACAAGACCCGACGGTCCCGACGGTCAGGAAGCGGCGTTTTCCCTTGACCGGGCGGGGGAGTCGCGCAAAGAATGCCCTGTTCTTTGGCGGCCGTTGGTCCCTGCGCCAAGGCGCGGATCGGCCCGCTCCGCCGGCAACCGTGTTTCCGACATCAAGAAGGGCAAAGACGTAGGAACGATATGAACGCGAAGAACCTGCCATTGAAGTTTGGGTTCGTGGCCGTGATGGTGGCGCTGTGCCTCTGGTCGCTCCAGACGAAGAGCTGCCGGCAAGGCATCGACCTCCAGGGCGGCCACAGCCTGATATTCGAGATCCGCACCCCTGAGAAGGAAGTCGAGAAGCTGAAGGCCGACAGGGCCCGGCTGGAGGGGCAGAAGCAACTGGCCGAGGCGAAGGGCAACGAGGCGGAGACCAAGGATCTTGAGGCCAGGATCCAGTCGCTCAACTGGGACATCGAGCGGAAAGAGCGGGAGGAGACCGGGCGAAACCTCTCCGAGCGGATGATCGAGATCCTGAAGGAGCGAATCGACCCGCAGGGCCTGGCGAACCTGGAATGGCGCCCGGTGGGCACGAACCGCATCGAGGTCCGGATGCCGGGCGGGCGGGCGGATACCCGGCTGAAGCAGGAGGCATACGAGAAGGCCGTCGAGGCATTGCAGGAGGGCAACGTCTCTTCGGCTCAGCGGCGCCTGTATCTCAGCAGCTCGCCGCAGGAGCGCCAACAGTTGCGCGAGCAGCTCACGGACCGCCAGGCGAAATGCCTTCTGGAGCTCGGTGAGGCGGTGGACGCCGAGCGCGCGGCGCGGGAGGCGCTCCAGGCGGCCGCGGCCGGCGGCGGGGCCAAGGCCGCCCAGGCCGCCTATGACATCGCCCGGGCGGCCGCCCGGGAAAAGGAGGTGGCGCTGAAGGCCACCAACGTGCGCCCCAGCCGCTTGGAGTCGATCCTGCGAAACTTCCGCACGGCCGATGAAGCCGAGGCCCTGAAGCAGACGGAGCTCAAGGAGCTGACCGAGCAGTTGGGCAGGGACCTGAAGGCCTTGCGCCAGGAGCATGCGGACCGCACGGCGCAGATCGACGCGGTGGTCGAGACGTACAAGGCGTGGGCCAACGTCCGCCACCGGTTGAGCGACCCGTCGGATCTTCAGCGCCGGATCGCCCGGGCGGGGGTGCTGGAGTTTCGGATCGCCCCGCGGTACCAGGAGGTCGACAGGAAGGTCAGGACTTCCTACATCGACCTGCTGAAGAGGGACGGCCCGGAGGAGGTCCGGCGGCTGGGCAAGGAGTTCGCCTGGTTCCCGATCCGCGGAAACGATCGAAAGCCCTTCCCCGGGATGATCCTCGAGGAGTACGCCGGGCGGTGGTACTTGCTGCTGTACAACCGGGAAGGCTACCAGATGGTCCGCCAGCGGGCCGTGGGCGGCTGGCGGCTGATCGACGCGTTTCGCGACTCGGACAATTACGGCCGGCTCGCCATAGGGTTCAGGTTCGACGAGCCGGGGGCGAAGCTGTTCTCCAATCTGACCTCGACGCACAAGGGCAAGGAAATGGGCGTTCTCCTGGACGACGAGGTCTTCTCGGCGCCGAGGATCGTGTCGGCCATCTCCGATCGGGGCCAGATCACCGGCCGGTTCACCGCCGAAGAGGTGCAGGAGTACGTTCGCCTGCTGGAGGCCGGGTCGCTGCCGGCCAGGCTCATCCCCGAACCCGTCGCCGTGCGCAACTTCGGGCCGACCCTCGGCGCCGAGAACCGCGAGAAGGGCGTCACGGCGGCCTACTTCGGCCTGATCTGCGTGGCGGCGTTCATGCTGGCCTACTACCGCCTGCCGGGCCTGATCGCCAACCTGGCGCTGCTGCTGAATATCGTCCTGGTCCTCGGGACGATGAGCCTGCTGAACGCGGTGTTCACGCTGCCGGGCATCGCGGGAGTGGTGCTGACGATCGGCATCGCGGTGGACGCCAACGTGCTGATCTTCGAGCGTCTGCGCGAGGAACAGGTGAAGGTGCGGTCCGTTCGCACGGCCTTGAAGAACGCCTACGAGCGGGCGTTCACGGCCATCTTCGACGCCAACATCACCACCCTGATCACCTGTCTGATCCTCGGCTGGGTCGGCACGGTGGAGGTCCGCGGGTTCGCCATCACGCTGGGGCTGGGCGTGGTGTTCAGCATGTTCACGGCCCTGGTCGTGACGCGCTGGGTCTTCCAGTTGCTGCTGGACGCGGGCGTCCTGAAGAGCCCGCTGAAGATGACGAGCATCCTCGGCGTGCCGAAGGTCAGTTGGATGGGCAAGCGGAGGTTCTTCTGGGCGATGTCGTCGGTGCTGATCGTCCTGGGCATCGCGTCGCTGTTCTCGCAGGGCGGGGCCATCTGGGGCATCGAGTTCTCTGCCGGAACGCAGGCCGTCGTGCGGTTCAGGGACGACGCGCTCATCGGCGAGGGCAAGCAGCCGCCGAACGACGAGCTGGTCCGCGAGCTGTTTACGGCCCAGGCCGTCGCCGACGGCCGGGAGACGCTCCGCGATCCGCGCGTCGAGATGCTCATCGACACCGACAAGGCCGACAACTTCCTCGACAAGTACGACGCCGACGGAGACGGGAAGGTCACGCTTGCCGAGGCCAGGACCGCCAAGCTGAACGAGGCGTTCTTCAACCGGATCGACGGCAACAAGGACCAGTCGCTGGATCGCGGCGAGCTGACCGGCAGCCTGCCGGCCACCAGCTACCAGGTCTCCACGACGGAGACCCGGCTGGCCCTGATCCAGGAGGTGGCCCGCAAGGCGTTCGGCAAGGCCCTGCTGAGGCGGACGAAGTGCACCTTTGCCCCGGGCGCCGACCAGCGGATTGAGGCGCTGGGCCTGAAATGCGACGGCGAGGGCAAGGCCCGGATCGAGGCCGAGGCCGACTCCCCCAGCCGCGACCTGCTGGAAGAGTACAACGGGGGCGTCGCCGTCCTGATCCAAGACGTCACCCCGCCGACCACCGCGGCGGACCTGAAGCAGCGCATCCGGGAGATGCGCGCCCAGGAACAGCGGGGCGGCGGCGAAATGCACGAGACCCACGTGATGGGCCTCGGCAAGCCGACCGAGGAGGGCTACTCGGCCTTCGCGGTCCTGGTGAAGCTGGAAGAGGTCGTGCCCGCCCGCTGGGCGGCGGCGGCCGGAAAGGAGCTCCAACTCGTCGCCGACGCCCTCCAGCGGGAAGAGGCCATGGTCGCGATGAGCTTCGATGCCGCCATCGCCGGGCTGGCCCGTCAGCGGGCCATCATCGCCATCGTCCTGAGCTGGGTGGCGATCGTGCTGTACCTGTGGCTGCGGTTCGGCTCGGCCCAGTGGGGCGTGGCGGCGGTGTTCTGCCTGGTTCACGACGTGATCATCGTTGTGGGCCTGGTGGCGGCGTCGGGGTGGATCTACGACACGTTCCTCGGCGAGCTGCTGGGGATCCGATGGTTCAAGATCGACCTGGCGATGGTCGCGGCGATCCTGACGGTCATCGGCTACTCCGTCAACGACACGATCGTGGTCTTCGACCGCATCCGCGAGAATCGCGGCAAGCTCACGACGGTCAGCATGCCGGTGATCAACCGCTCGGTCAACCAGACGCTGGCGCGTACGCTGCTGACGTCCGGCACGACGTTCATCGTGGTGTTCATCATGTACGTCTGGGGCGGGCAGGGCATCCAGGCCTTCAACTACGCCCTGCTGATGGGCATCGTCTTCGGCACGTACTCGTCCGTGGCGGTGGCCAGCCCGCTGCTGATGGGCTTCCGCAAGGCCCTGCTGGCCAAGTCCGCTGAAGCCGCAACGAAGTAGACACGAGGGGCCGGCTGATCGGCCGATGCGCCCCGCCGGCCGTGCGGGCGAACAGACAGAACAGACAGACTTCGGGTCGGCTCATGGTTCCGGAGGCATGAAGAAGCTCTCGGCCATCATCCTGGCGGGCGGGGCGGCGGTCTGCGGGTGCGAACTGCTCGGTACGATCGAGCCGCGGCGGGCGAAACCGCCGCAGGAGCCCGTCCGCACGACGGGGAAGCCGCTTTCCGTCGATCCGCTTGCGGTCCAGCAGGCCAGGGCGTACGGCGAGACCGCAACGGGCATCTTCGTGTCGCTGGCGGATCTCGAGGACGTCCCCGGAGGCGAGAGGGGCTACACGCAGGTGGGGCACTTTGCGATACGCCCGGAGGCGCCCGGCGGGCGGCGCGGGTTCGTCGTGAACGTCACGCGCACCGGGGTCGGCGCGCTGGAGGTGAACCTGCCGGCCGGATCGGAACTTCTCTTCGCGGCCCCCCACATGCACGACTTCACGGGATACAGGCTGCTGTCGATGGCCCTCTACAGCCGCTCGCTGCGGGACGATCTGCAAGTCAGGCTCCTGGCGGACGGCGCCTCGTGGCTGTCGCACCGCACGCTCGTTCGCCCGGGCTGGAACAACGTCCTGATCGACATTCAGCGCCTGGAGGCGGCGAAGGGCTTCGACGTCACGGCGGTGGAGTCGATACGTCTGGGCTTCGCGGACGCGGCCGGGCCGGTGCGATTCAACCTCGACGACATCATGCTGATCGACAACGCGCGGACGATCCGGCCGACGCCGCCGGGCGTGGTCCTTCGCAAGAGCGGGCTGGACTACTCGCTGACGCTGCCCGGGCGGGCGGGCAAGGTCGACCTGGCCCAGGGCGCCGACGGGCTGTGGCGTCTGGGGGGCCTCCAGGCGGAGGTTCGCCTGGGCGGTCCCGGCGAGAAGGCCGCCGGCGGCGGGGAGCACCTGGAGCTGATGGGCAAGCGTCGAGTCGGCCAGGTCGAGCTGCTGGAGCACAACCGCATCCGCCTGCGGATCGCCAACACGTGGTACTTCCCCACCCGCGCGGGCCAGTGGGCTTCGCTGGCCGTTCGGAGGATTCGCTGGGAGCACACGTTCTATGCCGACGGGCGGCGGGTAACGGAAGGGATGCTCAACAACGCCGGGGGAAAGGAGATATCGTCGGCGGGCGTCTACCTGTCTCACCCGGCTGCCTGGTCGGGGGGCGAAGTGTCCGATCATCTTGTCTTGCACGACTTTGCGGGCGCGGTCGGGCGGTGGCATTACCTCGCCGCCCCGGCCGGTGCGACCGGCGCGACCGTGGCGGAGAACTACCTTCGTCCGGGGCGCCTGAGTCGTCTGCTGGCAGCCGGGGACGTCTTCGCGCCCGGTGACTCGGGGCGAGACGGCTTCGACGAATCGCAGGGATGCTTTCTTCTCGGGGCCAAGGCCGGACATTGCCGTTTCACCATCCATCCGCCGGCGGAGGGGTTGTGGAACCCGGTCTTTCTGATCTCGGGGCGTTGGGCTGACAAGGTGCACGTCAGCAGCGAGGGGATGGCGATCCGGCAGGTGGTCCGGCTGGCGGACAGGTCGGTCCTGTTCCTCCTGCCGGGCTGGGTTCGCCGATCGACGGCGGTGGAAGTGACGGGCAAGCCGGCCCCCCCGGGCGGCGAGTAGGGAGCGAGGGATTATTTATGGCTTTATGCGACCTTTCAGGGAGATGGAGGCGTAGAAAACCCCCAGGACGCCGGAGTTGCCGAGGGCCCCTGCGGCCAGGAGGGCGACGCTTCCAAGCCCTTTTATTCAATAAAGATGGGCCAATGGATGGCCGATAGTTCTAGCGACAGAGAGCTTGTGGTGTCGGCCGATGGGGCGGCGACCGGCAGAATCGCAGCTCATTTGAAGGAAAGGTTCGCCGTGAGAACGACACTACCTCTGGCGACGGCGTGGAGCGCCTTGGCGATCACGGTCCTGGCGCTGGTCGGCGGCTGCAATGCGGTGGGGAGGTTTCTCCGGATCGACCGGCACGCCTTCATGGCGCCGGAGAAGATAATCCGGCCACCGGAGGGCTCGCCGGTCAATCCCATAATGGGCAGCATCGGTCCGACGGATCGGGCTCAGGATATCGTCCCGAACGCCGCCTTCCCGGGAGATGAGGACCTGACGTACACCGACGAGGACTACGTTATCGGCCCGACGGACGTTCTGGACATCTCGGTCCTGGACCTGTTCGCCGAAGGCCTGGAGACGGTGCTTCGCCGGCAGGTGTCGGCCAGCGGCTACATCGACATGCCGCTGCTGACCGAGCGTGTCAAGGCCGAGGGATACACGAAGGAGGAATTCAAGGAGATCGTGATCGACGCCTACAGCCCGAACGTCCTGCGCGATCCGACGGTTTCGGTGACGATCGCGGCCCGGCGTCAGAACACGTTCTCGATTCTCGGCGCGGTGAACCGTCCTGGCACGTACAACATTCTCCGCAGGGACATGCGGCTGCTGGAGGCGATCGCCCTGGCCGGCGGCATCTCTCAGACGAACATCCGGTACATCTACGTCATTCGCCCGAAGCCGGCCGTGCGCATCCGCAAGGAGAGGAAGGTGCCCGTCCTGCCTGAACGTGGCGAAGGGGTGGTTCTCCCTCCGCTGCCGCCGGAGGCCCCGGAGACCCAGCCGGCGGCGACGCAGCCCGGCGCGGACGAGCGCGACGCCGCCCTGCGAGAGTTGGGCAAGGCCCTGCCGGGCGTCACGACCAAGCCCACGACGGAGCCGGCGGCCCGGCCGACCACAAAGCCCACGCCGACGAAGCCGTCTGCGGTCATGCTGTCGGATACGGCTGCCATCGGCGGGGCAGCCAGCAGCCGACCCGCCGGAACGGACCCGGACCTGCCCCGGGCGGCCAGGACGGAGAAGTGGATCTACTCCGCAGGCAAGTGGGTTCGCGCCCAGGAGCCCTCGGCCCAGACCCAGCCGGCCGGCGAGGCGGAGGCGGCCGAGCCGCGCGACCCGTCCGACCCGTTCGGCTGGAAGAAGATCGACAAGTCGGATCTCGCCCGGATCGTCGCCATCAACCTCCGGCAGCTTCGCGCGGGCGACCCGCGAATGAACGTGGTCATCCGGGACAATGACATCGTGCAGGTGCCGACGCTGGAGGTCGGCGAGTTCTACGTAATGGGCGAGGTGATGCGGCCGGGCGTGTACTCCCTCACCGGGCGCCAGATCACCGTGAAAATGGCCATGGCGGCGGCGGGGAACATGAACGCGCTGGCCTGGCCGGAAAACTCCCTCCTGATCCGCCGGATCGACGGGCGACAGGAGCAGGTCATCCCGCTGGACATGGAAGCGATCTTCCGCGGCGAGGACCCGGACGTCTTTCTGAAGCCCAACGACGTCATCGCCGTGGGCACCAACGTCCGCTCGGCCTTTCTCGTCGTCATGCGGAACGCCTTCCGGATGACCTATGGGTTCGGCTTCATTTACGATCGCAACTTCGCCGATCTCCGCCCCTTCACGCCGACCAGCAGACGCTTCACCCGGTGGTGACAGCTTGATTGCCGTCTTAACGCTATGAGCGACAGATCTCATCCAGACGTCTCAGGAGAGCGGCGCTCGGGCAGTCTGGCGGAGATGGTCACGGAGTTCTCCGGGCCGACGTTCCGCCAGAGCTTCCCGCCGGGCACGTGCGTGAAGATCCTCGTGCTGGCCGGGCTGTTCGTGTGGCTCAACTCCTGGCAGTTCTCCATCCTCCTGACGAGGTGGACCGAGGCGGACTGGTCGCACGGCTTCCTGATCCCGCTGTTCAGCCTCTACTTCCTGTACAGCCGAAGGCAGGAGCTCTTTCAGGCCCCGCGCCGGGTGTGCCTGTGGGGCCTGCCGATCGCGATCGCCGGAATCCTCCAGGTCCTGGTGGGGGTCTATCCGATCCAGAACCACTGGCTGAGCCACCTGGGCATGATCCCGATCCTGATCGGCCTGGTGCTCTATCTCGGCGGGCCGGCAGTCCTCCGCGTCACCTGGCTGCCGATCGCCTTCCTGGTCTTCGCCATGCCCATGCCCGGCACGCTCTACAGCCGGATCGCCCTGCCGCTTCAGAACCTGGCTGCGTCGGCCTCCCACGTGATCCTGAAGCTCTGCGGCGTGACCGTCGTGGTCAAGGAGAGCGCCCTGACCCTGCTGAGCGTCACGGGTGTCGAGCGCCCGCTGACCGTCGCGGAGGCCTGTAGCGGCATGCGGATGCTGATGGCATTCCTTGCGCTGGGCGTGGCGATGGCCTACCTGGACGAGCGCCCCGTCTGGCAGCGGGCGGTGCTGGTGGTCATGGGCATTCCGATCGCGATCCTGTGCAACGTGATCCGCGTGGTCATCACCAGCACGATGTACGTCTGGGACCGCCCGGAGCTCGGGCAGAAGTTCATGCACTCGTTTACGGGCATGCTGATGCTCGCCCCGGCCCTGCTGATGCTCTGGGGGCTCAGCCGGCTGCTGCAATCGCTGTTCATCGAGGACGAGGAGGACGAGGCGGCCGAGGCCGGCGGCGGTCGGGCCGCCACCGAGGGAGCCGAGACATGAGCGACGCCGGCAGGGACATCCCGTCTTTGCGGCTTGCCGCGGTGCTGTCGTGGTGCCGGGCCAACCGCCACTTCCTGGCGGCGGTTGTCCTCCTCGGCTCCGCCGCCGTCGGATGGAGCGTGGCGGTCCGCGTGCTCAAGATCGTAACGCGAAAGGAAGCCGTGCCCTGGCCGGCGGGCGTCGCGGTGAACGAGGAGTTCGGCATGACCTCCCTGCCGGAGAAGCTCGGCCCCTACGAGTTTGTCGCCGCCGACGGGGAGATCTACCGCGACCCCGCCACCGGCCTGCCCGTGAAGGACGGGCGGCCCGACGGGGACGCAACCGTCGACGAAGAGACCATGGAGCTCCTGAAGATCGGCACGAGCACCGACGAAAAGAACCTCCCCGAGCGAAAGAGCAATTGGCTGGCGATACGCCAGTACCGCGACAGCCGGGTGCCTCCTCGCCAGCCGTTCCGGTATTGGCGGGCGGAGATCTACTACTATACCGGTGGAGGGGACCTGGTGCCGCACATCCCGGAGATTTGCGGTCCGGCCGGCGGAGCGGTCCATCTGGGCAGCGATAACGTGCAAGTCTCCCTGCCGGGCACGCCCGGCCCGTGGGGCGCCGGGCCCGTCGAGTTCCGCCAGGCCAGGTTCCAGAAGACCGAGCTGAACGGCACGACCAGCCGATATGTTCAGTACTACGTGTTCAGCCTGAACGGCCGCCCCGAAAGCAGCCGGAACGTGGTCCGGCTGAAGTTGACTTCGCCGTTCGTCCGTCACGCGTACTTCGCGAAGATCCAGTTCGCCCCGTTGGGGCCGGTGGTCGATCAGCGCGAGGCCGACAAGGCGGCGAAAGAGTTCGCCAGGCACTTCCTCCCCGAGGCACTGAAGGTGCTTCCCATGCCGGCGGACATGGATAGATTGGGCCCAGAAGCTGCCGAAGGGGAGTAGGCAGACACGAGGCAACGGATCGAAAATGTCGAAGCGCAAGAAACTCAACATACGCGTGGCCGTCCTCCTGCTGCTGATTGGCCTCGTTCTGGTCGCCCTAATACTGGCCTGGGCGATCGGGGGCCTCGGCGGCCGAAGCATCCTGGACCGCTTCTTTCCCAAGGACCACGACGGCCTGTTTAAGAGGGCCCAAATCGCCCTGGATCCGGAGCACCCGGGGAACACGGCGAAGAAGAAGAACTACGTGGTCGCCTCCAAAGCACTCCGGGAGGCCATCGACGCCGCGCGCGCGACGGACTCAACGAACATCCGGGAGTATTACTACTGGTACGGCCGCATGAACTACGACTGGTTCAGGGACGCCAACGTCATGCTGACCAGGACGCAGCGTCACGAAAGGGGCAGCACCGCCATTGCTTCGTTGTACAAGGCCCTGAACCGCGACCCCGAGTACGTCGAAGCGCAGAGGTACCTCGCCAACATCTTTTGGGACTCCGCCATCGCCTCCCGGGGCCAGCCGCAGGCCTGGACGGACTACGTCAGGGAGGCGGACAAGCTTCTCGAGCTCGTGCCCGACGATCACATGGTGTACTATCGTCGAGGGCGGGCGAAGGCCGGCCTGTCTCAGGGGATGGAGGGACAGATGGCCAAGGAGGCCATCAAGGACTTCGAGGCCGCCGTCGCCAAGGTGGGCGAGGCGATCGCCGAGAAGGCCAAGGCCCTCGAGTCGGCGAAGGACGACAAGGAACTGGCCGAGGAATACGAAGGCCTGAAGAACAGCAGGCAGCGCTACTGGCTATGGGGGCTGATCTGGTTCATGGGCCGACTGGAGTCCAGGCGGAACCAGTTGGAAGAGACCTACGTGCGGGCCCTCGAAGACGTGCCGGACAGCGCGGCGATCCTGATCGCCTACGCAGGCCACCTCCGCCAACAGAAGAAGAACGACGAGGCGAAAAAGCGGATCGATGAGGCCATCGAGAAGGACCCCGCCATCGGCACGGTCGCCCTGGCGAACCACTACAGGGTCCTGGGGAAGACGGACGAGGCGCTGGCGGCCCTGGAGAAGGTCGAGCAGCTCGACAGGCTCGAGCCGCAGACCTATACCGGGCAGGCGGACATCTACTCCCGCAGAAAGGAGAATGCCAAAGCCGCCGCGGTGCTGAGAAGGGGCCTGGCCGCCATCGAAGGCTCGGTGGAGACCCAGCCGGCGGGTCGGGTACGCCACAGGCTGGCAGCAGGCCGCCTCGAGCTCTACTACCTCCTGGCGGACGTCCTGCTGGACATGGTCCAGGAGGGCCATGAGGAAAAGGGCAAGCTCCTCGAAGACGCGCGGCAGTGCCTGGCGAAGATGAAGGCGATGAACGTCCGCGCCTCCTTTCGGTCCAAGGTCGCCGGGCGCATCGCCTTCGCCGAGGGGAACATCGCCGAGGCCGTCAAGGAGCTCGACGCGTCCTACAGGGGCTCGTCCAAGGTCGACGTCAGAACGGCCAATCTGCTCGTCAACATCTACCTCAGGCAGAACCTGCCCGGAAAGGCCGATGAGATCCTCGACCGCCTCCTGAGCGATCCCAGGCAGCAGCGGAACGTCTCGGTCCTCATGGCGAAGGCCAAGCTGTTGATGCGGTACCGCGATTTCGACAAGGCCGACCAGGTGGTCACCCGGGTGCTCAAACTCGACCCCAAGAACGCCGAGGCGCTCAATGCCAAGATGACGATCCTCGCCGTCCGCGGCGACCAGCCGGTCCCGCGGGCCGGCACCCCCCTCACCACGGACACCCTCTACATGCTCCTGGACCGCGCGTCGGTGTTGTGGCTGGACGGCAGGCAGGCCCAGGCCGTGCGGTATGCCGAGCAACTCCACCAGCGGGCGCCCAAGGACCGGAGGGTCATCACCCGCCTGTTCGGCATGTATCGTGCGCTGAATCGGCTCGAAGACGCGGAGAAGCTGCTCGATGAGGCCATCAAGCAGTATCCCGACGACAAGACCCTCGAGGCCCGACGAAAACTGGTCCGGGAGACCGACTGGAGGAAGCAGCGCAAGGTCCTGATGGAGACGGCCGATGAGTACCCGCCGCTGCGACGCGAGCTGGAGAAGGCCAACATCGCCATCATGTTCAGCAGGGAAATGGGCGAACAGGCCGAGGTGGAGCACCTTCAGCACTTGCAGGAAGCGCTGAGAATCGATCCGAACGCCCCCGGTGTCGTCGACCGGCTGTTCCGCTACGCCCTCAACAAGCGGGACTGGAAGATGGCCGAGGACTGCGTCGCCCGCGCCGCCCAGGCAAATCTGGACGGCAGCAGCGGCAAGCTGTACGCGATCCGGCTGGCCATGCTCCGCGAGGACTACGACGCGGCCATCGAGGCCGCCGTGGCCGTGCTCGAGGGGCGCCCCAATCGCAAGGACGCTCGCGTCCTGCTCGGGCAGGCGTACCTGCGGAAGAAGCTCTACGACCAGGCCTACGAGCACTTCAAGATGGTCGCCGAGAACGATCCGGGCTACGCCCCGGCCGTCGTCGGCCTGGCGGCCGTGACCCAGGTGCAAGGCAAGTCCACCGAGCATCGGGCCTACGTGGAGGCCGCCCACCGGCTCGTGCCCCAGGACCCGTACATCCGCGAGCGATACCTCGAGATCGAGCGAGAGACGGCCAGCCCCGAGGACCTGATCAAGCAGCGCGAGCGGACGCTCAAACGGCAGCCGGACGACCTGCGGAACATCCTAGGCCTGGCCTTTCTCTACGAACGGGTCGACCGGCTGCAAGACGCCGAGAACATGTTCGTCAGCTTCCATCAGAAGAGCGCCGACAAGCTCAACAGCGCCCGCGTGCTGTGCGCGTTCTATCTCCGGACGGGCAGGTTGACGGACATCGAAAGGACGATTGAGCCCCTGTTGCAGACCTGGAAAGACCGGGTGGGGGTGCTGATCCTGTACGGCGAGGTCCTGACCAGGCTCGACCCGGAGAGGGCAAAGGGCTTCTTCGAGAAGGCCATCACGACAAACGTCAAGGATCCGAGGGGCTACCTGTACCTGGCGCGTCACTGGGCCACGTTGAGACAGTGGTCCAATGCGGTGGACGCCATGAGCAAATACGTCCACCGCCGTCCGAACGACCCGGCCGGCATCAAGGAGCTGATCGGGTATTACATCGAGGCCGGCAATTATCAGCCCGCCGCCGATCGGGTGGACGAGCTTCTCCGCAACGACCCCACCGACGCCAGAGCCATGACGTTGAAGGGGGTGCTCGCATTGAAGCAGGGCCGGGTGAAGGAGGCCATGGAGCTCTTCACCCAGGCGATCCAGGACAATCCGCAGTACCCGTATCCGCTGATCCACCGGGCGCGGCTCTACATGGCCCGCGGCGAGCCGAGCAAGGCCAAGGCCGACCTCAGGGCGGCCAAACGACTGTCGCGGCGAACCGACGTCGCCATGCAACTGGCGGGGGTCTACGAGGGGCTCCGCGACTACGACAATGCCGAACTGGTGTATCGCGAGATCCGCGCCGAGCGAAGGAACCACATGCCGGCCATCGACCGGTTGATCATGATCTACTCGCGCCGCCGAAAGTGGCGGGAGCTGGAAGAGCTGCTGGCCGAAGCCCAGAAACTCTTCCCCAAGCGCGCGGGCTACTACATGGCCGAGGCGGCCATGTGGGACACGCGAGAGAGCGTGCCCAAGAAACTCGCCGCACTGGCCAAGGCCGTTCAGGTCGCCCCCGACGCCCTCCTGCCCGTGCGGGCGTATCTGATCGCCCTCCAGGAGGCCAAGCAGCACGAGCAGGTCCTTACCGCCTCCCAGCCGTATCTCGACAAGCTCGGTTTCACGCAAGTGGTGAGGGGCATACGGGCCTGCTCGATGGCCAAACTGGACCGCCACGCCGAGGCCGAGAAGCTCTTCCTCCAGTCGCTGGAGACGATCCGCGCCGACCA
Organism: uncultured Planctomycetaceae bacterium; assembly: GCA_964427875.1. Taxonomy (GTDB): domain Bacteria; phylum Planctomycetota; class Phycisphaerae; order SM23-33; family SM23-33; genus CAYRVX01. Next base: position 22,277 of record CAYRVX010000006.1, read on the forward strand.
CGTTCTCTCGCTGGTCAGTCAGCTCCGCGAGGCCTACGGGATTCCGCAGTCCGTCGAGAAGCTCAACAAGTGGGCCGCCGAGCACGCCGAGAACTGGCGGGTGTACCTGCTCCTCGGCGTGCTGCACGGCGAGGCGGAAAACCTCCCGGAGTCCGTCAAGGCCCTGCGCACGGCCAAAGGGCTCGCGGGAAAGAACGAGCTGGCCGCGGCCCTTGCCGACAGACACCTCGGCGCCGGCTATTACCGGCTCAAGAAGCTCGGCGAGGCCGAGGCCGCGTACATGGCCTCCCTGAGGACCAGGCCCAACGACCCTCAAGTGCTGAACAACCTGGCGTACCTGTACACGAACGACCTGAACCAGCCGCAAAAGGCCCTGCCCTACGCCGCCCAGGCCACAAGGCAGATGCCCAACAACGCCAGGGTGCTCGACACCTTCGGGTGGACGCTGGCGCGGATCGGCAAGTTGACCGACGCCGAGATGGCCCTCGTGAGGGCCGTGCAGTTGGAGAAGCCCCTGGCCGCCAGCAGGTACCACCTCGGCTGGGTCTACGAGCAACTGGGACGCCTCGAAGAGGCCCTGAAGCAGTACAGACAGGGCTTTGAGATGGTGCGGAGCAAGACAGACGATCCCATCCACGGCCCCGTGAAGGAGGCGATGGAGCGGGTTCGCCAGAAGCTGCAGGAGATAACAGGGAGCACGAAATGAGCGTCATCCATACGCGGGAACAGGTTCCTCAGATCATTCCGGCCGGCGCGGCGCGGATGCGCCGTTCGCCGGTGAGGCCCGCCGCCCAGGAGGCGGGCATGTCCGGACGCGACATACTGAGGATCCTCCGGAAGCGGAAGTGGCTGATCATCTTCTCGCTGGTGATCTGCGTCAGCCTGTCCATCGCGGCAACGCTGCTGCTGCTGGAGTACAGGCCCAGCTACACCTCGACAGCGGTACTGAAGGTACGGCCGGAGAAGCCCACGATCATCCGGCCGACGGGCACGATGGTCCCGGCCACGTGGATCGACTCTCTGGCGGCCGAGGCCGTCAGCCTCACCAAGAGCGAGAGGGTCCTCCAGGCTGCCATCAGCAGGGATGAGGTCCGAAACACAACGTGGTTCCAGGACGACCCCGACAATGCCATTCAGCGTCTGATCGACGACTTGTCCGCTTCGCCACGGGTGGGCAGCGCCCTGGTCTTCGTCTCGATGGACGGCCCGGACCAGGACGAGCTGCCGGAGATTGTCAACGCCGTGGCCCGGGAAGCCGTGACCCGCGGCCGCGAGCTTGCCACCCAGGGGACGCAGGACCAGATCCGCTTGCTCACGACCGAGAAGGCCGACCTCGTCGAGCAGCGAGACCTCGTCCGTTCGGAGAAGGCCAAGCTCCTTCGAGACGCCGACGTGCCCGACATGCTGGACCGCACGAACGTGCTGACGATGAGGCTCCACGGTCTCGCTCCGCAAGTGACGGCGATGGAGCTGGAGTACGCACAGACCGAGACCTCGCTGGACCTGATCAGGAAACAGGTTCAGTCCGGGCAGATCGAGTCTCTCCCGCAGGTCATTCAGTCCCTCGACTACGACTGGTCGTTGCGCCAGCTCCGCGCGGCGATGCTCAATCAGAGGGCGAGGCGCGAGAGCCTGGAGCGGAAATTCGGCCCCAATCACAGGTCGGTCCGGGACTTCGAGGCCCACGTGAAAAGCATGGAGCTCCAGCTCGAGCTGCGGAAGAAGGAGCTCGTCGACGCCCAGGTCAACAGCCTGATCGCCAACGCCGAGTCCCGAAAGGCCATCGTGCTGGAGCGACTCACGAAGCTCCGCGAGCAGTATCGGTTCGTGGACCTCAGCGTTCGAAGCCTGCGGGCGACCCACAGCAGGTACATGCAACTGGACACCCGGGACGATGCCCTCACCGGGGCGATCTCCCGCATCGACGGACGCCTGGTGGACCTGCGGATGCTCCTGAAAGGCAACGAGCCCATCACGATCCTGCACGATGCGGCCAGGCCCAGGCAGCCGTCTTTCCCCAAGTGGGAGATCATGGTCCCCGTCGGCGTGGCGCTGGGGCTGCTGATCGGCCTGGGACTGTCCTTCATGCTGGAGATGATCGACGTCTCCATCAAGGGACCCGCCGACATCACCAGGCGCGTCGATCTGCCCCTGCTGGGAATGGTGCCACACCAGGACGACCTCGAGGAGAACATCAAGGACCTCCGCCTGGCCTTCGCCACCCATCCCAACAGCCTGATCAGCGAGGCCTTCCGGCAGATCCGCACGTGCCTTCAGTTCAGCGGGCCGGCCAGTCAGCGGCGGAGCCTCCTGGTGACCAGCCCGCTGCCCGAGGACGGCAGAACGACCATCTCGCTGAACCTGGCCGCCTCCGCCGCCCGAAACGGCAGGAAGGTGCTCGTCATCGACGCCAACTTCCGCCAGCCGATGATCCGCACGCTGTTCTCGGCCTCACCGGAAGGCGGCCTGAGCACGGCCCTGGTGGGGCAGGCGAACTGGCGCGACATGGTCCTGGAGATCGAGCCGAACTTCAGCGTGATGGCCTCCGGGCCGCTGCCGCCGAACCCCGGGGAGCTGCTGGGCTCCGAGCAGATGAGCGCCATGATCTCCGAGATGGTCGCCGAGTACGATCAGATCATCTTCGACGCCGCCCCGTGCCTGCTCGTCACCGATGCGCCCGCGCTCAGCACGCTCGTCGACGGCGTCCTTCTCGTTGTCCGCGCCGGGGCCAACACCCACGGCATCGTCCAGCGGACGCGCGAGATGCTCAACCGGATCGGCGGCCACGTCGTCGGCGTCGTCCTCAACGGCGTCCGAGCCATCGCCGGCGGGTACCTGCGAAAGAACTACGAGGCGTTCTACGACTACCACGAGCGCGCCAAGCTCCCCGAGAAATGACGCCTCCCGGCCGGGCCTCGCCGGACGGCCCTTCACGCCTCATTCGACCGGCCAGGGGCGCGCTTCCGCGGCGCTTCCGAGGCCGCCGTGGTTGCCGTGACGCCAGTCAGGGGACGATCCGCCCGGGCGGGGCTCCCGCGGCCGTGCTCCTCGCCCTGCTGATGAGCTGGATCTGGTACGCCCCCTTGAGACAGATCACCCGAACCGCCCGGACGCCAGCGGCCGGGGACCTCTCGCAAAGGGCCGCCGTCGATTCGCTCGCGGGCATCGAGCCCGGAGAGGCCGACGAGCTCGCGCGAATCGCACAGATCCTCGACCGCCACACGACCCGACTCGAGGAGATGACCAACGACCTGCTCAGCCTGCACGTGGTCGAGTCGGCCGATCAGCGCCTGCGGCGCGAGACCATCGCACTTGGCTCGCTGGCCGATTGGGTCCGCGAGAACTTCTCCCGGCGCGCCGCCGAGCAGGGCGTCTCCCTGTCCGTCGAGTGCGGCGACCCCGCGGCCGAGCTGTGCTCCGACATCACCCTCATCGAGCTGATCCTCCAGAACCTCCTGGACAACGCCGTCAAGTTCACCCCCGCCGGCGGGGAGGTCTCCTGCCGCTTCGAGGCCGACGGCGAGGGCGTTTCCATCGTCGTCCGCGACACCGGCGGCGGCATCGACCCGGAGATCCAGGACCGCGTCTTCGAGCGGTTCTTCCAGGCCGACGCCTCCCGCTCCAGCGCCGCGAAGGTCCACGGCACCGGCCTGGGGCTGGCCATCGTCAAGCACGCCACCGATCGCCTCAACGCGACCGTCGAGCTCACCAGCCGCCCCGGCGAAGGCACCACCGTGACCGTAGCCCTTCCGTGACGGTCCGCCCTCGGCTGACGAGCCCTCCTGCCAGCCCCCCAGCCGGCCCACGCCCCGCACGCCTGTCAAGAGTTAACTGTGATGTCCCTGGAATCTGGAATCACCGCGCCCACCTCGCAGCCGTGCCGATTGGCCCGACTACCTTACCGTTATTCCCCCGCCCCCGACAGAATGACTTTCGCGGGGAAAGCCCCGCCGGGGCCGCCGCGAGGCGAAGGTCGCAGCGCCCCGGCCGGGCGCCCGGACCTTGCGTGGCCTTGGCGTTTGTGGGATAAGTCCACCAACGCGGGATTCGCCGACGGGCGGCCGAACTCTCCGGCGAGAAAGGAAGGAGCGGAAGACATGACGAGGCAAGTGTGTCACGCGGTCTGTACGTGCCTGGCCAGCGCGATGGTGTCGTTTCTCTGCACGGCGCAGGCGGGGTGCGGGCAGGGCAACAAGGGCCTGCGGATCTACTGGGTGGACGTCGAGGGCGGGGCGGCGACGCTGATCGTCACGCCGGCCGGCGAATCGGTGCTCGTGGACACGGGCCTCGACGGCCGGCGCGATCCCGGGCGCATCGCCACGCTCGCCAGGCAGGTTGCCCGCATCAAGCAGATCGACCACCTGGTCGTCACCCACTTCGACGTGGACCATCACGGCGGGGCGGCCGAGCTGTCCAGGCGCATCCCCATCCGAAAGGTCTACGACCCGGGCAACCGGCGCGCCAGGCCCCACCCCACCTACGACAAGTACCTCGCCTTCCGCAAGACCGTGCCGTACACCGTGCTCAAGCCGGGCGAGGCCCTCCCCCTTCGCCGGGCCGACGGCGCGGCGAAGCTGAGCATCACCTGTCTGGCCGCGGCGGGGAAGTTCGTCCGGCCGGGCCCGGGGGACAGGGCCAATCCCGCCGGGGCCGCCGAGTCGCCCGAATACCCGGTGGACCGCAGCGAGAACGCCAACTCGATCGTCCTGCTCGTCCGGTTCGGGGAGTTCGATTTCCTCGATGCGGCCGACCTGACCGGGCGCCTCGAGCGCATGCTCGTCTGCCCGGTCAACCTGGTCGGCGAGGTGGACGTCTACCAGGTCAACCACCACGGGCTGGACATGTCCAACAACCCGGTGCTGATCCGGTCGATCAAGCCGGCCGTGACGGTCATGAACAACGGCCACCGCAAGGGCTGCCAGAAGCGGACCCGCGCCGCCCTCCGGTCCGTCAAGTCCATCCGGGCCAACTACCAGCTTCACAAGAACCTCGCGCCCGGCGCCGACAACACCGCCGACGAGCTGATCGCCAACTTCGAGCCGGCGGACACGTGCAGGGGCAACCACATCGAGCTGCACGTCGCCCCCGACGGCTCGTCGTACGCCGTCCGCATCCCCGCCACCGCCCACCGCCGAACCTTCCAGACCAAGTGACCAGCAAAAAGAGGACTGACACCATACAAAAGCTTGACGGAGACATTCCGGGCCGGCCATGCGGGTCGACGGAGTTCATCGAACGCCTGGAGGGCCTCCTGGGCCGCTCCTGAAGCCCCAAAGGCCCGGCCGCAAGCCCAAGAAGCCGAAATAAGGTATCTGTCCCCAATGGCGAGACGATCCAGGACTTGGCAAAGTCTAACCGCCGGAGCGCTCCGTCACCTTTAAGTGCACCGCATTCGTTGCGCCCGTTCCTTCCGTGTATTGGCGAGGTAGCAGTTCCCGGGCCTTGCTGTAATAGACGGAGGCGGGCCTGGCGGACACACTGAACATGCCTGCGCCAACTGCATGCATCTTTGTTCCAGTCAAGACAATCTCGAAGTTGCGGCTCCTAGTGAGAGCATGTTCTCTGTGCAACGCCAGCAGTGTTTGGTATGCTCCCTCGCAGTCCAGAGAGTCGATCCCGTGTACTACTCCGCCATACGAGTCCGCAAAGTAGCGAGCCACGGTCTCCGCCGCCATTGTCCGAGCCGAAGTTGCTCCGCCAGTACTCAGCGGCGCGATCGCTGCGATTTCCTCGAAACAAAGCTGCTTCAAGAGCTCCTCGGTTGTGTCCGGCTTCAATGATGTGAAAGCTGCCATGAAGGTGGACTGGCTCGGATCTCGCTCCTGCTTTCCAATCACATGGCATTCGTACGGGCCTCTTGATCGGAACACCAGTTCCTTGAGTACCTTCACCGCCGCGGGGAACTGGCCGCTCTTCAGGAGTTCCTCAACACGCTCCAAATCTGCATCAAGGGGGAAGTATTGCGCCGCACATGTGTGAAGCACGATCGCTTCGGCGCGCGCGAGAAGGATCTCCCTGGCCAACCAGAAGATCAACGCCTTTGTGAGTGATGTAGTATCAAGTGCTATTGGGCCTTCGTGGTCCTGGGGCAGTATATCTGCAATAGTCTCTGTCGCTGGGACGCTTCCGGACGGCAGTTCGCGAAAAGGAACGCCGGCGCTGGCGAGGCGAGAGACGATCTCCTTCTTGTGCCCAGGATCAGGATACTCCAGCATGGTCACCGAGTGCGGCGTCCCCGCCTGGAGGAGAGCTTCCCACGCGCCAATGCTCCTATCCTCAAAACCGTAAGCCGCAATGATGTGGATATGCTCGAAGTCTAGCTTCATAGCACCGAGTGCTCCCGGCGACCGCACTTCTACCATCCGTAGAGGGTGCGAAATCTGCTCGACGTGCGCAATCATCGTCTCCCTACAGCCGCTTCCCTGCGCCACCGGCGCCGGAGCAAGTAACATCTGCCTGTCCGGCTTCGTATCGTCGCCGGGCTCGGGGCTAGCTGACGGTGTCCTATCGGCGTCGCTAGCCTTGCCACGGATGAGCTTCTCACGGCCTGGCTCTCGGAGCCAGTCACCAAGAGGATCTCCTCTTAGCTCGAATCGGTCTCTCATGCTTAGCGGTACGCCGTTCGTTAGACCGAGGAGCTTCCTATACGCGAACTTGAACTGCAGCGTAGGCGACCTGCTGGCGCTCCGCGCACGAGGCGTGCCTCCGGTGAACACGAATACACCGTTATCGATGAGCCGGATCAGATAGGGGAATAGGGATTCTGCGTCCTGAGCGCAAAGCTCAACGAACACCTCGGCGTACTGGCGCATTCGGTCTTCGCTGCTGGCCCGGAGTTCGCAATTGGATGCTTCGGCAAAGCTGGTTGCATGCGCATATAGCCAGGTGTCTCTACTTGCAAGGGTGAATAACTTCTGCTCGCAATCATCGAGCATCGTCTTGTGCTGGATATCATGGGGCACCGGGAAACCCCTACTTCGACTTCGTTCCAGCATTCGCTCATAGAGCAAGAGAACGTCGCCGATGTCGCCTACGCACAGACCAGCAAGGGCGTCAATCCCCCAATAGACGGATCTAGTCTTCCCTTGCCTCAGCGAACCGGCAATACTTGCTAGGGGCTGAGTACCAAGAATGTCAGTGGGCCGCGCGTCCGGGACGCCATCCGTGATGCGAGCCCGTCGGTACAGAATCTCATCGAGGAACGTCCCGCCTTTGCCATTTCTCAGATTCGCGAGGACCTCCATTCCTAGATCGAACACTTCGTAATCCCTGCCAGGCCTAGCGGCCTCGCCGCCAGCGGTGGCGAGTTCGAGGGTCTGCTTCTCCGTGGAGATCTTGAACGCGAAGTCTGGACTCTGAATGCAGAGATGGCTTATGACTGTCTGGACGTGATCGAGAGGTAGGTACCGAGTCGATACGTCATCAAGCAGGAACAGCAGGGCCTTCCCTTCCCAGACTCTGGCGAGTCGCCGCGCGACGTACGCCAAGCCGTCGAACGCTTCGCGGGGATTGAGCTCGCCTAGTCCAGCCGCGTCTGGAGGCACAGACTGAAGCGCATGATAGAGCGACCGCTCCGTTGCGACAATGTCAGTGGCGGCAGCAGGAGCGGTGTACCACCGAATGAAGCTGCGCACAAGTCCACAAAGGGACTTCAGTGCTTCGTAGTTGATCTCGCCGAGCTTTCTCAGTTCGCATGCATGTAGGTTCCGAACGACCTCCCGAGCGTAGGCAAGCAGGAGCCTGTGGAGGGGCAGAAGAAGAGCAGATGATGTCGTGCTTCCAACGAGCGAGGCGTAGGAAGCAAATAGGCCAAGGTATTGGTCGGACCCAAGTCGCTTAACGAGGGCCTCGAGCTCTTCGTCTTTGCGGGGGTGCGAAACGGCAGCCCACTCAGCCGAACGAAGCAACATCGTCTTGCCACATCCCCGCATGCCCACGACCAATTGCGGCCCTGGCCGACGCATCTGCTGGGACCAGCCAGCCGGATCATGGAATAGCAACGGCGCGTAGTCAGGCGGGAGCGTTTGGGCGTTGTAATGTGCCGCCACGGAGGCGAGTTTCACCGGGCGTTCCCATGGCCGCTCTCCGAACTGATATGTCATCCATATGTCATCCATCATGTCCTGCGGGTTCGGTTGACGCCCATACGCATCTGGCTGGCAGTAGATCTCTGCAATGGCGCGCAAGCGAATGCAGAGCCGTTGATCTGGGACAGAGATGTCACCGTGCAGTCTCTCGTACTGGTTGACCAGAGCAAGAATGTGTTCTGCGATCCACCGTGTGTCGCCAAAGCGATCTTCGCTTGACTTCGAGACCTCATCAGCGGAACCAAGGTCAAGTACGCTCACTGAGACATATCCGTCTATGGCAGCTCTGCGGGCGTGAGACTCGGGCACACGACCGACCAGGATATTCTCCGGGTGAAGATCATTATGCTTAACACGCATCTGTGCCAGTTCGGCCAGAAGCACCAAGAGATCAAGGGCGATCTGAGCGACCTGTCTGGGATCTTCTGGGCCCTTAGCGATGAGCTCCTTCAGCGGGACGCCATCCGCCAATTCCATTTCCAGCCAATGACACTCCACGTCAGCGTCTCCAAATGAGAGCACATCTCTTCCAGCACCGGTTACCGAGGGAATGGATGCAATCCGTTTGGCAAGGTCCACGTGCCGTCTAGCTTCCGTGTCGAAGTCCTTGGCGTGGTGTTTGTAGATGCCCACAGGGATGACCTTGACCGCATACGGCCCAAGGACAGGATGTTCCGTAACGTACACTGCACTATAGTAGCCTCTGCCGAGATCACGGATGACTTCCTTCCCGTTGACCGCTGCCGGACGCTGAAGAAGCGGGAACCGGAAAGGACGTTGGCATTTGGGGCAGGTGGCATCCAAGTCCTGCCCTTTTTGCTCTGGGTGAAGGAAGCATGCGTATTCCTGAATGAACATTTGGACTCCCTTTCAGAAGGAGCGAATCGTTTCGATGATGCGTTGTGGCGCATCGCGAGGACTATCGCCAAGCAGAAAATGCCGAGCGAGGGCGGAGATTGCCGGAGCCCCTACCAGACGGCGCTCGCTGCACCTGACCTGTGCCAACGGCTCGCCAGGCACGACCTGATCGCCAACGTTCTTCAGGAATTCCACCCCGACCCGGTCATTCGCCGGGGGGGAAGCAGCGTTCAACCGGCGCAGCCAGAGCGAGATGCCTCTGACGTCTATCGCGGTTACGGTACCCGAATGCGTGGCCTTGACAGTCAGTCGAGGTGCTTTCCCGTGGGACGACAGGAATCGCGAAACACCGTCTTCCTTCACGCCCTGGGCGGCCAGGTGTTTGAGGAAAACGTCTTTGGCCCGACCAGACGCCAGAACGGCCCTGACCTGGGGGGTAGCGTCGTCGCAACAGGTTGCGATGCCGGCGGCGACCAACGCCTCTGCACACAGAGCTAAGCAGGTAGTGACATGAGATGCAGTCCATGCGCCGATCCTCTCGTTGGACAGGACACGCAGGAGAAGGTACAGGCTCTCGCTCCTACCAAGAGCTGGCACACAGGGAACGCTTGTATCGTTGAGGACGCAGGAAGTGCGTATCCCAAGGTGGGCAGCAACCGATACGAATAACTCCGTATTGGCACGGCAGATATTGGCCGATTCCCCCATGTTCCCGCTGGGTCCGACGCGCACATCCATTGCCGTCGTCTTACAGGCGACGGCTAGCTTCTTGGACAGCAGGCTTGCAGTCACAAGGGGGGGCACTGCCACTTTCCCCACGCGCTTCCGATAAGCAAACAGGTAGCCGTCAGCGGGAGCAAGAGCGGGTGTATTCCTGCTATGGGCGATGCCAGCTGTTCGCATGATCGTCACCATCTCTGCGTGCCCGAGCTGACTACGAAAGCCAGACAGAATCTCCAGAACATCGATCGCACCGGCTGTGCCGCCCGGAACGCTCACCTTGGGTACGTAGCACCCGGCGGCCGCAATGACGTAAGGGCAAAGAAGCGTAGTAAGGGAACCTGGACCACCTGTCGAGGGCACGTCGCTACATGGCTGAAGATCCCCCGGCCAAGACCAGCGATCCCCGGAGGATGCCAGGCCTTCAGTCAAGGCAGCTGTCTTCTCAACGGAGTAAGGCGGCGATGAAGGGAATTCCGCAACCAAGGCGGCGCACAACTGCTCCCTTCCCTCGTCAGTCAAGTCCCGCCAGCGTCTTAGAGCTAGCAGAGCTTGTTCTACATTCCCATTGGACATGCCTACCCTGCGCGAATGGCCTCTGCGCCAGCCCCTACGGCAGTCCGCAGTTGTCATCGAGATACGCCACTTATACCGGCTGGCTGACGAGAATACAAGGTCAGTCTGAGCTGTGACGGAACCTCGAACGTAGCGCCGACTCGACTGGACCACGATGGGAGCCCAGGGCTGCTGGACCGCGCGGGCTGCCGTACTGCTTCTCCGCTGGTACGTCGGGTTCCGGGGGTTCCGGAGACGTCATACTTAACTCTTGACAGGCGTGTGGGGGCGTGGGATGGTGGAGGCGTGGCACGGCTGGCGAGGGTTGGGGACCCGAGGGACATCCATCAGCAAGTTCATGTCAAGCCGGTAGCGTACTTTTTCGCGGGCTTTGCCAAACATCCGCCTTCGCCACGGCTTCCGTTCTCCGCAGCAGCGCTCCTGCGAAGGATGAATCGTCGGACAGGTCCATTCGACGTCATCGCTCAGGGAGCGTCAGTACTCTACGTACGGGGCCGGCCTCGATCAGGCCGGACTAGGTCACGTCTGTCTGTAGCCCTCCGGCAGGCTGCGGCAGGGGCGGCATTCTCTTTTCATTTTTCCCCTCGATTTTTGTTGGATGGACACCATTATTATGGGCAAAGTGGGGGGGCGTTTTCATGCGCACCAGGGCGTGGGCTCGAAGAAAGGTCGTAGTCTCTCCATCATCCGTCGACGGGGGCAGGCCCCGTCGGGGCGGGAGGCCCTGAGACGCGAAGACCGGACGAGCGGACGACCGGAGTACCGTGAGGCGGTCGGACGATCGGACGGTCGCACGGGATACGGGCGCTGAAAGAAGGCAATACCCAATAGGCAGTAGGGGAAGACGGTATGCGGTCCCACGGTCCTCCGGTCCCACGGTCGTACGTGTCTTGAGTCCGGCCCTTGTCAGCTGGCGGGGCCGGCAGTTTTTTTGTAATCTGGCGATTTTCGTTGTGCAAAAAGGCCTGCGAGATGTATATGCCTGCTACGGGGGGATCATGATTACAAGGAAAGGTAGAGCAGTCGATTAAACGAAAAATGCGAAACGAACCCAAACGCCGGTTATTGGGGTCTTGGTAAGTTGGGTAAGGCCGGTCCCGAGAGGGGGATCCTTGGGGGGAGGCCGCCTGCGGCGGTCAGGTTCCCGACGGCTCGCGGGGGGGCGTGTCTCGCGCGGCGGCCGCCGCCAGATCGGCCGAATCGGACCGCCGGCGACCGTGTTGAAACAACTGCATGCCGAACCGCCCGCCATCGGCGGGGAGGCGTTCCGGGGAGACGACGATGACGGCCAACCGCCGGTTGACGCCAAGCTGCGTCGTGCTCGGCGTGATCGTCGCGGCCGCGGGGGCGGCGAGGCCGGTCGAGAAGCAGCCCGCCTGGGCGACGGCCCACCTGAAGGCCGGGTGCATGACGGCCTCCGAGACGAAGGCGTTCATGAAGCGCCTGGCGCGGTACGTGTTCGACAACCACCTCAAGAAGGACCGCAAGTCCGCGCAGTGCGGGATGGTCTACGAGCATTTCGACGTCACGCGGAAGGGCAGGTTCGACCAGTGGGTCCAGGGCGAATGCCTCGACACGATGCACGACGGCGCGTGGTTCGCCGCCGCGATGGTCAACGCCTGGCGGACCACGGGCGATCCGTTCTACAAGGAGCTCCTCACGAAGTGGCAGTTGCCGTTCTACCTGAGGATGCTCAACCACAGCGACGAGCTGTTCGTCTCCAGCGCGAGGCGCAACGACGCCCGCCAGGGCGCGACGCCCTGGGGCAGGCCGTGGGCCTTCCAGGACGGCGAGAAGGGGTTCATCCCCTACTTCTGGGACGACGGCGCGTCGGTCAGCCTCGAGCGGCGGGTGAGCAGGAACCCCCTCGGCATCCGCCCGTGCGTGGACTTCCTTGCCGGCAAGCCCAACGGCGAGGGGCTTCTCAACGGCTATTCGCAGGGCATGAGCAACCACATGGCCCAGGACATCGGCGTGTGCGTGCAACTGGCCTGGCTGGCGCTGAAGGACTCCCGCGATCCGGCCGACCGGAAGCTCGCCGCCGAGACGGCCGAGGCGGCGAAGAACCTCCACGAGTGCCGCATGCGGCACTTCGGCTTCATCCCCATGTGCGCCGCGCCGGCTGGCCTGGCCGGCAACGACGCGGCGCTGATGAGACGGCTGCCCGACCCGAACGACCCGCGGCTGTGGACGCCGAACAACCACTACACGCGGGCGCTGCGCGACTTCAAGCCGGGCGAGCGGATGTCGCTGCCGGGCTTCGCCGACGATCAGCAGTACCGCTACTATCACGGCATCGCCCGGACCGGCGGGAAGCTGACGCGGCCGCTGGCCTTCAAGATCGTCGCCGACGCCTACACCGAGGCGCTGCTGTGGCGCTGCTACAGCGACGATGCCCCCGTCCCGGCCGGGATCAACCGCTTCGACCTGTACCCGCAGTACTTCGTGGACGGCAAGCCGCAGCACTACCGCAGCGACCGCAAGGGACCGGGCGGCCGGCCGATCCCCATCGGCTCGCGAATGGGCCCCCAGAACATGGTCTGCTGCGGCTGGGCGCTCCAGGTGCTCCGGGCCTTCCCCGGCATCTGGGAGGAGCGCTACAAGCGCCAGTTCGCCAAGGACCTGCGGGTGTACGTCAGCTTCATGAAGCCCGACGGGGCGATCACGCGTCCGCCCATTGCCAAGGTGCAACTGGGCGGGGCGACCCTGATGCTCCACGTCCACCGGGACATGTTACACATCGCCGGCGCATGCCGGGGCAACGCCGCGAAGGTCGAGGTGTTCAGCCGCCCCGACTGCAACGGTGGCCGCACCGTGTTGACGTGGAAGAAGGGCGGCAGCTTCGGCATCTTCGCAGCCGTCAGCCCTCGCGGCGAGAAACTGACCGGCGTCGGCACGGCGGACTCAGACGGCGGCGATATCACCTTCGTCACGGTCCTGCCCTATGCGGTCGTCAAGGGCCAGAAGCCCTGGGCCAACGGCGTCGAGCACGGGCGGTATTCCATTCGCGTGGGCAAGGAGACGCGGAACTTCTACCTCGCCAGCAGCGAGAGGGACGTCCGCGAGTGGCTGGAGGGCGAGCTGGCCGGCGGGCTGCGGACGTGGGAGGCTATATTCGATGAATACGGATATATCCCTACGGGGATTGGTACGGGCCGCTTCTGGGACGGCTTCTCCGACAGCGGGGGCTGCGCCCACCTCATCAGCGCGGCCGCGCAGTGGCTGCTGTACCTGGAGAGGAAGACGGACTGGCGGATGCACAACGTTCCGGCGGTGCTCGGCGGGGAGTGATCCGGGGCGGGATGGGGTGATCCGGAGCGGGATGGGTCAAGGGAGCGGGCCTGCCGAGAGTCAGGTTGGGGTCTCCGCCTGCCGATCCCGAACGACCAGCTCGCCGAGGAGCTCCGACAGCGGGTCGGCGCCCTCGGCGCAGAGGCCGAGGTGGCTGCGGCGGCGCCAGCCCTCGGCGTACTCGAAGCGCCCGGACATCTCGCCCACGGTGCGGGCGAGCGCCTCCATCGCGGCCAGATACGAGTCCAGCCCCTGGGTCTCGTCGAGCCAGGCCTTCTGGCTTTCGTGGCGGGCGAGCATTTCGCGTTTGCGGCCGAGCACGCCGCGGATGTCGACGAACAGCCCCGGCCGGACCGCCCGGCCGAGGGCGTCGCAGTTGCCGTGGGGCTGGGCGTGATAGACCGTCACCTCGCCGCCGACGGCCTCGCGGGGCGGATCGGTGGGGAAGTTCCTCATCCCTCGCACGAAGGCGGCCGTCGCGGCCAGGCGGGCGGCGTTCTGGTGGTCCTCCATGTAGTCCGCCGGCGAGTGCGTCAGGAGGATGTCGGGCGCGACCTCGCGGACCACGGCCGCCACCCTCGCCAGCAGCGGCTTGTCGTAGAAGATCTCGATGTCCGCCACCAGGGGCCCGTGGTAGACCGCCCCGATGGAGGCGGCGGCGCTTCGGGCCTCGTCGCGGCGGGTGCGGACGATCTCCTCGGCCGAGCGCGTGCTCGTGCCGCACGAGCCGTTGGCGACGTTCATATAGTGCGCTTCGCAGCCGGCATCCTTCAGCAGGATCAGCGTGCCGGCCATCAGGAACTCGATGTCGTCGGGATGCGCAGCGATGGCAAATACGCGCTTGGCCATGACTCTTGGTCCTTGGTGATTGCCACAGAGGCACAGAGGCCACAGAGGAATTGTTGATTAACATATAAGGATCTCTGTGTCCTCTGTGGCTCTGTGGCCAAGCTGATCGATCAGTGCATCTCCGCCTGGCAGACGCCGACGCCGCCGCGGTAGAAGTTGAACTGCACGTTGGGGTGCTCGGCCAGCAGGCTCATCGGCACGGCCGTGTCGGGGATCTCCTTGGCGATCATCAGCGTCGTCAGCCGCATGCCGAACGGGCTGTCGTGCGTGCCTGCCTGCCAGATGGAGACCTTCTCGGCCTTCCACGTCTCGACGGGTCCGACACTGACCGCCCTGTCGGGCACGTTCTGGACGACCCCCCCGCCGGACGTGCGGGCGTTCTGGATGAGCGTCATCGGGTGCAGCTCGACCACGCGAGTCGTGAGCTTGCGGTACTCCGCCGGTGGGGGCGGCTCTTGGTCGTACGGCGCCTCGCGCCGCGGCGGGTCGTTGAACGCCCAGTGCTTCACCTCGCCCTGTCCGCCCTGCATGACGACGCAGCGGGCGTTGTCCCAACTGGCGATGTACTCGGCCGGCTCGGCCGCGGGGAACCGGATCTGCCCCGGCGGCATGCGCAGGTCGTCGCGGATGCGGTCGAAGCACAGCTCCATGTCCGCCCTCGCGAAGCTCAGCGGGTGGTCGACGGGCACCTCCCTGCCGCCCACCACCCACTCGTCCATGCCCCAGAACCAGCAGTTGGCGAGGTCCAGCTCGAGGGCGTTCACCAGGCGGGCCACCAGCGGCAACTGCTCCGTCGGGCCGATCGGCCCGCAGATGCCCGCCGGCTCGTCGGCCGTCGCCTGCCGCCAGGCCGTTATGTACTCCAGCCCCTCGGCCAGGTAGAACTCCTCGAGCGTGTCGTAGAACACCACGTCGAACCCCGGGCGCGAGAGCGCGAGCATGTCGTCCGCCGTGAGGGCGGCCGCGTCATCGAGGATCTCCCGATCCAGCGTCGTGTAGTCCCACCAGAGCGGCGCCACTTTGCTGATCGCACGCATGGGTCCGTCCTTTCCACGTTTCCGTGCCGGCAACACCCCGGCCACTCGCGCCCGGAAGGATACAGGAGCACACGGACGGTTCTCAAGTGTGCATTCGAACCGGTTTAACACGACCGCTCGGGTCTCCCGCAGTCTCGCGTGGACCGCGGCCTTTGCGTAGCTCAGTTACCTGTGCTATACTTGTGTTCTAAGGCACATGCGACAAGGGCATGCGCTATGCCTACGATCCTTATGGTGCGTGGTTGGAGAGTCTTCTTCTACTCGAACGAAGGACACGAGCCCATCCACGTTCACGCACAGAAGGGCGAGGCCGAGTGTAAGATATGGCTGCTCGCGGATACATATGACATCGAGGAAGCATGGTCGCACAACCTCACTCCTCGACTGCGGCGGGAGATCCGGAAGATCGTCTTTGATCATTTCGGTCTGATCCTGGAGGAGTGGGAAGGATACTTCGGAGGCCCGGACAATGCAGGTGACTAAGCCCACGGTAGCGGAACGGATCGAGGCCGGTGATGAGGGGCTGCTTGTCGTCCTCAAGGACCGACAGGTCCGGATCCCGTGGGAGAGCTGCTCGCCCCGCCTCGCGGCAGCCACAGCCGAACAGCGCCGCTGCGCTGAGCTGTCGCCTGGCGGTTACGGCATTCACTGGCCGATGATCGATGAGGACCTGTCGATCTCGGGTCTGATCAGAGACGCCGACGGCGAACAACCCCACTGACACGGGGGCCTCGCGGCGGGTCAGAGCCTCCAGGGCTCGCGCATCGGGCGGCCGAGCCAGCGGTTGGCCTCGTCGTCGCCGGGGAAGACCTCGCGGACGGGGTCCCACTTGAGCGGCCGGCCGGTCCAATGGGCGATGCAGCCCAGGTGGGAGACGATGGTCGACCGGCACGCGATCGACACGTCGCAGGCCGGCCGGCGGCGGGTCCGGATGCAGTTCAGCCAGTTCTGGTGATGGTTGTTCACCGGGTGGCCGGGCTCGCGCGGGCCGGCGGGCCGGCGGGTAATCTCCGGGGGGAAGGATTCGAGCCTGCCGCCGCGCCCGACGTGTATCCACCCCGTCCGGCCGACGAACACGGCGCCGAAGTTGCTGAGGCGGGTCCTCTCGTCCCAGCCCTCGGGGATGAAGACCTTGTGCCTGTCCAGATAGGGACCGACCACTTGCAGAAGCGCGCCGCTTGCGTACCTGTAGGTCAGCACGGGGAACCGCCCGGCGGCGGGAGGGGTGATCTCCACGGGCCCGCTGTCGTCCATGCCCAGGCCCCACTGGACCACGTCGAAGGCGTGCACGGTGTTGCTCGTCAGGTTCCCGCCGCCGAAGTCGCGGCAGAAGTGCCAGGGCACGACGTGCGGCGGCTGGCCGTACGGATGGAACCGGCGGTTGTAGGGATGCCACGGGGCCGGGCCCAGCCAGAGGTCCCAGTCCAGGCCCTCGGGCAGGGGCTCGGCCGGCAGGCCCACGTCGCCGCACGTGCCCGGGAAGTTCACGTAGACGACGCGGACCCGGCCGATCGCGCCACCGCGCACCAGCTTGCAGGCCTTTTGGAACTCGGCCGTCGTGCGCTGCTGGAGGCCGCCCTGGAACACGGCGCCGTAGCGGCGGACGGCATTCACCATGGCCCGCGCCTCGCGGACGGTCAGCGAGACGGGCTTCTCGCAGTAGATGTCCTTGCCCGCCTTGGCCGCCAGGACGGTCGCCAGCGCGTGCCAGCGGTCGCCGGTCGCGATGAGCACGGCGTCGATGTCGCCGCGGGCCAGGAGGTCGCGAAGGTCGTTGTAGGCCCGACAGCCGCGGTATCCGCCGCCGGGGCGCTGCCGGGCGTATGCCTCCTGGACCGTGGCCTTCGCCCGCTCGCGGCGCCATCGGTCCACGTCGCAGACGGCGACGACCTGCGCATCGCCGTACTGCGCGCAGCACCTGACGTGGCCGCGGCCCATCATGCCCACGCCGATGAAGCCCAGCGCGATGCGCTCGCTCGGCGCGACCGCGCCGTCCTTGCCGAGCACGGACGAGGAAACCACGTACGGCGCCGCCACCAGCCCGGCCGCCCGCCTCAGCAGCGTGCGCCGGCTGATGGGTGTTCCTTCGATCAACATGGCGTAACTCCCTGGTGTCGGCCTCACGGATCCAGGCGGATCATGTCGCCGTAGCCGAGGTTGGGGATCGTGAAGACGACACGGCCATCCTTTGTCTCGTGCTTCAGCAGGCCGCAGTGGGCGCTGGTGACCTTGCGGATGGGCCTGCCCACGCGGATGGAGACGATTGCGGGCCTGCCGACCTCGCGGTTGTAGTTGGCGACCGGCAGGAAGCAGCCCTTGGGCGACTCGACCAGGCGGGTGTCGTACAGTCCCGGGGTGACGGTCACGGGCGGATCGAGCCCTGCCCGCGCGACGGGCATGCGGAGGATGGCGCGGGCGGCCGGGTCGAAATCCACGGGCACGAGGTGGACGCCCGGCCCGCGGTCGGGCACGGCCGGGGGCTGAAGCGCCGTCCACAGGTACGCCAGGCCGGGCAGCGCGGCGATGTAATAGGCGTCGCCCTTGCCGAGCCTGCGGCCGATGAAGGCCGGGCTGCCGTCGGCGTACTTCAGGCCGACCTCAACGTCGGGCGCCGGCCGCAGCGACTCCCGGACGGCGAGGACCGGCATCCTCGAGCCGCGCTCGTGCGTGATGTGCGTCAACGGCTGGAGGAACGGCAGCTCCTGCCGCGGGCGCATGAAGCGGATCCGCTCGTCCGTCTTGCGCTCGGCGAGGCCCAGCAGCTTGTTCATGGCGGGGCTCGCCCGGCCGTACATGTCGAAGCGGCCCGCGCCGGCCGTGGCCAGCAGCACGCCGCCGGCCCGCACCCACTTCTCGATCGCCTCGACGCGGCGGACGGGAAGATGATCGCCCACGACGTAGAGCACCTTGTAGCTCGCCATCGCGGCCGCGCCGAGGTCCTCCTCGACGATCAGGTCGGGCGAGTGGCCCAGAAGCGTCAGGGCGGTCCAGATGCCGAGGCGCTCGAGGTGGTAGCTCAGCCGCGTCTTGCGGAACTCGGTTCCGAAGAAGTTGTGGCGGCACTTGTCGGCCGTGACGTCGGCGAAGTCCCACCGCTCGGTGGAGTCGCTGAGCAGCATGGCGACCTTCGACGGCGCGACGCGCGAGTCGCCCACGAGGTCCTCGACGAGGCCGATCGAGTGCGTCACGTCGCGGATGGCCGCGTAGCGCTTCGGCGCCCGGCGGTGGCCGATGTGGTTCTCGGTGAAGCACTCGTTCATGCCGATGCCGAAGAAGTCCAGCTCCTTCGCCCCGTGGGCGAGGTGCGTGAAGGCCGTCCGCAGGAAGCTCTTCTCCGTGTTGCCCGGCGCGTGGGGCATGGTGTACTGGCGGTTGACCGCGCCGCCGATGGGCTTCATGCCGGCGCGGAAGTGCTCGGCGGTGTAGCCGTTGACCATCGGCCCGGGCTGGTTGACCTGCCAGAAGTACTCGCTGTGTCGCCCGAAGTCCGCCGCGCCGCCGCGGAACCACTTGACGTACATCGTGATCGACGGGTGATAGAACGGGTGCCCCGAGTAGTTCGCCCCGCACAGCACGTGCTCGCCGAAGGCCGCCTTGACCGCCTTCATGCCCTCGGCGACGAAGGCGATCGCGAAGTCCTCGTAGAAGATCTGCGAGTCGATGAACAGCCGGGGTTTCCTGCGCGCGATGGACCCGTCGCTGAAGGGGCGCAGCTTGCCCGCGTCGAGCTTGCCCCATTCGTCGAGCCAGTAGTCGCCCCAGTCGCAGCCGGGGCGGCTCTTCTTGAGCCAGTCGAGCCACGCCTTGTTGACGTCCAGCCCGGCCTTCGTCGCGTAGCCGATCCACTCGCCGAAGCCGATCTCGTCGCCGTAGTCGAACCACCTCAGGTGCTCGCCCAGGCCGAGCCTGGCGACGTGCTTCCCGGCCTTGGTGATGTTCTCCGGCGTCGGCGGGTGGCGGTAGGCGAGGACCATCGCGCTTCGATTCAGCGGGATGCCCACGGCCTTGAGGTTGGCGACGACGTCTTCCCACTTGCCCTGGAGGGCCGCGTGGAAGCTCCGCATGCCGATGGCGTGGTAGATCCTCGCGTAGTTCATGCCGTA
This sequence comes from uncultured Planctomycetaceae bacterium, assembly GCA_964427875.1. GTDB lineage: Bacteria > Planctomycetota > Phycisphaerae > SM23-33 > SM23-33 > CAYRVX01. Next base: position 41,798 of record CAYRVX010000006.1, read on the forward strand.
CTCGCCGGGCGCCCCGACGGGCAGCCACGCGCCGTGGCAGAGCGGCAGCGTCGGCGCCTTGCCGATCTTCGGCTGCTTGGCGAGATGCTCGAGCACCCGCCGCTGCTGCTGGGCGGGCGTGACGGGCACCTCGCCGTACTTGGGATACGGCGGCAGGTAGAGCCGCAGGATGTTGCCGGTCGACTTGAACCGCAGGGGTGTGCCGCGGACGGCCGCGCGGATCTCCGCCTCGAACGTCTCGTCTTTCGTGCGGATCTCCGCCGGGCCGAAATGCGCCGTGTCGGCCCTCGCGATGCCGATCCACCCCGTCGTCGCGCCCGGCGCGACCTTGTCGGCGAGGGCGGGCTCGGCGACGCCCCACGGAATGCGGTTGTAGCGGTGGTAGATCGTGAACCTAGCGTCCTTCTGGCCCGTGTTCCTGAGGCGCACCTCCCACCGCGCGGCGACCGTGTCGCGGAACGCGTCGAGGATGGGATACAGGCGGTTGCGCCTGCGGTAGTGCGCCCGCCAGGAGTCCTCCATATCGGCCGAGAGGTAGATGAGGTCGATGTTCCGGTCGGCGGTCCGGCCGGGCACCTGCGGCTGGGCGACCGTCTTCAACGCGATCCGGGCCGGGCCGGCCTTGAGGCCGCGAGCGTCCACGACCTCCTCGACGAGGCCCTCCGAGCCCCAGGACGGGTCGTACTGGGCCTTGAGATCGAGGCCGCCGAAGGCCAGCCGCGGGTTGTCCTTCGCGCCCATGAGCTTCGTGGCGACGACCTTCGTGCCCTGGGTGAGCGTCACGAGGAAGCGCGTGTCCGTGAACGTGGGGTACTCGTACCGCACCCACAGGCGGTAGTCGCCCGCCGCGGGCACGCGGACGTCCATGAAGGCCGCCGCGGAGCCGTCGGCCTTGTCGGCGTGCAGCACGCGCTCGCCGGAGATGTGGTTGAAGCCGATGGCGTCGACCATGTAGTTGCCCTCGCCGTTGAAGACGACCGTCCAGCCCTTCTCGATGGTGAAGTCCTCGGCCTCGACGGCGACGGCCCGGGCGAGCTTGAACGGCGCGGCCCCGGCCGCAAGGGCCGGGGACAGGGCGAGTACGACAGGCAGGCCCACCCACCATTGACACGTGACAGGGCCACTGCTAGGGGTTTCCGGACGACACCGCATTGCCCAATTCCTTGAAGAGTTCAGGGTGGTTGGTTTGCAGGGCGCGGAACGGCTCCTCATCCTGCCCATCCACAACGAAGTACCATTGAGCCAGCCCGTAGTCGGGGCAGTCCCGCACGGCTTCGTGGAGGCTTTCCGCAACGGAGGCCTCGGATGTCTCCGCAAAGTCTCGGATCGCCGCATCGAGAAACGCGCGGACGGTCTCTCTCAGGCGCCGCGATGTGCGTCTTCGGCCGTAGGCGATCGCCTCGTCATTCAGGGGCAGTAAGGTGGTCGTAGTAAGGCCCTTGCGGGACTGCTGGCCCGTGTGGGCATCATATCTGGCCGTCACGACCCCTGTCTGCGAGACGTAGTACAGATGCCCCCAAGGGTCTTCCGCAGTGGGATCAATCAGTTCGGGCTCACCGGCCTTGTCCAGGGGGAAGCTGTCTCCCTTGGCTCGTTGGCAACCGCTACAGCTCAATAGCATGTTGGGCCAGTCGAACGCCCGGTCCGGATAGACGGACTTTGGCCAGAAATGGTCGATGTCCGTGCCCCGGGAATCCTCGCAGTACATGCAGCGCTCGCGTCTGCCTGCCATGTTTCGCGGAACGCCGAAGATGCCCTCGCCGACAGTTTTCGTCTGCCGGGCTTGCTTCCACTTCCGGGCAACGGCCTGCTTCTTCCCCTCGCGGCTGGGAAGGGACCGCATCTCCCCGGCCTTCTTGTCCAGATAGGCCTGGTGGCGCTTGCCGAGAGCGGGACGGGCATACTTGCGCATAACGTTCGACGGCGCTATTCGACGGAGGCGAGCAGGGGGTGTAGTTCCTTCTCGAGCCGCTCAAGCTCGGCGTCTTCCTCCTCGCTGGTGAAGCCGGCGCTGCGCTTCGCCTGTAGTTGGGAGTACCGGTCTCGCTTGGCGACCGTGCGCGGCGAGTGGGTATGACGCAGACCGAATGCAGGGCTGAGGAGGATTGTGTCGGGCCTCGAGCACACGACCTCCGAGTAGTCTTCCTCACTGAGCTGGTAGGGCTGCTCGTCGCTGCCCGGCGGGGGGAGATGGAAGATCCCTCGCAGGTCCGCGGCCGGGCAGATCAGGGGACTGTGCGTTGTCACCAGGAACTGGACCTTCGGGAACCGCTCCCTCAGCCAGAACCCGATCTGCCGCTGCCACTCCGGGTGCAGGTGGGAGTCGATCTCATCGACGAGGACCACCCCGGGCTTGCTGACGACGACCCGGCCGCGCTCGTTCCTTTGGGTAAGGCCACCTGCGCTATACACTCCCGCCATGTGTCGGACAATGTCAACCAGGAGAGCTATCGCGGCCCTGTATCCGTCGCTCATGTCGATCAGCGGAAGGACGACCCCACCGCGGTCGCGCAGGTGCAGGCCCTCCGAGTCGATCCTCTCGATGCACATTTCGTTCTGCATGAAGTCGTCGTTGAGCAGGTCGGTAACCGCATCGAGGACGGGGCTGAACTCATCCCGGTCCAGCGAGCGGTACCTTAGCTCCTTCAGCCACGTGTCCGCCTCGCTGAGCGACGCGTCCTCGCGAAACATGGTCGCGAACCTGGCCACGGGCCCCGGTCCGCTCATGACACGCATGGCGTCGGAGCTCTCGCCGTACAAGCGACGGAACGGACCATACCCGCAGGAGAACCAACCGTCGGCGTTCTCCGCCCAGGGCCCCCTTGTCGGCCCCTTGCCTTTCGTCTTCATTGGCTTTAGCGTCGGTTCGCTGCCCTCTCCCGACTCCGCGGATACCTCGATGCCCGCCAGTACCCGCTGACTCGTCTTGCCGGCGCCCTTCCATCCGTCCTCCTCTCCCGAGATGAGTCTAACTGACATGGTGCCGGCGCTCGCCCCTTTCCGGATCCACCCCTGGAATGAGGGCTGGAGCGCACGGGCGAAATTGGGGCCGTTGAGGGCCAGGGCGATGGCTTTCAGCAGCGCGGTCTTCCCACAGCCATTGTCGCCCGTGAAGACGGTCCAGCCGGCGTATGCTCCGGTCCCGGCACCGTGCTCAAGATCGAAGTCCAACTGCCGGAATCCCCGGATGTTCTCAACGGTCACTCGGCTGATGTACATGATCTCCCACCTCCCATCGAGTTGGTGCCGATGGTATATCAACAGGGCGGGATCTGCAAGGCGGCAATCCAGGCCTGAACGGTGCTGGTCTGGCCGATCAGCCCGGGCACGGCGGCTCGTCGGGCGGTTGTCTTCATCATCCCCATGTCTCCACGATCTCTCGGGCGGCGGCGGGCATCAGGCCCAGGAGGTTGGCCAGGTCCAGGACGGTGAAGCGTGGTCGAATCTCGTGGGCGTGGACGAAGGCGGCCAGCAGGCGCCCGCGGTCGCAGCGGATGTCCCCGGCTGCTGCTGCGGCGCCGGCGGCAAGGAGGCAGTCGCGGATCGCCTCGGGCGGGCGGAGCATCCGCGAGAGCTCCTCGCGCAGCGAGTCCCACGCGCCGCCGTGTGCGAGGGCGGTCTTTGCGGCCCGCAGGTGGTCGGCCTTCTCGGCGTACTTGGCGGCGACCGCGTCGGCCAGGCGGCCCCAGAAGCCGCCGTCGATCCCGCCCGGCGGGTCGCGCAGGTCGGGCGATTCCATCTCCACCACGCGGCGGTACAGCTCGGCCGTCAGGACCGTCGCCACGCCGACCTGCCGCCCGTGAAGGTCGTGAGGCGAACCGTCGAGCGACGACATCATGTCCAGGCTGTGGCTGATGAGATGCTCGCCGCCGGAGGCGGGCGCGGAGGTCTCGGCCAGCGTCATGGCCACGCCGGTCAGCAGGAGCGCGTCGAACAGGGCGGCGACGGCGGCGGGCTCGCGCCGCTTCAGGTCGCCGGGACGCTCGAGGTAGGCCGGCTCGATCTCGGCGATCAGGCCGACCGACCGCCGGCAGTAATAGTCGCCGAACAGGCGGTGGTTGAGGCACCAGTCGGCCGAGCTGGTCGATTTGGCCAGCACGTCGCCCAGTCCGGCGGCGGTCATCTCGTAGGGCGCGTCGGCGAGCACGGCCGGGGCGCTGAGCACCGCCTCGCCCGGCCGGGCGCGGATGAGCGTCTTGACCCCGCCGACCGTCGGGGCGACGTTGGCGGAGGTGTACCCGTTCATGCTCGCGGCCGTGGCGAACGTGACGAACGGCACGTCCGCCTCGAAGGAGAGCCACTTGCCCAGGTCGCTGATCACGCCGCTGCCGACGGGGACGATGAGGTCCACCTCGCCGAGCCGGGCCGCGAGGGATTCCTTCGTCGTCTCGTCGCAGACGGGGTCACCCCCGCCGGGCGGGTCCGCAACGACGATCCGCCGGACGGCCCATCCCGCGCGGTCGAGGGCATCCGCCGCCCGGTTCCCGGCGGCCTCGCCCGTGCGCAGGTCCGTCAGCACCGCGCAGCGCCGCCCGCGGGCGCAGCGGGCACAGACGTCGGGAACCCGATCGATCGCATCGGGCGCGTAGACGACCTCGTGCGGCTGGATGCTGTGCGTCCGCCCGCATTCGCAGTCGAACGTCTGCCCGAAGATGTCGCGGGAACTGTGGGTGCTCATGCGTTCAGCCTTCGAGGGCCGGGCACTGAAGTGCCCAGCCCTCGCGGCGCTCGGTCAGATCGTGCTGGTCCGGATCATCTTCGCCAGCTTCATGGACTCGACGGCGTCGCGGATGCTCGTCTCGGGCTCGCGGCCGCCCTTGACGCAGTCGATGAAGTGGCGGTCCTCGAAGTAGAAGCCGTAGTACCTGTGGAACGCGTCGCCGCCGGCGAGCTCGATGCCGTCGATCCTCTCGACCTCGCGGGCTTCTTCCCCGCGGGCGGCGAGGGAGTAGCGGACCTCGCCCTTGTGCGAGAGCAGCACCGCTTCGCAGGCGGCCGTGCCGAAACCCAGGTCGATGTAGGCACTGAGACCCGCACCGTGAATCTCGAACCTGTGGACCCGCCCGCCGGTCCGGTAGTTGCCCTTGATGATTCCCGTCACGCCGTTGTCGAAGCGGAAGACCGAGCTCCACCGGTTCTCGACGGGCTCGTCGCTGCCGCCGGCGACGGTGGCCGCACGGACCGGCCGGCCTCCGGCGATCCAGCGGACCAGGTCCACCGCGTGGACGACGTCCGATTCGAACGCCGGCACGCCGCCGTGATCGAACGCGCCCGAGGTGAACTTGAAGAAGCAGCCTTCCACCTGGTTGATGGTCGTGTGCTCTTCCAGGAGCTCCTTGACGCGGCGGACTAGCGGGATGTGCCTGCGGTTGAAGCCCACCTGGAGGATCCGCCCGGCCTGGTCGGCCTTCCGCGCGAGGGACTCGCACTGGAAGAGGTCCAGGCCGGGGGGCTTCTCCATGAACACGTGGAAGCCGCCGTCCAGGCAGTGCCAGGTCACGTCGAAGAGGTTGCTCGGCTCGACGAGCACGAAGATCGCATCCAGCTCGTCTCGCTCGGCGGCGAGCATCTCCTTGTAGAGCGTGTAGACGCGCGGGATGGAGTGCTTCCGGGCCATCTCGGCGGCCCTGGCCTCGATGATGTCGCAGATCGCCACGAGACTAACGTCCGCCATCTCGTCCAGCGAAGGCAGATGCGCCGACCGGGCGATTCCGCCGGCGCCGATTACGCCGACGTTGACGCTGGCTGGCTGATCGCCGTCCGTCATCTTGCGACCTCCCTGGTGGCAGTCCGATGCGACCATCCTTTAGACGATCTGCCGGCGGGAATCAACAGCGCGGCGCCGGCGCGCGAGCGGCGCGCGTCAGCGGATCGTGGGAGCCGCCGGCGTCGGGGGCAGGAAAGTTTGCTAAATATGCCACAGACTGCTAAGGTAGAGCCATCATGAGCAGTCTCCCTGAGAACCCACACCCCAGGCCGGAAGACGCCGCCGCGCCGGTAAGCGACGCCTTTCTCGCCGCCGTCCGGCGATTGATCGCACGCCGCGCCTGCAAGGCCTTGGGCTTTGCGAGGCTGGGCAAGGATGAGGTCGAGCAACTGCTGCCCGGCAAGATGCTTCGCACCCGCCTGGCGGCGAGGCTGGCTGCGGCCGGGGCGACAACGGTGAATCGGCGGACGCTGCGGCATGCCTGTGCCGCGACCGAGCTGGTGCACACCGCCAGCCTGTGCCACGACGACGTCGTCGATAACGCCGTGATCCGGCGCGCCAGGCCGGCCCTGTGGCAGACGACCGGGGCGTCGGCGGCGATCCTGATCGGCGACCTCCTGCTGTGCGAGGCGCTGGGGCTGGTCACGGACGTCGAGGGCGGACGCCTCATGCCTGTGTTCGTCGCGAAGGTCAGGGAAGTGATCCGGACGGAGGTCGAGCAGGAGCTTCTGCTCCGCGGCCGGCGAGTGGACGAGGACGAGTGTATCCGCGTGGCCCGGGGCAAGACCGGGCCGCTGTTTGCCCTCGTCGCGCAGGTCTGCGGCGGCGAGGAGGCCGGGCTGTCGGAGGCGTTGGAGGAGGCGGGTTACCGGATCGGCACGGCCTACCAGCTCGCCGACGACCTGCTGGACGTGGCCGGCGACGAGGACGTGGCGGGCAAGACGCTGGGCACCGATTCAATGCGGAGGAAGTTCACGCTTCCCCTTTCCGCCGCCGGCGGGGGGCGCGTTGCGCGGCGGCACGTAGCCGAGCTGTGCGAATCGGCCCTGACGTGCCTTGACGCCTACCCCGCGGCGCGGAGAGCGTTGGCCGAATTCCTCGCGCGTGATCTCCAGCCGGTCCTCGACCGGCACCTGGACGTGTGCATGGAGCCTGCCGAATAGCCCCGCCCGCCCGGCGGCAGCGGGGCGCGCCGGGCTGCGTGGCCGCGAGCCGATCGATCGGCGCATCTCTCTACGATAACGACACTTGTTCTCCCTCGGCTCGCCTGGGGACGCTCCCTCCGCTCCCGCCGGCGAACCGTTGAGCAATCACCCCTGCGCGGCAAGGGCTCTCCTTCCGAAAAGGGCGGCCGGAACAGCACCGGACCGTTTTTTGTTAAATTTTTTACTTGTGCTTATGCTATGCTGAATGATGAAGTCGAACTATCCGTTTGGCATTGTTGTCGCAAGCGGCCGCCAGGTACTGTGCAGCCGTGGTCGGTCCCAGGCCACGGCGTCAGAGACGCGGCTTGGCTGAACGCAATACCCAGGCAAAGGAGCGTATAGTGGCTGCCACCGAGGCCAAGGATCTTAACCGGGAATTCCTGCGGCGGGTCCGCGAGCTGCCGCAGGGGGAGAAGATCGACCGGTGCATTCAATGCGGGACGTGCTCGGCGTCTTGTCCGACCAGCGGGGCGATGGACTACGGGCCGCGACAGATCATCGCTGCGCTGCGGGCGGGGATGATCGACCAGGTGCTCGGGTCCAACACCGTCTGGCTGTGCGCATCGTGTTACTCCTGCGCGGTGCGCTGCCCCGCGAAGATCCCCTTTACCGACGTGATGTACGAGCTGAAGCGCCTCGGCACCGAGCACGGGATCTACCCCGGCAGGAGCACCAGCGCCGTGATGGCCAAGGCCTTCAGCGAAGTGGTCGACAGCCATGGCCGAAACGCCGAACCGAAGCTGCTTCGCAAGTACTACCTGCGGACCAACCCGCTGAAGATGCTGGGGCAGATGAAGCTGGTCATGCGGATGATGGCCCGGGGCAGGATCGACCTTTTCCCCCACACGATCAAAGGGATCGACGGTCTCCGCGAGATGATGACCGCGGCCGAGGAGAACGGAAGAAAATGAACACGACCAACAAGACTGCCTTCCCTTATTTCCCCGGGTGTTCGGCCATGGCGGCGAACAGGGCGTACGACGTGTCGACCCGGAGCGTCGCCGGCGTCCTCGGGGTCGAGCTGGTGGAGCTGGACGACTGGAACTGCTGCGGCGCGACGGCTTACGTGGCGCTCAACGAGAAGCACGCTCTCGTCCTCTCGGCGCGAAACCTGGCCCTGGCCGAAAAGGCCGGCGACGACTTGGTGACGATCTGCAACGGCTGCTATCTGGCCCTCAGGAAGGCCAACGAGCACATCATCGAGGATGCCAAGGTGCAGGCCCAGGTCCAGGAGGCCCTGTCCGCTGGCGGCATGAGCTACGAAGGCGGCGTCCGCGTTCGGCACTTGCTCGACGTGGTGGTCAACGACCTGGGCGAGGAGGCCGTGCGCCCGCACGTCACCAACCCGCTGACCGGCCTGAAGGTGGCCCCGTATTACGGCTGCCAGATCACCCGGCCCTTCAGCGATATCGACGACGCCGAAGACCCGCAGATGATGGACAGGCTCATCGAGTGGCTCGGCGCCGAGGCCGTGCCCTTTGGCATGAAGGCCAAATGCTGCGGGGGGTTGATGATGACCACACAGCCGGAGATCGGTCTGGAACTCACCGGGAAGATCCTGAAGAACGCCCGGGACGGGGGCGCCGATTGTGTCATAACGACTTGTCCGCTCTGCCAGATCAACCTGGAGGCCTACCAGGCTGAAGTGGGCGAGGCGATGGGCGCCGACTGCGAGATTCCGGTCCTTTACTTCACGCAACTGATGGGCGCGGCCTTCGGGCTCGGCTCGGAGGACCTGGCCCTGAAAGATTCCCTCACGCCGGTTGAGGCGTTGTTTGCCGAGAAGGTGCAGGTTCCATGAACAGCAACAACGGAAAAGAGCGGATCGGGGTCTACATCTGCCACTGCGGGACGAACATCTCCCACACGGTGGACGTCAAGGCGGTCGCCGACTACGCCCGCACGCTCCCCGGCGTCGTTAAGGTGCGGGAGTACAAGTACATGTGCTCCGATCCGGGACAGGACCTGATCAAGAAGGACATCGAGGAGGACCGGCTCACTCGCGTGGTGGTCTCCTCGTGCTCGCCGCTGATGCACGAGGAGACTTTCCGCGACGCGTGTGAGGACGCCGGGCTGAACCGCTTCCTCTTCCAGATGTCCAACATCCGCGAGCAGTGCTCCTGGGTGCATTCGGACCGCGCAAAGGCCACCGCCAAGGCCAAGCGCCTGATCAGGGCGGCCGTCCGGCGGGTCAGTTGGCACAAGCCGATGGAGGTCCGCGAGGCACCCGTCCACCCCGACGCGCTCGTCGTCGGGGCCGGCATCGCCGGGATCGAGGCGGCCCTGAAACTCGCCGACGCCGGCAAGAAGGTCTACCTCGTCGAGAAGGAGCCCTCGATCGGCGGGCACATGGCCAAGTTCGACAAGACCTTCCCCACCCTGGACTGCGCCGCCTGCATCCTCACCCCCAAGATGGTGCAGGTGGGCAAGCACCCCAACATCAAGCTGATGACCTACTCCGAGGTCGAGGAGGTCTCGGGGTACGTCGGCAACTTCAAGGTGAAGATCCGCCGGAAGGCGCGGTTCATCGACGAGGAGAAGTGCACCGGCTGCGGCGATTGCATCCAGAACTGCCTCGTCCGGAACAAGGCTTATCTCGAGCCGCCGGTCATCCCGGAGGTCCAGATCGACGAAGATAAGCGCGCCCTCGTGGACCGGATCGCCGGCAAGTATGAGGGCGACGGCGCGACGCTGGTGCCCATACTTCAGGACATCAGCGCCGAACTGAACTGGCTGCCGCCGGAAGTGCTGGGGAGGGTCTCCGAGGTAAAGGGCATACCGCTGGAGCACGTGATCCGGCTGGCGACGTTCTACAAGTCGTTCAGCCTCAAACCGAGGGGAAAGCACGTGATAAACGTGTGTCTCGGCACCGCCTGCCACGTGAGGGGCGCCCCGAGGATCGTGGACAGGCTCGAGCGGGAGCTGGGCATCAACGTCGGAGAGACTACCAGCGACATGAAGTTCACCCTGGAGACCGTTCGGTGCGTCGGCTGTTGCGGCCTGGCGCCGGTGGTCATGGTGGGCGACGAGTTCTACGGGAAACTGACTCCGGGCAAGGCGGCCAAGCTGATCGACACGCTCGCCGCAGCTGATAAAGGATGAACCATGGCGAAGATCAAGATTGAGGACCTGGAGAACATCCGTGAGCGCATGGCGAAGACCATGTCTCTGCGTGGCGGCGAGACTCGCGCGAAGATCACCGTGCACATGGGCACGTGCGGGATCGCCGCCGGCGCCAGGAAGGTCATGAGCGCCCTGATGAAGCTGCTGGAGCAGCGGGACGAGACGGACATCGTCGTCACGACCTCGGGCTGCGCCGGGCTTTGCAGCCGCGAACCCATGATGACGGTGGAGATCGAGGGAAAGGCGCCGGTGAAGTACGTCGACCTCGATGAGGCCAAGGCGGAGAAGATCTTCCGGGAACACGCCGTGTCCGGGACCGTGGTCGAGGAGTACGCACTCGCCGTCGGCAGCGAGCGGCGCGGATAGCAGCCTGGAAACCAAGGAGACACGCCGGTGAAGTCATATCGAATGCACCTGATGCTCTGCGGCGGGACGGGATGCGTCTCCAACAGAGCGTTCGATGTCAGGGAAGCGCTGGAAAAAGAGCTCAAGAAGCACGACCTCCAGGATGAGATCGCCATCGTGGTGACGGGCTGCAACGGCTTCTGCGCGCAGGGGCCGGTGATGGTGGTCCAGCCCGACGGGATCTTCTATCAACTGCTTACCGTCAAGGACGTCCCCAACCTCGTGGAGGAGCATTTCCTCAAGGGCAGGCCCGTCGAGCGGCTGATGTTCACGCCTCCCGGCGAGGAGGCGCCCATGCCCAAGATGAGCGACATCGGCTTCTTCGCGAAGCAGCGGCTGATCGCCCTGAGGAATCGCGGGCTTATAGATCCCGAGAAGATCGAAGAGTACATCGGCCGCGGAGGCTACTCGGCGCTGGCCAAGGCCCTCACGCAGATGGAGCCCCAGGACATCGTGGAAGAGATCAAAAAGTCCGGGCTCCGCGGCAGGGGCGGCGCCGGGTTCCCCACCGGGCGAAAGTGGGAACTGTGCAGGAACGCCAAGGGCGACGTGAAGCACCTCGTCTGCAACGGCGACGAGGGCGATCCCGGCGCGTTCATGGACCGCAGCATCATCGAGTCCGATCCCCACTCGGTCCTGGAGGGGATGATCATCGGCGCGCGGGCGATCGGCGCTTCTCACGGCCATGTCTACATAAGGAACGAGTACCCCCTTGCCCTCAAGAGACTCTCTCTGGCGATCGAGCAGGCCAGGGAGTACGGCCTGCTCGGCAAGGATATCCTGGTCGCGGGCTTCGACTTCGACATCTCGGTCCAGCGCGGGGCCGGGGCGTTCGTCTGCGGGGAAGAGACGAGCCTGCTCAGCTCGCTGCAAGGGCTGCCGCCGGAGCCTCGTGTCAGGCCGCCTTTCCCGGTGGAGTCCGGCATACGGGGCGAGCCCACCAACATCAACAACGTTGAGACCTGGGCCACCGTGGCTGAGATCATCAGCCGCGGGGCCGACTGGTTCGCCGGCATCGGGACCGAGACGAGCAAGGGAACCAAGGTGTTCAGCCTCGTCGGCAAGGTGAGAAACACGGGCCTGGTGGAGGTCCCGATGGGCATCACCGTGCGCGAGATCGTCTTCGACATCGGCGGGGGGATACCCGAAGACAAGGAGTTCAAGGCCGTCCAGACCGGCGGGCCGTCCGGCGGCTGCATCCCCGCGAGCCTGCTGGACCTGCCCATCGACTACGAGAAGCTCGCCGAGGCGGGCTCGATGATGGGCTCGGGCGGACTGATCGTGATGGACGAGGACACCTGCATGGTTGACCTGGCCAGGTACTTCCTCGACTTCCTGAACGACGAGTCCTGCGGCAAGTGCACCGCCTGCCGCGAGGGGGTGGACGTGATGTGTGGCATCCTGACGAACATCTGCGAGGGCAACGGCAAGGAAGGCGACATCGAGCTTCTCGAGGAGCTGGGCAACGCGGTCAAGGACGGCTCTCTCTGCGGGCTCGGCGCGACGGCGCCGAACCCGGTCCTGACGACCATCCGCTACTTCCGCGACGAGTACGAGGCCCACATCAGGGACAAGAGCTGCCCGGCCGGCGTCTGCAAGGCCCTCTTCCACTACAAGATTGATGCGGAGAAATGCACCGCCTGCGGGCTCTGCAAGAAGCAGTGCCCCTACGATGCCATTGAGGGCGCGAAGGAAGTTCCTCACACGATCGACATGGAGAAATGCACCACGTGCGGTGCGTGCTATGACGCGTGCAATTTCGACGCCGTAATGAAGGTCCCGAACGGCAAGGTGAGAGTGCCGGCTCAAGTGTGAAACAGGCCCCGGGAACGAGCAACAGGCGGGCATGCAGATCGCAGCCGCCGCGTCCCGCGACGGGATGTTGGCTGTGGCCGGCCGGGAGATGATCACGCCGATGACGCTTGACGAGGCCCGAGACATCCTGGAAGCGGACGTCATTGTCGGCACCGATCTGGAGAAGATCGATGTGGAAATGGGCTGTGGGGCCGACCTGATGAGCGATGTGTTGGCCTTCACGAAAACGGGCGCCCTTCTCCTGACCGGGCTGACCAACGCCCAGGCGGTTCGCACCGCCGAGATGGCGGACGTCGTCGGCATCTGCTTCGTTCGAGGAAAGAGGCCGCCTCAAGAGACGGTCGAGCTGGCCAGGCGGAGCGGCATGCCGCTGCTGGCCACGCGACTGCCGATGTTTGAGAGCTGCGGCCGCCTCTATCGCAACGGGTTGGAAGGATGTTCTGAGAGGAACGAGTGAGCTCCACCAAGGATGTGCATGTGGGCCCGGACATAAAGACAACCAAGACCCAGGAGATGGTTTACGAGATGAAGGTCGGCGACGTGATGACCAAGGACGTCATCACGGTGCGATCCAAGGACCCTTTGGGCTCCTTGCGAGACGTGTTCCGCTCGAACCGCATCTCCGGGCTGCCCGTGCTCGATCGGGGCCGGCTGGTCGGCCTCATCAGCCTCGAGGACTTCATCAAGTGGCTGGCCGACAGGCAGGAAGACTGTGCGATAGAAGACAAGATGACCGCAGACGTCGTGACCTTGTACGAGGATGACCCGCTGGTGCTGGCGGTCGGCCGGTTCGAGAAGAGCGGCCTGGGGAGGTTCCCCGTCATCGACCGCGATCAGGGCAAGCTCGTGGGGATACTGACCAAGGGCGACGTCATCGAGGGGCTCCTGAAGGAGCTCGAGATCGACTATCAGGAAGAGGAGATCCACCGCTACCGGGCAAGTCACATTTTCCAGGACATTGAGGCGGACGACACGACGCTCCTGTTCCAATACGATGTCAAGGGACAGGATTTCAGACAGGCCGGCTCCGGCGCCAGCCGCCTCAAACGGACGCTGAAGCACCTGGGCATACGCCCCGACGTCGTGCGGCGGATAGCGATCGCCAGCTATGAGGCGGAAATGAACCTGGTCATCTTCACGGAGGGCGGACAGATGCGTGCCAGGGTCCGGCCGGCCAGGGTGTTCATCGAGATTGAGGACTCCGGGCCGGGCATACCTGACATCGAGAAGGCGATGGAGCCGGGCTACTCCACGGCCCCGGACTCGGTCAGGGAGCTGGGCTTCGGCGCGGGGATGGGCCTGGTCAACATCAAGAAGAGCGCCGATGTGTTCCACATTGATTCGAAACCAGGCAAGGGAACGATTCTGAAGGCCTCTTTCTTCACCAACGAGAAGAACCATGAAACTCAGTCGTCTGGTGAGCGAGCTCGGTCTGGAAGTAAGGTCAGCCCGGAGAAGCCTCGAAAACGAGGTGACCGGAGGCCACGCCAGCGATCTGCTTAGCGACGTCATCGGCAACAGCCGGGAAGGTGATATCTGGATTACACTGCAAGTTCACGTGAACGTCGTGGCCGTGGCAAGCATGAAGGAGCTTTCCGGGATCATACTCGTCAATGGAAGAGAGCCGGACGGCGACACCATCGAGAAGGCAGAGGCCGAAGGCATACCGGTCATGGTGAGCGGGCTGCCCGCGTTTGAGCTCGTCGGGCGTCTTTACGGCCTCGGGCTCCGGGGCGTGAGCGCCGAAGGCGCAGCCGGGCCGGCCGGCGCGTGATGCAGGAGAAGTTTCGGCGGACATGAAAGAGCTGAGAGCGGACTTGCACGTACATACGTGCCTTTCGCCGTGTGCAGAGGCCGAGATGGTGCCCTCGGCGATCGTGAGGCAGGCAAGGGCCGCAGGCTTGGATATGATCGGGATATGTGACCACAATTCGGCTGAGAACGTCGCCGCCGTGGCGAGGGCCGGCGAGAGAGAGTCGATCTCCGTCCTGCCGGGGATCGAGATCACCTCTCGCGAAGAGGTGCATATCGTCGGCCTGTTCCCCACAGAGACCGAGGCCCTGCGCGTTCAGGCGGTGGTGGACCGGCGCCTGCCTGGAGAGAACGACGAGGAGGCGTTCGGCCCGCAGACGATCGTTGATGAATGGGACCGACAGACCGGCAGGAGCACGAAGCTGCTGATAGGGGCCACCGACCTGGCCGTCGAGGAGGTCGTGGAGGCCATTCACGATTGCGGCGGCCTGGCCGTCGCGGCCCACGTCGACCGCGAGAGGTTCAGTATCGTCGGCCAGTTGGGCTTCATCCCGAAGGGGCTGAAGCTGGATGCGGTCGAGGTGTCGGCCGGAGCGTCGGCCAGAACGTGCTACGAGTTTCCCGTGATCACGTCCTCGGACGCCCACCGCCTTACGGACATCGGCCGGGGCTCAACCTTGTTCCTCGCCGAAGAGGCGAGCATCGGCGAGATCCGCAAGGCCCTGCGCGAGGAGGACGGCCGAAGGGTAGCCACCAATATGCAAGACCTCTCGCTGCACATCCTGGACATCGTGGAGAACTCCATCGCGGCGTCGGCGACCCGCGTCAAGATCGTGATCGAGGAGGACTCGCGAAGCGACCTGTTGTCGCTGGAGATCCAGGACAACGGCCGGGGCATGGACGCCAAGGCACGGGAGAAGGCCCTCGACCCGTTCTTCACCACGAGGACGACGCGGAAGGTCGGCCTTGGCCTTCCCCTGCTGGCCCAGGCCGCACGGGACACCGGCGGGGACCTCGAGCTGACTTCCGAACCAGGCCGGGGCACCACGATCAGGGCGGTCTTTCAGCTCAGCCACCCCGACTGCAAGCCACTGGGGGACATCACCGAAACACTGCGGACAATCCTGTGCGGTCAACCGGAACTGGACCTGGAGTTCGCATACAGGAAAGACTCGAAACTGATAGCCGCCCTTGGCGGCAACCAGTCGGCCAACGAGGAGTCAGAGAATGGTTAGTTTGACGATCGACGGCAACACCGTGGAAGTGGAAGAGGGCTCGACCCTTCTCCAGGCCGCCGAGAAGCTGGGGATACAGATCCCCACTCTCTGCCACAACAAGGCGCTGGCGCCCTACGGTGCGTGTCGCATCTGCCTGGTGGAAGTGGAAGATGAGCGCGGCTCGAAGCTCCAGGCCTCCTGCACGTATCCCGCCCAGGAGGGGCTCGTGGTCAAGACCTCGACCGACCGCGTGCTGAGGACCCGCAAGATCATGATGGAGCTCATGCTGGCCCGATGCCCGGAGGTCGAGTCGATCAAGCAGATGGCCGCGGAGATGGGGATCGAAGAGCCCCGCTTTCCCAAGAAGAACAAGGACTGCATCCTCTGCGGTCTCTGTGTGAGGGTCTGCCAGGAGAGGATGAACATAGGCGCGGTCAACTTCGTCAACCGGGGCACCGAGAAGCTGATCTCGCCCCCCTACGACAAGCACTCCCCCATCTGCATAGCCTGCGGGGCGTGCAAGGTGGTCTGCCCGACAGACTGCATCGATCTGTCGGAGATCACGGCCCACACGCCCAGGCCGATCCCCTTGGAGTTCGACGAGGGGCTCAGCAGCCGCTCGAGCGTCTACGTCCCCTTCGCGCAGGCAGTGCCCAACGTGCCGGTCATCGACAAGGACAGTTGCATCCGTCTGAAGACCGGAGAGTGCGGGGCGTGCGAGGCGTTCTGCGAGGCCGGCGCGATCGTCTTCGACCAGGAGGACTCCATCGACGAGGTTGACGTCGGCGCGATCATCGTGGCGACGGGCTTCAGGCTCTTCGACAGCAGGCAGATCACGCGGTACGGCTACGGGAAGTTCGACAACGTCCTCAGCTCTCTGGAGTTCGAGAGGCTCAGCCACGCCAGCGGGCCGACGGGGGGGCGGGTCCTCACGAAGGACGGCCGCGAGCCGCGGGCCGTCGCCATCCTCCACTGCGTCGGCAGCCGCGATGAGAACTACGCCGAGTACTGCTCCCGTGTCTGCTGCATGTACTCGCTGAAGTTCGCACACCTCGTCAGGGAGAAGACCGACGCGGAGGTCTACAACTGCTACATCGACATCCGGGCGTTCGGCAAGGGCTACGAGGAGTTCTACAAGCGCATCCTCGGCGAGGGGGTGCACTTCATCCGCGGCAAGTGCGCCGAGGTGACCGACGTGGCCGAGACGCCCGAGGAGGAGGGCAAGCTCGTCGTCGTCGCCGAGGACACCCTTCTGGGCATCACCCGCCGCTTGCCCGTGGACATGGTCATCCTCTCGGCGGCGTTGGTGCCGGGCGAGGACTCCGACAAGCTCGCCAGGACCTTCTCGATCAACTGCGCCCAGGGCGGGTTCTTCCTCGAGAAGCACCCCAAGCTCGCACCGGTGGACTCCATCTCGGACGGCATCTTCCTCGCCGGCGCCTGCGTGGGCCCGAAGGACATCCCCGACTCGGTGGCCCAGGGCGCCGCGGCCGCGGCCGGGGCGCTCAGCCTCATCGACAGCGGAAAGGTCGTCCTCGAGCCCATCACCGCCGAGATCGACGAAGAACGCTGCGCCGGGTGTCGGCTGTGTATCGCCAACTGCCCCTACGCCGCGATTGACTATGATGAAGAAAAGAAGGTCTCGGTGGTCACCGAGGAACTCTGCAAGGGATGCGGCACGTGCGTGGCCGGCTGCCCCTCCGGGGCCGCCCACCAGAAGAACTTCGAGGACGAGCAGATCTTCTCGGAGATCGAGGGCATCCTGATCGGAGCCTGAACCACTCGAACGGAGAACGCATAGATGGCCGAAGAGCAGTTCCAACCGAAGATCGTCGGGTTCCTTTGCCGCTGGTGCTCGTACACGGGGGCGGACCTGGCCGGCACCAGCCGCATCCAGTACCCCTCGAACCTGGCCGCCATCCGGGTGATGTGCTCGGGCCGCGTCGATCCCACGTTCGTGGTCAAGGCGCTCAGCGACGGCGCCGACGGCGTCCTGATCGCAGGCTGCCATCCCGGCGACTGTCATTACTCGGAAGGCAACTACAAGGCAATGCGCCGCTACCCGATGCTCCTGAAACTCCTGGAGCAGTTCGGCATCGAGCGCCAGCGCGTTCGCCTCGAGTGGATCTCGGCCTCCGAGGGCGAGCGGTTCGCCGAGGTCGTCAGGGAGTTCACCGAGCAGATCAGGTCGCTGGGCCCGCTCAACTGGAACGAGAGGGTCGCGGCCTGTTGCGAAGCAACATAGGGACGAGAAATGGCAAAACCGAAAGTGGCATTCTATTGGTGTGCCTCCTGCGGCGGCTGCGAAGAGACCGTCGTGGACCTGGCCGAGGACATCCTCAAGGTCGTGGAGGCGGTGGACATCGCGCTCTGGCCGGTGGCCCTGGACTTCAAGCTCAAGGACGTCCGCGCCTGGGAGCCGGGCGAGGTGGCCGTGGCCTTCATCAACGGGGCCGTGCGCCTCAGCGAGCAGGAAATGTGGGTCAAACTGCTGCGGGAGAAATGCCCGCTGGTGGTGGCCTTCGGCTCGTGCGCCCACCTGGGCGGGATTCCCGGCCTGGCGAACTTCACCAGCCGGGAGGAGATCTTCGCGAACAAGTATCACCGTTCGCCCTCGGTGGACAATCCCGACGGCGTGGTGCCGCAGGAAGAGACGAACGTGGCCGGCTACGACCTCGAGCTGCCCAGGTTCTGGAAGGACGTCAAGGCGCTCGACCAGGTGATCGACGTGGATTACTACCTCCCGGGCTGCCCGCCGCCGCCGGAACTGGTGGCCAAGGCCATCAACGCCATCCTCGCCGGCGACCTGCCGCCCAAGGGCTCGGTCCTCGCCCCGGAGAAGGCCCTCTGCGAGACCTGCCCGCGAAACGACTCCAAGCCCGAGGACCTGACCATCGCCTCCTTCAAGCGGGTCGCGACAAGCACGCCGGACCCGGAGAAGTGCTTCCTGGCCGACGGCTTCCTGTGCATGGGGCCGGCCACCCGCGGCGGCTGCGGCGAACGCTGCATCAACGCCAACATGCCCTGCCGCGGCTGCTTCGGGCCCACGCCCGACGCCCTCGACGCCGGCCTCAAGATCCTCAGCGCCGTCGCCTCCCGCGGCGAGGCCGACACCGCCGAGTCCGCCGAGGCGCTGGCAGAGTCCCTTGTCGATCCGCTGGGCACGTTCTACCGTTTCTCCCTGCCGGCTTCCATGCTCAGGCGGCGAGTCAGTAAGGAATGAAGACCATGAGTAAGCGAATCACCATAGACCCCATCACCCGCCTCGAAGGCCACGGCAAGATCGAGATCTTCCTCAACGACGCCGGCGACGTGGAGCGGGCCTTCTTCCAGGTGCCCGAGCTGCGCGGCTTCGAGACGTTTTGCCTCGGCCGGCCGGCCGAGGAGATGCCGCGCATTACGCCGCGGATCTGCGGCGTCTGCCCCACGGCCCACCACATGGCGTCCACCAAGTGCCTGGACGACCTCTGGAAGGTCGACCCGCCTCCGGCGGCGAAGAAGCTCCGCGAGCTGGCATACAACGCGTTCATGCTCGAGGACCACTATATCCATTTCTTCTACCTCGCCGCCCCCGACTTCGTCGTCGGACCCACCGCGCCCGCGGCGGAGCGCAACATCCTCGGCGTCATCGGCAAGGTCGGCCTGGAGATCGCCGGGAAGGTCATCCGCGTCCGCCGCGAGACGCGCCAGATGATGCAGACCATGATGGGCAAGGTGATCCATCCGGTCTTCGGCCTGCCGGGCGGCGTGTCGCGCGGCATCAGCGAGGAGGAGCGCGGCGAGTTCCTCAAGACGGCCGATTTCGCCGTCGAGTTCGCCCAGTTCGCCCTCCAGCTCTTCGACGACGTGGTCCTGAAGAACGAGGATTACCTCAACCTCGTCCTGAACGACGCGTACGCCCACAAGACGTACTACATGGGCCTGGTGGACGAGGACAACAAGGTCAACTTCTACGACGGGAAGGTCCGCGTCGTCAGCCCCACGGGCGAGGAGGTGGCCAAGTTCGCGCCGCGGGAGTACCTCGATCACATTGCCGAGCACGTCGAGCCTTGGAGCTACGTCACCTTCCCCTACCTCAAGAACATCGGCTGGAAGGGCTTCGTGGACGGCCCCGACAGCGGCGTCGTCCGGGCCGCGCCGCTGGCGCGGCTCAATGCCGCCGACGGCATGGCCACGCCGCTGGCCCAGCAGGCCTACGAGAAGATGTACGAGACGCTCGGCGGCAAGCCCGCCCACGCAACGCTCGCCTTCCACTGGGCGAGGCTCGTCGAGGCGCTCTACTCCGCCGAACGCATGAAGGAGCTGCTCGAGGACCCCGAGATCACCAGCGACGAGATCCGCAACGAGCCCACGGAAACGCCCTCCGAAGGCGTCGCCATCGTCGAGGCCCCGCGAGGGACCCTCGTCCACCATTACTTCACCGACGACGACGGCATCCTGACGAAGGTCAACCTCATCGTGGCCACCAACTTCAACGCCGCGCCCATCGCGATGTCCGTCGAGAAGGCCGCCAAGGGCATGATCCACGGCGGCGAGGTCAACGACGGGCTGCTGAACATGGTGGAGATGGCCTTTCGCGCGTACGATCCGTGCCACGCCTGCGCCACCCACAGCCTGCCCGGGCAGATGCCGCTCGTGGCCACGATCCGCGACAGCTCCGGGAAGGTGATCCGGGAAATCCGGCGGTGACTTCCCCCCCGCGGCCAATCCTGCTGCTTGCCCTCGGCAATGACATCATGGGCGACGACGGGGCGGCCCTGGCCGCCGCGCGGGCGCTCAAGCAGGATCCCGTCGACGACGTCGATCTTGTAGAGTCGGGCGAGGCGGGCCTGGCCCTGCTGGATGCCATGGCGGGCTACGATCGCGTCCTGCTGCTGGACTCGATCACCACCGGCCGGCATCGGCCGGGAACGGTCCTGGAGTTCTCGAGCGAGGACTTCGACAATGTCGTCGGGCCCTCGCCCCACTACGCCGGGCTTCCGGAAGTGCTCGAGCTGGCCAGGCGTCTGAACGTCGACTTCCCCGAGGAGGTCCGCGTGCTGGCCTTGGAGATCGAGCGGCCGATGGACTTCCGCGAGACGCTCAGCCCGCGGATCGAGCAGGCCCTGCCCGCCTACGTGGAACGGGCCTTGGAGATCCTTCGCCAATGGAAAGGAGCACAGGACCGATGAACAGACGCGAGTTCCTTCGGATACTGACCGGCTCGGCCGCCCTGGCTGTCGGGCGTCGTTTCGCACCGGCCGCCGCGGACCGAGAGAAGACCGACCCGCCCCTCAACTTCCTGCTGATCACCGCCGACGACATGAACTGGGACTCCGTCGGCGTCTACGGCTGCAAGGTGCCGGGCATCACGCCGAACATCGACCGGCTCGCCGCCGGGGGGCTGCGGTTCCAGCGGGCGCACATAACCATCGCGGTCTGCCAGCCGTGCCGGCAGGTCCTCATGACCGGCCGATACCCCCACCGAAACGGCGGCATGGGCTTCTACGGCATCCGCCAGAACGTGCCCACGCTCCAGGAGGCGCTGCGGGAGGCCGGCTACTTCCAGGGCATCCTCGGCAAGGTGCCCCACCTCGCGCCCGCCGGGAAGTTCCCCTGGGACGTGATCGTAAAGGCCGGTCAGCTCCGCAACGGCCGGGGGCCGGAGCTCTATCGCAAGGCCGCCGCCGACTTCTTCGCCAAGGCCAAGGCGGCCGGAAAGCCGTTCTTCCTGATGGCCAACTCGCACGACCCGCACCGGCCGTTCGTGGGGGCCCGGCGCAGGAGAAAGAAGCCCCGACCCGGCGCCGCCCAGAAGGCGTCCGCACCTGCCGCCAGCCGGATCTACGAGCCCCAGGAAGCCATCGTGCCCGCCTTCCTGCCGGACATCCCCAACGTGCGGAGAGAGGTCGCCCAGTACTTCGGGTCGGTCCATCGCTGCGACGAGACGGTGGGCGCGGTGCTGTCGGCGCTGGCGGAGTCCGCCCTGGCCGACAACACGCTGGTGATGTTCTTCAGCGATCACGGCATGGCGTTTCCCTTCGCCAAGACGAACTGCTACTTCAACTCGACGCGCACGCCGTGGATCTGCCGCTGGCCGGGCAGGATCAAGCCCGGCACGGTCGATCGCGAGCACTTCATCTCGGGCATCGACTTCATGCCGACGATCCTCGCCGCCGCGGGCGTCACGGCGCCTGCGGGCATGGACGGAAAGAGCTTCCTGCCGCTGCTGACCGGCGGCAAGCAGGCCGGGCGCGAGGAGGTCTTCACCGTCTTCCACGAGACCGCCGGCCGGAAGAAGTACCCCATGCGGTGCCTCCAGGACCGCCGCTTCGGGTACATCTACAACGCCTGGGCCGACGGCAAGACGGTCTTCCGGAACGAGTCGCAGTCGGGGCTGAGCATGAACGCCATGAAGGCCGCAGCCCAGACGGACGAGAGGATCGCCGCCCGCGTGAAGCTCTTCCTCTACCGCGTGCCGGAAGAGCTCTACGACTTCGAGAACGACCCCGCCGCGCTGAAAAACCTCGTCGACGACCCGAAGTGCAAGGACGTGCTCAAGAGGATGCGCGCCAGGGCCCTGGCGACCATGACCGACAAGAAGGACCCCCTCGCGCCGACGTTCCGCGAGTTCCTGGGCGGCCTCAGCGCTTGAGCAGCATGTCGCCGTAGGATTCGGCGATCAGGTCTTCCCGGCGGATGCCGAACAGCTCGAGGTACTCGTTGCACTGGGCCAGGAGCACTTCCTCGGATGCGCCGGCGCCCTGTCGTGAGCCCGTCGAACGGTCGTGGCTCTGGGCCTCGATCTCCACGAACCCGCCGAGGCCGTCCACCGCGTCGATGTGGAACTTCACGTTGTCGATGAAGTAGATCTCTCGCCGCTTGTCCACGACGACCCGCACGCCCAGCGCCCGGGCGAGGATCTCCTTCAGGGCGTTGGTCTGTGGGCCGGGTGGGGCCTCCAGCAGGAGCACGTCGGCCCGCCTCGGTCCGGCGACGTCGGCGCGGTGATAGTGGATCAGGTGGTTTTCGAGTCCCCCTTCGCGCAGCTTCAGGCGCCCGGTGGCGACCTGGAAATAGGTGTCCACCTGGTGGTCGGTCCCCCGGAACTCCGCCCCGCGGGCCCGCAGGAGCCGGCGGATCGGGTCGGGATCCTCGCAGGCGGCCTTGATCTCGACATTCACGTGCTTCATTTCGGCTGTCTCCCGGCCGCTGAGGGTCCGGCCAATGGACATACGCCCCGCCGCGAGGGAGGTCAAATCAATTCGCGCCGGTCGTCGGCCGGGAATCGGGGGCTTGCGGCCAGCGGGTCGTGCCGCCTCTTTTTGGGGGGTCTGATCCCGAAGGGATCGGATAGGATATGGGCGCAGCGAGGAGGAGGCGGCCGGCGGGTTCGGCGGCAAAACGCGAGCTGGGTCACCAGATGAAGGCAATATCGCCCGGGCGCGGGCGTTAAACGGAATGGCACATGGACCCACAGCGGCTTCGTGCTGTGATTGCGTCGGCCCAAGCCGGCGACCCCGAGGCCTATCGGGCGCTGCTGGACGCCTACGGGCGCCGGCTGTATGGTTACTTTCTCCGCGCCACGGGAAAGCACCACGACGCGGAGGATCTTCTGGGTGAGTTGATGCTGCGCTTGGTGGCGAGAATCGGCAAGTACGACCATCGCGGGCGGTTCGAGCCGTGGGTGTTCCGGATCGCGGCCAACATGGTCCGGGACCGGATCCGCAGGATGAAGGCCAGTCCCGCGCCGGCGAGCCTGTCGGCCGAGACCGAATCGGGCACGACGCGGGCCGACCAGCTCCCGGCCGAGACGGACGAGATCGAGACGGGCCTTCTGGCCGCGGAGGCCTCGGCCAAGCTGCACGCGGCCCTGGGAAAGCTCGACGTCACCACGCGGCAGATGATCCTGCTGCGGCATTTCGGTCAAATGAGTTTCAAGGAAATCGCCGAACTATTTGAATGTCCGCTCGGCACGGCCCTGGCGAAGGTGCACAGGGGCCTGCGCAGCCTGCGACGACAGATGGACAGGGAACATGATGCTGACGAATGAGCAATACGAACGGATCGGACGGTACCTGGACGGCGAGAAGCTCCCCTTGAGCGAGGCCGAGCGCGGAGTGGCCCGGCAGATCCGCGACGACGAGACCCGCGTTGCGGGCATGCTGGGCGCAGCCGTGCCCGCCGGTGCCGTCGCACGCACCCGCCAAGGCCTCTTGTTGGCCCAGATCCGGCGCGACGAGGCCGCCCTGGCGAATCTGCTGGACGCGCCCGTCCCGCCGCAGACATTCCAGCGAGTGCACCGGCGCGTGGTGGCGGAGCTAGCCAGGCCGCAGCGCAGGCTGGTGCGCATCGGCGCCGCGGCTGCGTCCGTCGCCGCTGCCGCCGCGGTCCTGCTGGTGGCGGTCCTCTCGACCACGCAACTGAACCGGGACAAGCACAGCGAGGTCGCGGCCGGGCCGGAACTCCGCACGGTGCCGGTCGAAGTTATCTCGGCGTCCGTCGAGGAGCCGAGGGACGTGGCCGTCGAGCTGCTGGCCAGGGAGATCGACCAGCTCGAGTACGACATTCTGGCAGCGGCGCCGCCGGCAGAAGTGGAAATGGGCATCGACCAGGTCGAGCGGGCACTGGAGGAGTTCTGGCTGGACCTGGACGAGATGCTGGAGTAGCCGCTGTCCGCCGCGAAGGGCGGAGAAAAGCGCAAGGTGAGAACATGCGGAGAATCTCGATCGCAATCCTGGCGGCCGCGGTCGTCGCGGCCGTCGTTGTGCTTGCCGTGAACGCCCCGAACCCCGCGTGGTCGGCCCCGGAGAGAACAGAGCCCGCCGGGCCGCCTCCCCCGCGTCGCGGCCGACCGACAACCCACCCCGCGCCCGGCAGGCCCGGGCCGCGCCCGGGGGGCACGATGTACCGCCGCTACGGCAAGCCGCTCACCAAGGAGCAGGAAGAGGAGGTCCTGCAGTATCTCAAGAAGAAGCGCCCGGATCTCTTCCAGCAGGCCACCAGCGAGCGGGAAAAGGACCCCCGACGGTACCAGAGGACGATCCGCTCGATGTGGTACTTCATCTCGGGGCTCAAGAGCCTCCCCGAGCCCGTCCGCGATGCCGAGGAAGCGCGCCACATGCTGCGTATCCAGATGTGGCGCCTCGCCAAGGAGCTGAAGGACACCCAGAGCCCCGGCCGGAAGAAGGAGCTCACGAAGCAGATCCACGAACTGGCGGACAAGCACTTCGACGCCGACCAGATCATCCGCCAACACCGTCTGAGCCAACTCGAGGGGTACATAGAACGGCTCAAGCGTGAGTTGAAGGAACGAGCGCAGGACCGCCAGGCCGTCGTCCGGGAAACGGTCGAGCGCATGATCAGCAGCGCCGAACGATACCGCCAGCGGAGCGAGAGGGGCCCGCGGTCGCGTCCCAGCTCGCGCCCCAGCACGGGCGCCTCCTCCCACCACAAGCCGCCGGCGAAGTAGCGTCGTCGGCGCCCGCCGCCGGGCCGGCGGTTTCCGCTTGTCCCCGGCCGTAGCCACTCCTACGATCGTGAGCGCAGCGGTGCCGACTGTGCGCCGGTTTCCTGCATCTCACCCGGACGTCAGGAGTGCGGCCCATGGGCGACATCGCCATCATCCTGCTCGTCCTGTTCGGCCTCTTAGCCGCGGCCGGCGTCGTGGGCGGCAGCATCCTCGGCATCATTGCCTTCATTCGCGGCTTCAGGCTGAGCAAGGAGCTTTCGCGGATTCGGCGCAGCCTGGATGCCGTGGAATCCGGATTGAGCGCTCTGGGAATGCCGGCCGCGCCGGCGGAAGCAGGGCGCGATGTCCTTCGGGGACGCGAACTTCCTTCGCCGCGTGGAGGTCCTCGGCCGCAACCGCCCTACACGCACCGTCGTCGAGTCCGTCGAGGACGCCCCGCCCCGGAAACGCGAGGTCCCAGTGCCGTGGCGCAGGTTGACCGACGGCACTCTACACCGTTTCTCCTCGCCGGATGGCCGGGCCGAGTCCTCCAGCCTGCGCCTGCCCGTCGACGGGAGGTGCCGCTATCTGCTCGTCAGGATCCACAACGGCGACAACGCCCCGCTGAAGTTCACCGGCTTGAAGGTCAGCAGGCTTCAGTACCATCTCGCATTCCAGCCGAAGGCCGGGGGGACCTATCGCCTTTACTTCGGCAACGAAGCGGCCGGCAAGCCCCAGTACGACCTGGCGCACTTCATCGACCGCCTTCGGGCCGAGCGCGTGACCACGGTGGCCCTCGCCCCCGCGTCGGCGAATCCGTCGTTCGCCGTCAAGGAAAAGGCCGCGCCCTGGAGCGAGCGATACAGGGCGCTCTTATGGGGCGTCCTCATCGCCGTGCTGGTGATCCTCGGCGTGCTGGTCGTCCGCCAGGCCAGGCGCGCCCGCCCGGCGAGCGGCGAGTAGCCATTCCGCGGCAAGGCTTGCCGCTTGGCGGGACCCCGCGCGCCGGCCGTGTTCCGCCTGTGGCCCGACACCCGGAACCATGGCGCGTCACCATGCGCGGTCCTATAGAATGCTGTAATGCCCGACGACCGTTCGACATCGTCTCCGGGCCGCGGCGAGGGCGCGAGTGCCTTCGCCAGCGAGCTGATCGATCGCATTCGCTCCGCGGGCAACGTCTGGGCCCTGTCGGGGGGCCAGATCCGTCTGCCTGAAGTGTTCGGCTTCTGCCGCGGCGTCAAGCAGGCCCTGGCGATGCTCCAGAAGGCCGTCGCCACGCACGCCGACCGCGGCGGGCGGCTGTTCCTGCTCGGCCAGATCATCCACAACCCGTGGGTCAACTCCTACTTCCAGGCCCGCGGCGTGCGGATCCTGTCGAGGGACCAGACCCAGCAGCTCGAGCGGCACATCGGTCCGGGCGACTGTGCGGTGATCCCCGCCTTCGGCGTGGAGCTGCCCGTGGAGAAGCGCCTCCGCGCGATCGGTTGCGAGATCGTGGACACCTCCTGCGGCGACGTCCGCCGGCTGTGGCGCTGGGCGGGGCGGGCGGCCGAGGACGGCTACGGCGTGCTGATCCTCGGCCGGGCCAACCACGACGAGACGGTCGTCACGAAGAGCCGCCTCGCGGCCGTCGGGGGACGATACCTCGTCGTCGGCGACATGGACCAGACCCGCCTGTTCTGCGACCTCGTCACGGGCAGGCGCCCCGTAGCGGCCTTCCGCGACCACTTCCACGCCGAGGCCACCAACGCCGACGCGCTCCAGCCGTTCGAGCGCCTCGCCCAGGTCAGCCAGACCACCATGCTGTACGACGAGACCCTGACCGTCCGCGAGCTGATCCGCCGGGCGTACGCCGAGCGTTTCGGCGAGGCGGGGCCGGACGAGCGGCTCGTCTTCCAACCGACCGTCTGCCGGGCGACCCAGGCGAGGCAGGCCGCCGCCGTCGGGCTGTGCCGGTCCGGCTGCGACTTGGCCGTCGTCGTGGGCGGGTTCGGCTCCTCCAACACCCGTCACCTGTACGAACTGGCCAGCGGCTTCGCCCCCGCGTGGTTCATCGAGGACGCCCGCGCGATCCGCTCGGCGCGGGAGCTGGAGACGATCGACATCGCCGACGACCGCCGCTACGTGGCCGCCGACTGGCTGCCCGGCCGCCGCCCCCTGCGGATCGCCGTCCTCGCCGGCGCCTCCAGCCCGGAGATCGTCGTCGGAGAGGTCGTCCGGCGGCTTGGTGAGTTCCTGAGCTGACCGGGCGCGCTGCTACTCGGCCGCGACGCGGCGGTCTTGGATAATCTGGGCGATGGTGGTCTCCCGGCGTTTCTTGGCGGCGGCGAAGAAGCGCTCCAGGCCCCTGGCGTCGGCCAGCTCGAGAAGGTCGCGGAGGGCCATCAGCGACTCGTCGAAATCGTCGATGGCCGCGAGGATCCGCCTGCGGTTGGTCAGAAAGATGTCCCGCCACATCTCCGGGTCGCCGCTGGCCAGCCGGGTGGCGTCGCGGAAACCCGTGGCGGAAACGTCCAGGTCGGCGGGCCTCGGCAGGCGCATCAGCAGGCTGGCCAGCGCGTGAGGCAGATGGCTTACGCGAGCCACGGCGCGGTCGTGGGCGGCCGGCAGCATCCGGAACGTCCGCATGCCCATCTTCCGCCAGAGCCGCTCGACGCGGGCGGTGACGGACTGCGGCGTCTTGGCCGTGGGCGTCACGACGCACGTCGCGGCGGCGAACAGGTCCGCCCGCGCGAAGCTCGGGCCCTTCTGTTCGCTGCCGGCCATCGGGTGGCTGCCGACGAAGCGGCGGTGCCCCAGCGTCCGCCCGGCCGCCCGGACGACGCCGCTCTTGGTCGAGCCCACGTCCGTCACGATCGCCCGCCGAGAGAGGACCGGCCCGATCGCCCGCATGTATCGCTCGAACGCGCCGACCGGCGTGGCCAGGATCACCAGGTCCGTCCGGCCGACGGCCTCGGCTGCGTCGAGGTGGGCCGTGTCGATCGCCCCTATCTCCAGCGCCGTCTGGAGGCTCGCCTGCCGCCGCCCGACGCCCGCGATGCGAACGTGCGGGTCGTGGGCCTTGATGGCCAGCCCGGCCGACCCGCCCAGCAGGCCCACGCCGATGATCGTCACGTGATGGAGCTTCTCGCCTGTGTCAGCCATCTTTCCGCGGGCAAGCGTAGGGCAAGAGGGGCCGGTCCGCAAGTGCCTCTGGCATTGCGGAGCGGGCGGCGTATAATGTCCGCTCTGCCGGCCGGCGGGCCGGACAGGAAAGGCCAGACAGGACATGGGCTCGCTGGAAGCGCTTCAGGATCGGTTCCGCCGCAACGTGGTCTTCAGGATGACGGTGCGGCTGTCGGGCGGCGCCGAGGCGCTGGCCGCGGTCTTATCGGCCGTCGGCGAGGCGGGCGCCGCCGCCGGCGAGATCGAGCTGGCCGACGTCCTTGCCGACGGCGCGGCGTACGAGATCCAGGTCTTCGCAGCCGACGACGACCAGATGGCCGCCGTCCGGGCGGCTGTGGGCTCCCTCCGCTGCGCGGAAATCGCCGAGGTCCTGGACCTGGCGATGGAGACGCATCGCGGCGGGTCGTGCGAGCTTCGCAGCCGCACGCCGATCCGCTCGAACACGGACCTCCGCATCGTCTACACGCCGGGCGTGGCGCGGGTGTGCAGGGCGATCGAGGCCGAGCCGCACCTCGCGCGCGAGTACACCAACCTGGCCAACAAGGTGGCGATCGTCACGAACGGCACGGCGATCCTGGGCCTGGGCGACATCGGGCCCGTCGCGGGCCTGCCCGTGATGGAGGGCAAGGCGGCGATCTTCTGGGAGTTCGTGGGCATCTCGGCCGAGCCGATCCTGATCGACACGCGCGACCCGGCCGAGTTCATCCACGTCTGCGAAAGAATCGCCTGCACGTTCGGCGCGATCCAGATCGAGGACGTCGCCGCCCCGGAGTGCTTCGAGATCACCCGGACGCTGGACGAGCGGCTTGATATACCGGTCTTCCACGACGATCAGCACGGCACGGCGACGATCGTCCTGGCGGGGCTCTTTAGCGCCTTGAAGCGAACGGGCAAGCGGATCGAGGACATGACCTGCGCCATCAGCGGGGCCGGCGCGGCGGGCACGGCGGTGGCCGACCTGATCATGCAGGCCGGCGTGCCCGACATCGTGTTGTGCGACTCCGCCGGCGTGCTCTACCGCGGGCGCAGCGAGAACATGAACCCCGAGAAGCAGGCCCTGGCCGAACGGACCAACGCCGACAACATCCGTGGCACGCTGGCCGACGCGATGAAAGGACGCGAGCTCTTCATCGGCGTCAGCCGGCCGAACCTGGTCTCGCAGGACATGGTCCGCTCGATGGCGCCGGGGCCGATCGTTTTCGCCCTGGCCAACCCCGTCAGCGAGATCAGCGTGCCGGAGGCGTACGAGGCGGGCGCCTCGCTGGCGGCCGACGGGCGAATGATGAACAACGCCCTGGCCTATCCGGGCATCTTCCGCGGCGCGCTGGACGCGGCGGCCGAGGCGATCACCAACGAGATGCTCACCGCCGCGGCCGACGCGCTGGCCCGCGCCGTGCCGGAAGGTGAATTCATGCCCGAGATGATGGACCTCGCGACCCACAAGGCCGTCGCCGAGGCGGTGCGGAAGGCGGCCAAGCAATGACCCCGCGGCGAGGCGTTTGGCGGTGGGCGGCACGCCCGCCAGACTATCGGAAAGACAAACCATGAAAGCACTTATCGTTTTCGGCGGATGGGACGGGCACGAGCCCGGGCCGGTCAGCGAGGTCCTGGCCAAGGCCCTTCGTGACAGTGGCGTGGAGGTGGAACTGTCGGACACGCTCGATTCGGTCAACGAGCTGAAGCCCCTGCTGGAGCTCGACCTGATTGTGCCGGTCTGGACGATGGGCGAGATCGAGCCCCAGCAGGCCCAGAACCTCTGCGAGGCCGTCAAGCAGGGCGTGGGGCTCGCCGGCGTGCACGGGGGCATGGGCGACGCCTTCCGGGAGGCCACCAACTACCAGTTCATGGTCGGCGGGCAATGGGTAGCCCATCCCGGCGGCATCGTGGACTACCGCGTGCACGTCGTCGATCACGCCGATCCGATCACCGCCGACATGGACCACTTCCAGGTGCACAGCGAGCAGTACTACATGCACGTCGATCCGTCCAACCACGTGCTGGCGACGACGACGTTCGAGTACAACGGCTGCACCATGCCCGTCGTGTGGAAGCGGATGTGGGGCAAGGGGCGGGTGTTCTACTCGTCGCTCGGACACGTGGCCAAGGACTTCGACGTGCCGGAGGTGCTCACGCTCATCACCCGGGGCATGCTCTGGGCGGCCGAAGGGCGAAAGGCAGGCAGGTAGCCGCGGGCCGCCCGTCGGCTTGCGGCCGGGAGATTTCCCTTGCAGGAAGAACGCAGGCTGCGATAGGCTCTGTGGTTAGTCATCGCAGCCTGACTGAAAGGACGCCGCCCGCGTCCTTTCTTGGTATAGAAGGCCCGGTGGGGCTTTGGCCGACCGGTGCCGGCCGGCAAGATCGGAACATCATGGCCAGGCAGAGCAACTCCGCCCCCGAGAACGGCTACCACCTGCCGTTCGAGAAGCCGATCATGCGGCTTCAGCGGCAGGTGGCGGACCTGGAGGCCGAGCAGGTCAAGGCGGGGCGGGACTTCTCCGCCGAGATCCGGCAGCTTCGGGCCCAGTACGTATCGCTGCTCCGCAAGACGTACCGGAACCTCACGCCCTGGGAGACGGTGCAGGTCGCGCGGCACCCGCAGCGCCCGATTGCGGGGGATTACATCGAGCGGATCGTGAAGAATTTCGTGGCGCTCCACGGCGACCGCCGCTTCGCCGACGACAAGGCCATGCGCTGCGGGCTGGGGCGGATCGGTACGGAGAAAGTGGCCATCGTCGCCCAGCACAAGGGGCGGGAAACGAAGGAGAAGATCGCCTGCAATTTCGGATGCCCGCATCCGGAAGGGTATCGCAAGGCGCTGCGGGTGATGAGGCTCGCGGAGAAGTTCTCGCTGCCGGTGGTGACGCTGCTGGACACGGCCGGGGCGTATCCCGGCATCGGCTCGGAGGAGCGCGGCGTGGCGGAGTCCATCGCGCGGAACCTGATGGAGATGAGCCGGCTGCGCACGCCGATCGCATGCGTGGTCATCGGCGAGGGCGGGTCGGGCGGGGCGCTCGGGATCGGCGTGGGCGACCGCATCGCCATGATGGAGTTCGCCTGGTATTCGGTGATCAGCCCGGAAGGCTGCGCGGCCATTCTCTGGCGAACGGGCGAGAAGGCGGCCGAGGCCGCCGCGGCCATGAAGCTCACCGCTCGAGACCTCAAGGCCCTCGACGTCATCGACGACATCATCCCTGAACCGCTGGGCGGGGCCCATCGAAACCCCGCCGAGGCCGCCAATAACCTCGAACGGCACGTCGTCCACACGCTGCGCGAGCTGGCCCGCGTGCCCATCGACAACCTGCTCAAGCACCGATACGCCCGCTGGCGGCGAATGGGCAAGGTCATTCGCCTCCGGGAGGAAACGGCCGAAGAGGGCCGCACCGAGGCGCAGTAGCGTGCCGGCCGACGCACGCCCGGGAGAACCCACGATGAAGACGATGAACCGACGGGATTTTCTGCACTCCGCCATTCGTGCCGCGGCGGCCCTGGCCGGCGGCGCGGGCCTTGCGCGCCTGACCCGAGCGGCCGCGTTGAGAAAGGCCGCGCCCCCGGGCGAAAGACCGAACTTCGTCTTCATCCTCATCGACGACCTCGGCTGGAAGGACCTCGGCTGCTACGGCAGCAGGTTCTACGAGACGCCGGGCGTGGACCGCCTCGCGAGGATGGGCATGCGGTTCACCAACGGATACGCCGCCTGCACCGTCTGCTCGCCGACCCGCGTGAGCATCCTGACGGGCAAGTACCCCGCGAGGGTGCACCTGACCGACTGGATCTCCGGCCACAAACGCCCCTACGCCAAACTCAAGGTCCCCGACTGGACCATGCACATGCGCCACGAAGAGGTCACGCTCGCCGAGGCGCTCAAGCCGGCCGGCTACACGACGTGCTTCATCGGCAAGTGGCACCTGGGCGGCCAGGCGTACTACCCGAAGACGCAGGGCTTCGACATCAACATCGGCGGGTACTCCCGCGGCTCGCCGCCGAGCTACTTCGCGCCGTATCGCATCCCGACGATGACCGACGGCCCCAAGGGCGAGTACCTCACCGACCGCCACGCCGACGACGCCGAGAAGTTCCTCGACGATCACAAGGACAAGCCGTTCCTGCTGTACCTGTCCACCTACGCCGTACACACGCCCCTGCAATCCAAGAAGGAGCTGACGGACAGATACAAGGCCAAGGCCGAGGCAATGAAAGGCTACCCGCAGAAGAACCCCGTCTACGGCGGCATGGTCCACAGCATGAGCGAGTGCGTCGGGCGGGTGATCGACAAGCTCCAGCGGCTGAGGCTGCTGGACCGAACGGTCATCATGTTCATCGGCGACAACGGCGGGCTGGTCCTGCGGAACATCACGTCCAACGTGCCGCTGCGTGCGGGCAAGGGCTCGGCCTACGAGGGCGGCGTCCGCGAGCCGTTCATCATCTGCGCGCCCGGCGTGACGAAGCCGGGCAGCGTCTGCCACGAGCCGGTCATCAGCGTGGACTTCTACGCGACTATCCTGGAGCTGGCCGGCGTGCGCGGCGACGCGAAGCACAACCGCAACGTGGACGGCGTCAGCCTCGTGCCGCTGCTGAAGGGCGCCAAGAAGCTCAACCGCGACGCGATCTACTGGCACTACCCGCACTATCACCCCGGCGGGGCCACGCCGTACGGCGCCGTCCGGGCGGGCGACTGGAAGCTCATCGAGTTCTACGAGGACATGCACGTGGAGCTCTACAACCTCCGCGAGGACATCTCCGAGAAGAACGACCTTGCCGCGAAGATGCCCGCCAAGGCCCAGGAGCTGCGCAAGAAGCTCCACGCCTGGCGAAAGGGCGTAGACGCCCAGATGCCCGCGCCCAACCCCAAGTACGACCCGCGGCGGGGCAGGCGCCCCGGCGGGCGGCCCAAGGGGAAAGGCCGGAAGGGCGGATAGCGCCTGGATCATGCCCGGCGGGCTTCAGCTCCGCGCCGCCAGCAGTCGGGCCAGGGACTCCGCCAGCCCGTCCACCGCCGATGCGTCCGGAAGGCTCAGGGTCAGCTTCAGTTGGCCCTGCTCGTCGGTCTCCATGCACTTGGCCAGGCGGTCCTTCATCAGTGCGGCCATCCGCCTGGACTCGTCGGTTTCCGCCTGGGCGGGCAGCAGCTCGCCGAGGAAGGCGAAGGCCGCGTTGAGGAGCTGTCCGCCGGCGGCGCCGACCTTCTCTCGCCGGGCGAGTCGTTCGGCCTCGGCCGCCTGCCTGGCCAGTTCGCTTTCATCCACCGGCGCCTCGGGCCTGGCCCCCAGGAGGACCTCGAGCCGGCGCCGCAGCTCCTCCATGCCGCTGACGAGATCGACGGCGTCCACGTCGGATTCCGTGTCCAGGGCGGCAAGGGCAAGCTCGTGCTTTGCCGAGAGCGTCTGGAGTAGTTTCTCCTCCAGCGTCTGTTCCGTGACGAGGATGAACACCTGCACGGGCCGCTTCTGCCCCATGCGGTGCGCGCGGGAGATGCGCTGCTCAAGCACGGCGGGGTTCCACGGCAGGTCCACGTTGACGACGGTATTGGCGGCCTGGAGGTTCAGGCCGGTCGCCCCGGCGTTCGTGCTGATGAACGCCTGGCACTGTGCGTCGTTCCGGAAAGCGTGGACCAGTTGCTGACGTTTCTTCTGGGGGACCGAGCCGTCGAGACGGACGTAGCCCATGCCTCGGGTCTCCAGCAGCGGCTCGACCAGGTCGAGCATGGTCGTCCACTCGGAGAAAAGGACGGTCTTGCGGTCGTCTTCCTGGGAAAGCCCATCCAGCAGGTTGTCCAGTTCCTCCAGCTTGCTGGAATAGCCCGGAGGCTGCTTGTCCACGAGGAAGGTGCTGTCGGCCGTCATGCGGCACATCAGCAGCGCCTTCTGGAGCCGCAGCAGGTCCATCTCGCTGATGTACCTCTTGTTGACGATCGTCTGCACGGTCAGCATGTGTCCCCTGTGGATCTCGAGCTGCTCGCCCGTGGGGGTGATGCGCACGACCTCGGTCGCTCTCGGCGGCAGGTCCCGCATGACCGAAGCGCGGGTGCGGCGCAGCAGGACCGGCTGGAGCTGTCTTCGCAGCTCGGAGAGGTTCTTGTAGCCCAGGACCCTGCCTTTCTCATCGACGACGCGGTGGCGGTTGAAGAACCTAAACGCCGGCCCGAGGCGGCGATCGTCGATGAACTCGGCCACGGAGAACAGGTCGTCCAACCGGTTCTCCAGCGGCGTGCCCGACAGGACCAGCGCAAAGGGCGACCTCAGCGACTTGACGATCCGGCTGGTCTTGGCCTGCCAGTTCTTGATGCGCTGGCCCTCGTCCAGAACGATCAGGTCCCACGGCACCTTCTCGATCGACAGGATGTCCCGCAGGACCTGCTCGTAGTTGCAGATGGTGAAGAAGCAGTCGTTGTCGTACTGGCCGGCGCGGTCCTTGGCGCTGCCCAGGACGAGTTGGCAGGTGCGGTCGGAGAAGCGGTGGATCTCGCTTCGCCACTGCGCCTTCAGCGTGGCCGGGCAGATCACCAGCACCTTGGAGATGTCCGCTTCCTGCGCGAGGAGCTCGGCGATGCCGATGCCCTGGATCGTTTTGCCCAGTCCCATGTCGTCGGCGAGGATGGCACGGCCGGCGCCGACGGCGAACGCGACGCCGTCCATCTGGTACGGCAGCAGTTCGGCCTTGAGGAGCCCCGTGCGGAGCGGATGGCCGGCGGGGTCCCGGCGGATCTCGGCGACCTTGGCGGCGATCCGCTGCTCGAAGAGCCGGCGGTTGATGTGCTCTTCGGCGTCGGGGTAGACCGCCACGTCGCAGCCCATCGCCGCCAGCTTTCGGAGGCGGGCGAGGAGGTCGTTCACGTCGCGAATGGCGCGCTCCCGGATCGGCCGCACGACCGCCGACACAGCCCGGTCGAGCTTGGCCGGGATCAGCAGGCGCAGCTCCCATTCCTTCCCGTAGGCGACGTACACGGCCAGGCCGTCCGGCTCGTAAGGCCGGTTCCGCACCGCCGCGGGAAACCGCGCCTTGACCTTGCGCTGCGCGTGGAGCACGTGTTTGCAGATCCCGAGCGTGTTCTTCCGGAAGTCGGGGCAGGAGCAGTAGGACTCTCCCGGCTGCCAGCCGCGGAGCGCGACGCGATACGTCTTGCCCGACTCGGCGTTCGTCACCAGGTAGTCCGTCCACAGGAGGTCGGGGTCCGTGGATCGGACGATCATCTTCTCCGTCGAGGCCCGCTCTCGCCTTTCCTCCATCGCCCGGCGGACCAGCTCCTCCTCGCCGAGGCTCTCGACGGGGACCCGCTCCGGCGGCGGGGCGGCCAGGCCCAGCGCCATCTTCTCTTCCAGGATCAGCGAAAAGGCCGCTCCCACGTGCTCGCATGCCCCGTCACAGGCCGTGCAGTGCCAATGCAGCCGCTGATGCGCTTCGGGCCTCTGGGTGATCGTCACGACCGCTTCCGGAAGGCTCAGGCGGAAAACGCCCCCGTCGAGATGCACGTCCTCGTCGATGTTGATCGCGTACTTGCCGCCCTGAAGGATCAGCTTGTCGCCCCCCTCGCCCAGCAGCTTGCAGGCCTGGCGAAAGCCCAGCCGAGAAAGCCGGTCCTTGAGCGTCAGCTCCCGTTTCTTCGGTCTCGCCTTTGTTGGCATGGCATCTCCTCGGGTTCTCTCGACCTCCCTCCTTTACCACCAGCCCGGCGGCCACGCCAGCCCCTGCCGCGCATGGCCGGGCACTTCCCGCCAATTTGCCCGGACAGGATCCGGCGGCTGCCGCTGAGCACGGGGCGGCGCGGATTGTGCAGAACGCTCCGGGGCGAGGAATCTGCCCGAGCACCCCATCCAAGACGATCGCTCAGTCTGCCGTATCGGCTCTGGCAAGTTCGGGACAGGCTTGTCTGACGGCTTCAAGAATGTCCGTGGAGAGCGAACAACGCTGTCAGGGCATGGAAAGCGGCATAGTATGCTCGGGATGCCGCCGAATCGGAGTCCGTCTCGGCAAGCTGTTCGCCGGAAGCCAACGTCCGGGTCGCACGCTGCCATTCTGCGGCGGCGAACTCCTTCATACCGCGATCCCTTCCCGCCGTGCGACCTGATACAGGGGACACGCCACCGTCTCGTACTCCAGCGCCGACACCGGCTTCGCGCTGATCCGCCGCCCGATCTCCAAGGAAAGGGGATAGAGCGCGTCGAGATTCGTCTCCAGGTCCCGGCCGTATTCCACCGGATCATCGAGCAGGACGAGCAGGTCTATGTCGCTGTCCGGCTGCGCGTCGCCGCGGGCCTCCGAGCCGTAGAGCACCACGCCGCGCAGTCGCCGGCCGTACGCTTCGCGCAGGCGCGCCTTGATCTCCCATAAAAGCTGCTCTCTGGTCACGTCGCCCATTCTACTGAGGCCGGTTCAGCGGCACAATGTCACTCCGGGCCTTCTCGTGGCCGTGCGTGCGGCTACTTCCGGGAGCCGGGTCCGGGCTTGCTGCCGGCAGCGGCGGGCTTTCCGTCGGCGGGGTCCTCTTCCGTGTCGCGCTGCTGTGCGGGGCCGCCGCTGGCCTGGTTCGCCTGGCGTTCGGCGGCGGAGGGCTTCTCGCCGGCGGGCGTGGGGTAGGACAGCCGGGCGTGGTACATGCTGCACAGGCTCTTGGTGAGCGAGGACTCGATCCGGTGGACCTCCATGAGCGTCAGCTCGCACTCGTCAAGCTGCCCGTCCATCAGCCGGCGGTTGACCATGGTGTGCACCTGGTTCTCGATCCGCCCCGGCGTCGGCTCGCTCATGGACCGCACGGAGCTTTCGGCGGCGTCGGCGAGCATGAGGATGGCCGACTCCTTCGAGTGGGGCTTGGGGCCCGGATAGCGAAACTCCATCTCGTCGGGCGCCCGGTCGGTGTCGTTCTTGCGCTGTTCGGTGGCGGCCTGGTAGAAGTACTGCACCAGCGTCGTGCCGTGATGGGTGGCGATGAACTCGTGAAGGACCTTCGGCACGCCGTATTCCCGCGCCATCTCGATGCCGTCCTTGACGTGCCCGACAATGATCAGCAGGCTCATCGCCGGCGAGAGCTTCGCGTGCTTCGAGGCCGTGCCGTCCTGGTTCTCGATGAAGTAGTCCGGCTTGTTGATCTTCCCGATGTCGTGGTAGTACGCCCCGACTCGGGCCAGCAGGCCCCCCGCCCGGGTGGCTTCGGCCGCGGCCTCGCACATCGCGCCCAGTTGAAGCGAGTGGTTGTACGTGCCCGGCGCCTCCATGGCCAGACGCTTCAGCAGCGGCTTGGACGCGTCGCACCATTCCAGCAGCGTCAGGCTGGTCGCCACGTGGAAGACGCGCTCGATCAGCGGGAGGATTCCCTGAACGACGAAGCCGACGCCCGCGGCGCACCCGGCCGCCCAGAAGGCGTCCACGATCGACAGCGACCACGGCACGGCCTCTGCGAGCCCGGTGATGCACACGGCGAGGAACACCACGCCCGCGGAGACCCCCGCGGCGCGAATCATCTTGGTTCGGGTCCGGATCTCGTCGAGCTGGAAGACGGTCGACGCCAGGGACGCCAGCAGGACCAGGAACAGCCCGATGCTTCCTCGGGTCTGGAGGACCACGATCATGGCCACCGCCGAGCCCACGGCGAGCGCGAAGCGCTGGTCCCATGCAATGGCGAGGATCGCCCCGGTCATCACCGTCGGGAGGATCGCCACGTGCGGGTTCAGGCCCACCGCGCCCACCAGGACCTTGTTCACCGAGACCATCAGCACCAGGACGATCAGGAGGCCGAGCATTCGCCGGATCTCTTTCGTCAGCCTGGCGTGGTATCGCGCCAGGTAGAGCCCCAGCAGCGCAACCGCGATGGCCAGGACACCGGCCTGTCCGGCGATCCTGCCCCAGAAACGAAGCGGCGCGGCCGCCTCTTCGGTCCGAAGGGCCTCCAGGGGGTAGAGCTCTATCCCCAGCGCCGCCAGGTACAGCGCAGCCGCGGCCAGGGCCCCGCCGATCCCGCCGGCCCGGCGGAATCGGACCCACGCCGACTCGCCCGTCCGCGCAGGTCTAAGCGCCCCCAGACGCCGCTGCCGAGCTGTCTTCTTGAACGGCCACATTCCCTGACGATGCTCCCTCAGCCTGTTTCCTCATCGGCCCGGTCGGCGTAGGCCTCCACGATTCTCTGAACTAACTGGTGGCGAACAATATCGGCGGTTTCCAGGCGGATGACGGTCAGCTTCTTGATGCCTCGCAGCCGCCGCATGGCGTCCAGCAGCCCGCTGGGAACATCCTCCGGCAGATCGATCTGGCTGTCGTCGCCGGTGACGATCACCTTGGACCCGTGGCCCATCCGCGTCAGGAACATCAGCATCTGCGGCACGGTCGTGTTCTGGGCCTCGTCCAGGATGATGACCGAGTCGTTCAGCGTCCTGCCTCGCATGAACGCCAGGGGGATCACCTCGATGAGGTCGTTCGCCATGAAGCGGCGGATCTGGTCGAAGTCCATCATGTCGTGAAGCGAATCGAACAGCGGGCGGAGGTACGGGTTGACCTTCGCCTGCATGTCGCCCGGCAGAAAGCCCAGCTTCTCGCCCGCCTCGACCGCCGGGCGGACCAGGATCATACGCCTCGCCTGCTGGTGCTTGAGCATGTGCACCGCGATCGCCACGGCCAGGTACGTCTTGCCCGTGCCAGCCGGACCGGTGGAGAAGATCAGGTCGTGCGTGCGCATGGCCTCGATGTAGCGTTTCTGGCCGGGCGTCTTGGGCCGGACGAGCTGCCCGGCCGCATAGACGTCGAGTACCTCGGAGGCCTGTTTTTCGCGCTCGACCGCCGCGGCGCTGATGGCCTCGGTGACGGCATCGAGCGTGATGGGGCGGTCGTGGCGAATGCTCCGCTGGAGCGTTTCGAGCACGGCCGCCGCCCGGGAGACGTTCTCCGCCGACCCGGTTATCCTCACCTGCCCCTCCCGCGCGAACACCTGCACGCCGAGCACCTCCCGGATCATCTTCAGATGCCGGTCCATCGGGCCGAACAGAATGTCCGCCTTGTGGGGATGCTCCAGCTTGATGCTCAATTCCACGGGTCGCTTCCCAGCAGTGCGCCCCGCGCCCTCGCCGCCCGGGCCGCCCAAGGCGCCCCCGACCGCCGCGGTCGCACCACGATAAGGATAGCACGAAAGCCCCGTTCTTGCACGGCGACTCGGCACATTTCCGGGACGAAGCGCCCGACGCGGTGTTACTATATGAAGGCCCGTGGCGGCCTTGCGAGACCGCGCTGTAGAGACGATTCGTTTCAGGTTCAAAGGAGATCGGACAGATGCGTAGAGATCAGTTCATCAGGATCACCGCGGCGTTGTTGACGATCGGGTTGGCAGTTCATGCCGCACCCGCCGACGTGAAGCTGCCCGGCGTGTTCGGCGATCACATGGTGCTCCAGCGGGACGCGGCCGTGCCTGTCTGGGGCTGGGCCGGGGCGGGAGAGAAAGTGACCGTCACCCTTGCCGGGCAATCCAAGACCGCCACGGCCGGCAAGGACGGGAAGTGGTCCGTCAGGCTCGACGCCATGAAGGCCGGCGGGCCGCACACGCTGAAAGTCCAAGGCAACCCTTCGACGGGCTCGGGGCAGGCAAGCACCATCGAACTGACGGACGTGCTCGTGGGTGAGGTGTGGCTCGGCTCGGGCCAGTCGAACATGGCGATGTCGGTTCGCGGCAGCAACAACTACGAGGCCGAACAGGCCGCCGCCAAGCTGCCCAAGGTCCGCATGATGACCGTCACCCGCACACCCGCCGAGACGCCGCAGGCCGACTGCAAGGGCACGTGGGCGGTGTGCAGCCCGGAGACGGTGGGCGGCTTCTCGGCCACCGCGTACTTCTTCGGGCGCGAGCTGCACAGGCAGCTCGGCGTGCCGGTCGGGCTGATCAACTCCTCGTGGGGCGGCACGCCGGTCCAGACTTGGACCGCCCTGGCCGATCAGCAGGCCGAGCCGAAGCTCAAGGAACTGCTGGACGGCTGGAAGCAGAGGATCGACGCGTACGATCCCCAGAAGGCCAAGGCCGCCTACGAGAAGCAGCTCGCCGCGTGGCAGGAGCGGGCGAAGAAGGCCAAGGCCGCCGGCAAGCGCCCCCCGCGCAAGCCACGCAAGGCGAGCGATCAGCGGCTCAGCCCGCACCGCCCGGGGAACCTCTACAACGGCATGATCACCCCGCTGGCGCCGTATGCCATCCGCGGGGCCATCTGGTACCAGGGCGAGAGCAACGCCGGCCGTTACAACGCCGGCCTCTACGGCATGCAGCTCGCCATGATGATCCGGAACTGGCGCCGCCTCTGGGGCCAGGGCGATTTCCCGTTCGAGTGGGTCCAACTGCCCAACTTCCGCGCCCCGCAGACCGAGCCGGCCGAGACCAGCGGCTGGGTGATCGTCCAGGAGGAGATGCTCAAGACGCTGAAGGTCCCCAACACGGGCATGGCCGTGACCATCGACATCGGCGCGGCCAACAACATCCATCCGAAGAACAAGCAGGACGTCGGCAAGCGGCTGGCCCTCTGGGCGCTGGCCAAGACCTACGGCAAAGATGTCGTCGCGTGCGGGCCGCTGTACAAGTCGATGGCCAGGCGGGGCGATGAGATCGTCGTGAAGTTCGATTACGTCGCCGGCGGGCTCGTGGCCAAGGGCGAGAAGCTCAAGGGCTTCGCCATCGCCGGGGCGGACAAGCAGTTCGTCTGGGCCGACGCGAAGATCGAAGGCCAGACCGTGGCCGTCTCCTGCCCCAAGGTGAAGGACCCCGCGGCGGTCCGTTACGCCTGGGCGACCAACCCGGACTGCAACCTCTACAACAAGGCCGACCTGCCGGCATCGCCGTTCCGCACCGACGACTGGGAGCTCCTGACACCGCAGCCGAAGAAGTGACCCATGACGCCGCGCGACCGCGTTCTGGAACAGATCCACCACCACGAGACGCATCCGGTGCCGTTTACGCTGGGCTTCGACGACGACGTGGCCCGCCGGCTCGACGGGCACTACGGCCACCCGCGATGGCGGGAGAAGCTCACGCCGTACATGGCCCACGTGGGGGCCGTGGACATGTGGCCCACCGAGGAGATCGGAGACGGGCGAATCCGGGACGTGTACGGCACGGTGTGGCGGGCCGACCGCCTGCCGTGGCACGTCGAGGCACCCGGCCTGGCGACGCCGTCGTTCGACGACTACGACCTCCCCGAGCCGCAGCGGTTCTTCCGCAGCGAGGAAGACCTAGCTGCCGCGCGAGAGACCTGCCGCCAAATGGCCGACAGCTTCCGGGTCGCCTGGCTCGGCTGGGGCCTCTTCGAGCGAAGCTGGACCATCCGCGGCTTCGAGAACGCCCTCACCGACGTCGTCGCCGAGCCGGACTTCTACGAAGAGCTGCTCGACAGGCTGACCGAACTGTACTCCGCCTTCGTGGCCGAGACCGTCAAGCTGCCGGTCGACGCGATCATGTTCGGCGACGACTGGGGCGATCAGCGCGGCGTGATCATCGGCCCGGACCGCTGGCGGAAGCTCCTCAAGCCGCGATGGGCCCGCCTCTACGAGCAGGTCCACGCGGCCGGCAAGCTCGTCGTCAGCCACTGCTGCGGAAACGTCACGGACATCATGCCGGACATCATCGAGATCGGCCTGGACGTGCTGGAGAGCTGCCAGCCCGAGGCCATGGACGTCTACGAGCTGAAGGCCAGCTACGGCCCGGAGATCACGTTCTGGGGCGGCCTGGGCAGCCAGCGGATCATCCCGTTCGCCGCGCCGGGGGAGATTCACCGGGAGGTCCGCCGGTTGTGCGGCGAGATGGGCCGCGGCGGCGGCTACATCCTCGCCCCCGCCAAGGCCCTCCGGATCGAGACCCCCACCGAGAACGCCGTCGCCGTCCTCGAGGCGCTCACCAAGCAAGGAGTCGGGTGAGGGGGGCGAACACGAAGTCAACGACCGAAGCCTCCCCGGGCGAGCCGAAGCATATCCGCATTACGCTCTGTGAGAGGGGACCCATCGATTCGCTCGATCCGTCCGTGACATCGACTTCCATGACAGCGCCTGCCTGCGGCTACAAGGGGACTCTCCGGAAGCTCAGCACGAGCCATTCCCTTGCCCGGGGGTCTGTGAGTTTCTTGCGCAGCCGATCGACCATCCTCTCCGGCTCGGCCAGATACAGGGCGAGGAATGCATCGGCGGCTTGCTCGGGCGTCATTCCATGGGCTCTCCGGTCGCGGAACGACCCGAAGTAACCATTCATTTTCCTGCGCAGGACGATGTCGCCCTCGAACAGCCACATCGAAAGCTCGTTGCGGCGTTCCTCCGGCGTCTGCGTAAGCGCCAGGTCCTCGGGGAGGACCTGAACGAACAGCGTGGAGAACGTCTTGGCGCGGATCACGGACGCGCAGACGACGTGCCCGTCCGGGCGAGGTTCCCGATGGAGGTTCGGTCCCGCGGCTGTCGCTCGCTCGAACAATCGCTTCACGGCGGCGTCATCCAGCCCCCGGAGCGTTTCCGACCAGCGCCAGCGGGGCTCGCCTGCCTCGAAGCCAATGACTGCCGCGTTGTCGAGACCGATCGCACCTGCCAGCGAGGCGGCCCTGCAAGCCGCCATGACCTGGCTGACCCTTGCCCTGCGGGAAAGCCTGCGCAACGTCGGCGCGTCCACTGGCGTAGAGGTGAGGACCTCTCGGACGCGATCCACCGGAAGCAGGAGCTCGGCAGCCAACTTGTTGGCCTCTGTCTCGTCATCCGATTCCGCTCGGTAGGCACCGCTTCGGGAACCGACAATGTGGCCTGTGGTGCCCAGGATTATGTGCGAGATCTCGTGGGCCAGAGTGAACCTTTGCCTGCCCCCGGAGTTGGCCGTGTTGAGCCTGATGATGGCGAAGGAACGGCAGCGTACACACCAACCGTCGCATCCCTCTAACTGCTGTTCCCTTACCGATATGCCGAGGTGTTCTGCGAGATACTCCGGCCCCCTGGGGAAGTGGGCCTCGCAAAGCGCGATCGCCTTGGCCCTTCGGATCATAGTGTGCTGCGTCTTAGCGGCTTGATTCCCAGGGCCTCTCGCATGTCCTGAAGCAGGGCGAGCTTCGTTTCTCCGCTCATCGAGTTGAGGTCCCTGTCCCTGAACTCAAGTTGAAGGTCTGGGTGGAGAGCCTTAAGTGCAGCGATTTCTCTGGCAAGCTCGTCTCCCGACTGACAGAGCGTGCCGTTCTGGCGCGCACCGTTATCAGGCCACCCGGTTCCCGCGGGCGGCAGCGAATCTTCTCGCGCCGGATCTGATGTCTCTGCATGCCGAGTCATTTTATGAGTCCTTCTCGTATGAGCCAATCCTTGGCGTTATCGGCACTCAACGCCATAGAGATTGTACCATCCTCTTTGCGGCCTGCCATCACAAATCCTCTGACCCCGTAGAATCGGAGAGTCCGATCCGTCGAGATGGCGTCAAGGGCTGTCACTCCATCGAGCCCCAACAGATAGCTATGTGCTACGGCGTAAAGGAGCAGCTTCGTGCCTGTTCCGCGATACTCAGGCTGTTGGAACAGCCAAGCCCGATTCCATGGGGCTGTGGCGATCCTTCCGATGTGGACAAGGCTCCCTCCGCCCTCTTTGCCTGTTGTCACCGTGTAGGCCATTGCCCCCTGAATTCGCCGATCGCCTGTCTCCAACCCAACGCACCAGCCGCCCCTCACCGCATACCTGTCGGCAATGGCGCTCCACTGCCAATGCTCGTCGTCCTCTTTCTGTTGCCTGCGGCCGACCCTTCGGTTCAGTTCCGGCCACCACACGGCGTCGATCTCGGCTGCAACGGTGGGGCGGGTGAGTCTCACGAACGCCGCCTCGATCTCTTCGCCTGTGCTGCATTGGGTGAGAACTGCTTTGTCAGGCAGGCCGATCATGCAGTGCCCCAGAGGGGTTGACGTTGACGCGTGTTGTAAGAGGCGGGCATTGGCAAGTCAAGCGTTCGGTCCGCGAAGACGTGGGGCTTGGCGGGTCGCGGGATGTGCGGTCCGGCCCGTGGGGGGCAGCGAAAGGCGTTGTGCGCCCCGGCGGGATCACGTAGCATCGCCCCCTGCAGTTTCGGATGCCCTCAGCCGGAGAACCTGCCCATGCCAGGACGATCGAAGCACTACGACGA
Source organism: uncultured Planctomycetaceae bacterium (assembly GCA_964427875.1). Taxonomy (GTDB): domain Bacteria; phylum Planctomycetota; class Phycisphaerae; order SM23-33; family SM23-33; genus CAYRVX01. The sequence goes on from CAYRVX010000006.1 coordinate 85,692, forward strand.
GCTGCGGGAGTTCTGCGAGGGCACGCCGATCGTGGACTGCCACGATCACAGCGGCGAGTGCGGGCCGAAGTATGAAGACCCGATCCACGTCGTCCGCGGCGGGTACTTCCACAGCGACCTGTACAGCGCGCTGTCCGACGCGGAGAACGAGAAGCTCGCCGATTCGAGCCTGTCACTGGAGCAGCGCTGGCCGATCCTCGAGAAGGCCTGGAAGCGGACGTGCCACACCGGCTATGCCATGGTCACCCGGATGGTGCTCAAGAAGTGCTACGGCGTCGAGGAGCTCTCGCTGGATGCGCTGAAGTCGATGGAAGGCCGGCTGACCGACCTGACCGACGAGGAGGTCTTCGACGGCCTGCTCGAGGAGGCGAAGATCGTCGCGCGCCTGGGCGACGTCTGGCCGGACGTCCGGAAGGTGCTCGACGGCACGCTCAAGCTCGCCCCGCGCACGCGACTGGTGATCAGCCTGCCGGGCTATCACAACGTCCGCAGCCACGCCGACGTGCAGGACCGCGTTGCCCCGCTCGGGCGGACGGTGACCACGCTCGACGAGTACGCCGCCGCCTGCCGCGAGATCTTCGAGGCCCACAAGCGCTTCGGGGCCGTGGCGTTCAAGGACCAGTCGGCGTACTCCCGGCCGATCGACTACGGCAATCCGACCCGCGCCGAGGCCGAGGCGGTGTTTAACTGGTTCATGGAGGACCCGACGCGCAGCGCCTCGTACCCCGACGGCGTCCGGCCGCTGGACGACTGGCTGTTCCACCAGTTCCTCCGCATGGCGGCCCAGATGGATCTGCCCGTGCAGGTCCACACGGGGCACATGGCGGGCATTCGCAACGAGATCAGCAAGACCAACGCCGTCGGCCTGACGAACGTGATCGCCCTGCACCGCGACGTTCGGTTCGACCTGTTCCACGCGAACTGGCCTTACGGCGACGAGCTGATGTTCCTGGGCAAGAACTACCCGAACGTGGCGATCGACTTCTGCTGGACGAACATCATCGACCCGGTCTACTGCCGGCGGCTCTTCCAGCAGGCGCTCAGCGCCGTGCCGCACGGGAAGGTTCACGCCTACGGTTCGGACTTCGGCGGCCACGCCGACCGCGCCTGGGCCCACGCGTCGATCGCGCGGGACAACGTCGCCGTCGCGCTCTCGGAGATGATCGACGTGGAATACCTCGGCATGGACGAGGCGAAGGCCGTCGCGCGGGCGTGGCTGTTCGAGAACCCCAACGAGTTCTTCCGCCTGGGATTGTGAGGAGAGCCATCGTGCGCGGTTTCCGGTATGACACGTCCGGCGAGTGGTACAAGGGCAACGTTCACATTCACAGCACGGCCAGCGACGGGGGCAAGACGCTCGCCGAGATCGCCGGGATGTACGCCTCCGCCGGCTACGATTTCCTCTGCTGCACGGACCATTGGGTCGCGTCGGACATCGCGGCCGGGGGGCAGGATCACCCGCTGCTCTGGCTGGACGGCATCGAGCTGGACGGCCGGGACGACGCCGGGTCGTCGTATCACGTGGTTTGCCTGGGGCGATTGGAGGGCATCACTCGCGAGATGGGCTTCGCGGCCGCCCTGGCCGCCGCCCGGGCGCAGGGCGCCCTGCTGATCCTCGCCCACCCGCACTGGTGCGGCAACAGCCTTCAAGACGCCCTGCGACACGGCTTCGACGGCGTGGAGATCTACAACCACGTCTGCCGGTGGCTCAACGGCAAGGGCGACGGCGGCGTGTACTGGACGGCCATGCTCGACCGCTCGCCCGACACGCTCGCCTTCGCCGTCGATGACGCGCACCTCAAGCCGGAACACCCCGGCTGGAACGGCGGGTGGATCGCCGTCAACGCCCCCGCCCGAACGCGAGCGGACATCGAAGCCGCCATTCGCTCGGGGAACTTCTACTCGACCTGCGGGCCGGAGTTTCACTCCATCGCCCTCGACGGCGACACCGTGAAGGTCACCACCTCGCCGGCGGCCTTCGTTCGCCTCGTCGGGCCAGGCTGGCTCGGACAGCGGATCGGCTCCTTCGACGGCGAGCCGGCCACCGAGGCGGCTTTCGAGATTCCCCCGGACTGGCCCTGGGCGTACATCGAGCTGGAGGACGCCCGCGGCCGGCGGGCATGGACCAACCCGCTGCTGGCACAGGCACGGTGACCGAACCGCCCCAGGGCGACAAGATTTAGTGGCACGGGCGTCCCGCCCGTGCGCCTGCCTGCCGCAGGCAGGTCGCAGGGCCGTCCCGGCCCTGCACTTCCGGTCGACTCCACGACCGAGACGGTCGTGGGACGCACGGGCAAGATGCCCGTGCCACCGTGGGTGCCGCCAGAATCGGCAGTCACACACAACCTCCCCAGGACGACCTTGTTTTCGTGACAGGGCGCCGGTTTCGATCTACAGTGAACGGGCACCATGCACGCACGGCGGTGCCGGAGCTCAAAGGAAGGAAGCGCGGGATGGAAGGCCGTTTCGCACAGCTCACATTGGCGTGGCTGCTGTTGTGGCCGCTGCTGGGGACGGGGTGCCGGGAGACGGCGCCCCCGCGGCCGGACCCGTCAACGAAGCCGGCCACCAAGCCCTCGGCGGGCGGCGGCTCGGCCCGGGACCGGGTGCCTGGTCGGCCCCCGCGGCGGGCCTACCGCGCCGTGCACGTGTTCGTCGCGCTCTGCGACAACGTGCACCAGGGCGTCGCGCCGGTGCCGAAGGCGCTCGGCAACGGGCAGGACCCGAAAAGCAACCTGTACTGGGGCGCGATGTACGGGGTGAAGACGTTCTTTCAGCAGAGCGGGCACTGGCGGCGGATCCCGCCCGGCGAGGTCGCGGTGGCGCGGGACGACGGCCGGGCGATCCTCGACACGGCCGTGTTCCAGTCGGCCGCACCCGGCGCGAAGGTCTACGTCCTGGCGGAGGCGTTCGACGGGGCGAAGATGGACGCGGCGCTTCGGGACTTCCTCGATGCGGCGGCGGGTCGGCTCAGCCGCGCCGTCGTCTGGGGCTCCGGGCCCGAGCGGGTCGTCGTCCTCGCCGGCGGGGCGGCGGACATGGTCTGCTTCGTCGGGCACAACGGGCTGATGGACGGCAAGCCGGAGCACCTCCCGAGCAGGGCACCCGGGGCGGACCCGTCCTGCGCGGTCGTCCTGGCGTGTAAGAGCCGGGAGCACTTCACCGAGCCGCTGCGCCGGGCCGCCTGCCCGCCGCTGATCACCACGACCGGGCTGATGGCACCCGAGGCGTACACGCTCGAGGCCGTCGTGCGAAGCTGGGCCGCCGGCGAGGCCACGACGACGATCCACCTCCGCGCCGCGGAGGCCTACGCGAAATACCAGAAATGCTCCCTGCCGGCCGCGAAGCGGCTGTTCGCCGTCGGGGGGGAAGCGCGTTGAGTGATTGGGAGGAACGCGGCCGGCAAGCCGGCCCGCTAAACGGCAAGCCTATGTCGAGCGGGCGCCTGGCGGCCGCGGCGGGCAGGTCAGGCGCCCAGGGCGGACTGCTCTTTGGCGATGCGGTCCAGGAAGGCGTGGCGTTGGGGGTCCGGTTGGTAGGCGTCGGCGCGTCGGCGGTAGTGCTCGGCCGCCCGGCGCATGGCCTCGTCCAGGCCGACCTTGCACTCGAAGCGCCCCGCGACGGACATCACCTTCGTGTTGTCGAACAGGACCGACCAGGTCTTGTCGCCCAGCAGCGGCCCGGCCCATTCGGCGTTGTACTGAACGAGCGTCTCGGTGGGCACGTGGACGATCCGCGGCTCGGCCCCGATCGCCCGCCCGGCGGCGGCGAAGATCTCGTTCCACGTGAACGACTCCATGTGACGCGTGATGTGAAACGCCTCGCCGAGGGCCCGCCCGTTGCCGAGCAGGTCGCAGAAGCACGCCGCGAAGTCGCTGCTGTGCGTCAGCGTCCAGAGGCCCGTGCCGTCGCCGTGGACGATGATCGGCCGGCCGTTGAGCATTCGCCAGGCCCAGTCGTCGCCGCGCCCGATGCCGCCGGGAAAGCGCGTCCGGAGCGTGTGGCTGGGGCGGACGACCGTCACCGCCAGCCTGCCCGCCGCGTGCTCCCCCATCAGGTACGCCTCCATCTCGGCCTTCGTGCGGCTGTACTGCCAGTAGGGGTTCTCCAGCGGCGTTTCCTCGGTGACCACGTAGTGCCTCGGCGGCTTCTGGTACGCCGAGGCCGTCGAGATGAACACGTACTGCCCGCAGTTGCCCGCGAAGACCTCCACGTCCCGCCGGACCGTCGCGAGGTCGTACGCGAGGAACTGGCAGACGACGTCCCAGGTCTCCCTGCCCAGCTCGGCGTAGGCCGCGTCGTCGGCCAGGTCGCCGGTGATCCGCCGCACGCCGTCGGGCAGCGGCTCGGGGTTCCGCCCGCGGTTGAAGACCGTCACGTCCCGCCCGAGCCGGGCATCGCGCCTCACGCACTCGTACGAGATCTCGCCCGTCCCGCCAACGTAAAGCACCTTCATCCTGTCAGCCTCCTGTCCTCACATCTCTGATCGCCTGGGCGACCCTCTTGTCCGCCAGCTCGTTGACGTAGAACTCGATCCACGTGTACCCGCGGTGGCGGTCGCCCTTGGATGCGCCGGGCGGGACGACTGCCGAGGCGTCGGCCGGGTCCTCGGGGTCGAGCTTGTGGGCACGTTCCCACTTGTCCGGCATGCCGTCGCCGTCGGTGTCCCTCGGCGCGCTCGGCGGCAGTTCGGGACCTTTCAGTCCGCCGGCGGGCTCGTGGCGGCCCCACCGGCCCGTGCCGCCGCGGACCTCCTCGACCATCCGCCGGCTGACGGCGTCGCGGGGCAGGCAGCCGGCCCGGGCGAGGACTACCTCGTAGGCCTCCTTCGCGCCGTGCGTCTTGACCGGCGGGGCGGGCCAGGGCCGCCCGGCCAGCGGCTTCGACGTCGATTCGGCCACCCCGCCCAGCCACGTGCAGACGTTGCCCGCCGCGTGCAGCGCCGCGTTCTGCCGGTGATAGAAGAGCTTATCGAGCGTCCGGCCCCGCACGTGTCGGCGGACGTCCGGGCCGTCCTTGAAGTAGTTGGCGATCAGGTTCACGCGGAACGGCCCGCCGACAGAGCGGCGGTTCATGCTCAGCGGGTGCATCGTGAACGGCAGGAGGTAGTTGTAGATCACGTTGTTGCGGTGGTCCACTACGTCGCAGCCGATCAGCGGGGCTCGCTTGGAGTGATGGGCGAAGAGGTTGTGATGGATCGTCACGCTGCCCGTCGGCGTGTACCCGATGATCATGCCGTAGTTGTGCCGCCCCTTCGTGTGCCCCACCGTGTCGGACTCCTCGATCGCGCACCACTGAACCGTCATGTTGCTCGAGCCGCAGAGGTCCATGTTCTCGTCGGAGCCCCACGAGCAGGAGACGTGATCGATGATGAGCGAGTCGGTGTTGGTGATCTGGAGGCAGTCGCCTCCCGCCCAGCGCCGCGTGGCCCGGGGCGGGCGGGACCGGATGAAGCGGATGACGACGTTGCGGACCGGCGGCTGAATGCGGTACCGCGTTCGCAGCATCCCCTCGATCGTGATCCCCTCGCCCGGCGCGGTCTGCCCGGCGACGGTCAGGCCGCCCTCGGTGATGGTGACGTGCCCGCGGATGACGCCGCTGACGTCGAAGACGACGATTCGCGGCCCCTTTGCCTGGCACGCGGCCTGAAGGCTGCCCGCCCCGGACGTCTTCAGGTTGGTGACCTTGATGACGCGTCCGCCGCGCCCGCCGGTGGCGGCGGCCCCGAACCCCTCGGCGCCCGGGAAGGCCGGGACCTTCTCCTCCCGGCCCGCTGTCTCCAAGCCGACCGTCGCGAGCGCCACCGTCAGACACACCGCCGCCGCAGAATGCATGTCAGTTCCTCAGCGGGGAATGGTATCGGAAGGTCCGCCGCAACACAAACCAAGCCGATTGCCTTTGATCGCCCGCCGGCCGCGGGGCATTGGTAGGACCGCATGACACGAGACTCACGAAAAGCGCACGGAAATGGCTGAGAAACTTGCGGCACCGGGCGGTCCGAGGGCGATCCCCGAGGGCGCGATCAAGCCCTGGCCGTCGTCGGCCGCCTGCTGCATTCACCACAACTGCATCCCGGTCCTCGTGGACATCGACTGGGATACGACGAACATCGACGCCGACCGGATCGCCGCGGCCGTCACGCACCGCACGAAGGCGATCGTGGCGGTTCACCTGCACGGCCACGCCGACGACGCCGCGGGCCTTCGCGACAGGATCGTCTGGGCCCTGAAGGCCGAGGGCGCCGGCGTCGGCACCTGGCAGGGCTGGCCCGTGCCGCAGATGACCGCCTTCCAGGCGAAGAACGCCTACGGCAGGGGCTGTCCCTGGTCGTGCTGGGCCGGGCGGAAGAGATCGACTCAAACAAGGCTCCTGCGGCCCGGCCAGGGGAGCTTTTTTTGGCGTGGTTCAGATGCGGGTAACATTCCGCCGCCGCTTCGCCCGCAGCCCGCGGCGCCGCCCGGGGGAGGCCCAACTCGTGCTTCGCAGCGAAGTACTGCTTCGCAGAGTAGCAAGGGCCGGAAGGACCTGCCTGCCGGCAGGCAGGTCCTTTCGGCCCGCCGTGTGCGAGGACAAATCCGGGGAGCTTTCCTCTTCGCCCCGTACGGGGCGGTACGTGGGTAGCCCAGGGCGACCGGAGGGAGCCCTGGGTACGCGTCACCCTTTGTGCGGAGCCTCGTATGGGGCGACCGTGAGGTACGGTCACCCCTGCCGGGGTTCCGCGAAATACACGCCCTGCAAACCCAGGGCTTGCGGCAAACAGCGCCGCGGCGCCCTGGGCTACCAACGTCCGCTCCTCCGGAGCTAACAGATTACAGAAACAATCGTTACGGACCGCCGGGAAACATTCTCACACACGGCCCGCCGGGCCTCGTCTGTAGACTCGTGGGTTCCCAAGACTCGCAGGCGCTGTTACGTGGGAACTATCGTTTCTGAACCAGGCCGCTTTTTTTGAAAAATCCCTGCAATAATCAATGACATGGCTGCGTTTATTGTATATAATACTATCAAGGGGCATGGTTGTGGTCTGACCTGATCGCAGGATGCAAGAGCCTGGGGGAGAACGCCGCAGAAGCTCTTTTACGAAACAAAGCCATTTTTCCGAAAACCATCTATAAGCGCTTTTTATATAAGCACTTGTGTCGGCCGGCCCCGAGTTTTGCCTTGAGCGCAACTCCGCTGGCGGAACCGAGCGGGGCGGCCTGTCGGCCGGAGCCGCCGCGTCCCTCGGCGATCCGGCGGGGGGTGGATCCCGGTGCGGATGCCGCCTGACGGGGCCCTCGCGGCCGCCGGCACCATCGTCCCGGACCAGCCGGAAAGACTTCGTGCATTCTCGCATGGATTCACTATAATGGTTGGCACACCGGGTCGCGGGCGATGGGGAGTGTTGTCGGCCGCATGATCTCAACCGGGAACTTGTCTGCCGCCGGGCGGCGTGGAGGTAGCCATGAAGCCTGTCTGGCGTTCGTTGTGCTGCGCGGCCGTTGTGTGTGCGGTCCTGTTCGGCGCTGCTGTGGCCGAGGAAGCCGAGCAGGTGTTCAACTCGCTCTACGGCAAGGACTATCGCAGGGTCCTCTCGACGAGTGACCGGGCCGATGACATCGCGCTGGCCAGGCAGTTGGTCGAGGCGACCAAGGCAGCCGCCAACCATCCGAAGCTCTTCGCACTGCTCTGCGAGAAGGCCCACCTTCTCGCCGGCAAGCATCCCGTCGGATACGAGACCGCCATCGAGGCGATGAAGCTCCTGGCCGAGAAGGTGCCGGAAAAGAGGAAGGACTGCCGTGAGAAGCTCCTGACGTTGTACCAGGTGCGGTACGGTTCCAGCCCGCGTGACGCCCGCGCCGCCGCCGGCGAGGACCTGATCGACTACCTCATGACGGTGGCCGAGGAATGCGGCACCGAGGGCGATTGCACGTCGGCCGTGCGGTATCTGCGCCGGGCGTCCTACGTGGCCCGGGCCGTCCGCTCCGGCAGCAGCGACGCCATCATCGAGAAGCTCAAGCGTTTCATCGCCCTGGACCGAACGGCCAAGGACATCCAGCGGGCGAAGGCCCTTCTGAGAGCCGACCCGCTGGACTCCGCCGCCCGCCCCCGGCTGGTCCGGCTGTACCTCGTGGAGAAGGACGATCCGGCCGAGGCGGCCAAGTACCTCGGCACCGCCTGCGACGAGGCGATGAAGACCTGCGTTCCCCTCGTGGTGAAGGACGCGAGCTCACTGGCCGACGCCGTGTGTCTGGAGCTGGCCGAGTGGTACCGCAGCCTGTCGGCAAAGGCCTCGGCGTTCGCCAGGCCGGCCATGCTCCGCCGCGCGAGGGGCTACTACGAGGTCTTCCTGGCCAAACACGCCGCCAGGGACATGTCCCGCACGAAGGCGGAACTGGCGCTGGATAAGGTCAAGCAGGCGCTGGCGGCATACGAGGCGAGCGCGGCGCCGAGGCCGGCGAGCGGCACGCGGACCGTGCGGCTCCCGCCGCGAGCCGGGCAAGCGGGCGGGCCCTTCGGCGCCTTGGCGCTGGTGAGTCAGCCCGGGCCGGTGACGGGCGGGCAGCCCTGGACGATCGAGACGAGCCGCCCGCGCGGAAGGCTGCTGGCCGTGGCCTTCAGCCGCGATGGGAAGCACGTTGCCATGGGCGGCCGCAGCGGCGTCATCCGCATCTGCGACGCGGCCACGGGAAAGCTCGCCCGGGTCCTCATGGGCCACGACGGGGGCATCCACGCCCTGGCCTACTCGCCGAGGGGCGGCACGCTGGCCTCGGCGGGCTCCGACAAGACGATCCGGCTGTGGAACGCCCAGACCGGTCGATGCCTGCGAGCGCTGACCGGCCACAAGCGGGCCGTAACCTCCGTCTCGTGGTCGCCGGACGGCAGGACGCTGGCAACCGGGAGCTGGGACAGGCGCGTGGCGCTGTGGGACGTCCGGTCGGGCAAGGCGACGCTTCTGCTTCCGGAGCACGGGCACGAAGTGCGGGCCGTGGCGTGGGCGCCGAACGGCAAGTGGCTGGCGACCGCGGGGGACTACAGCGACGGCCAGGTCGCCGTCTGGGATGCCCGCGGCCGGTGTCGCGACGTCATCAAGGGCGGCTCAGCCATCTGCGCCTTTGCGTGGTCGCCCGACAGCAGGTACCTGGCCTTCGGGGGAAAGCACCGCCACGACGTCGCGGTGTACGTGTGGCACTGCGCCCTGCGAAAGGTCGTCAAGGAGCTCAAGGACAACGTGAAGGAGACGTCGGTCCTCGCGTGGTCGCCGGACGGGAAGAAGCTCGCCTCGGAGGGAACGCAGGGGACGATCATTGGCTGGGAGACCAAGTCCTGGCGGATCGCCTTCAGCCTGGCGTTCATGGAGAAGTCCGGCGGCGACGAGGGAGCGGCCGACCTGGCATGGTCGCCGGACGGCAAGACCATCGTCGCCTGCGGCAACGAGCACCGCAATCACGGCGTGGTGAAGGCGGGGCTCTGGAACATAGAGACCGGGCGGAACGTCTGGCTGACCGACATGCGCATCCCCCGCATCACCGCCATGGCCTATTCCTCGGACGGCCGGAAGCTGGCCTACTGCTCCTACCAGAAAGACAAGAGGCCGGTGATCTGGACTTGCAGCGGCCAGTCGGGACAGGTGCACAAGCGGTGGGAAGCCCACGAGGGAGAGGCCGGCGTGCTGGCGTGTTCGCCGGACGGCAAGACACTGGCCGCCGGAACGAAGGACACGCTGCAACTGTGGGACGCGAACTCCGGCGTCTTGCAGCACAAGATCGAGGGCCAGCGCGGCGAGGTCTCGGGCGTCGCGTGGTCGCCGGACGGCAAGAAGGTGGCCGAGTGCAGTGCGGACGCTTCGCCTCGGATCTTCGACGCCCACTCCGGCGAGGTCCGCAAGCAGATGACGGAGAAGCAGGGCTCCGGCCACGACCTCGCCTGGTCGCCCGACGGCAAGTGGCTGGCCGTCCCCACGTCCCACTCCGGGGACCGGATCTACGTGTGGGATTGCGGCGCCGACCGCCCCCCGGACGTGTTCCCCGGGCCTCGCGGGGGAGTCTACGCCGTCGTCTGGTCGCCCGACAGCAAGATGCTGGCCACCGGCTCCGGCGACGGAACCGTAGGGATATGGGGCGTCAGGCCGTGCCGGCCGATCAAAACGCTCGCCGGCCACGAGCGCCAAGTCCGTGCGGTGGCCTGGTCGCCGGACGGCAAGACGCTCGCCTCCGGCCAGCGCGGCGACAGGGAGACGCCGGAGATCCGGCTGTGGGACATGCGCCAGGGGGAGCTGCTGGCCACGCTCGGCGGGCACACCCGCGACATCGTCAACCTCGCCTGGTCGGCGGACAGCAAGGTACTGGCCTCGGCGTGCCAGAAGATCATCCGCCTGTGGGACGCCAAGGGCCGCCGGGCGGTCCTCACCGTCCTGCCGGTCGCCGACGTCGGTCACATCGCCGTCAACTACAACGGCCACTTCCGCGCGCCCAAGGGCCTCGACGCCGAAAAGGACATCGTCTACGTCAGCGCCGAGGGCCCCGACGTGCTCGCGCCGTCGGAGTTCGCCAAGAAGTACGGCTGGAAGAACGACCCCGACAAGGTCGGCCGGTGACGCCCGCGACGCGCCTCCGGCTCACCGGAGAGTCACGCCCGCCTCGGCCGCGACGGCTCGGACGTGCTCGGCCGCCCGGGCGTACTCCTCGGCCGTCGGCAGGTGCTCGAGCAGCAGGGGCGTGTCCTCGTCCAGCTTGTCCAGCTCCTTGAGATACGTGCGATAGTCCAGCCCGCCCAGGCCGGGCCGCACCTCGTCCAGGTGCGTGGTGAGCTGGCCGGACAGGGAGATGTCCTTGGCGTGGCAACTGCGGATGTGCGGGCCGAGCCTCGCGACGAACTCGCGGATCACCTCGCCCGTGGCGAAGTACCGCCGCGGGCAGTTGATCAGGTTCACCGGGTCGAAGTGCACGGCGAATCGCTCGCGGTCGATCGCCTTCATCAGGCGGACGTACTCGCCCGTCGAATCGGGCGGCGCCCACGGCATCGTCTCGAGCGTGTAGTACGTCCGCGCGGGGCCGACCGAGTCGATGATGTCCCGGACGCACTCGACGATCATGTCGAACGTCTCGTCCGAGAAGTTCTCCCGGCCGGGACCGTCCCACGAGAGCCCGCGGGAGCCGGCAATGTTCACACAGCACCGGGCGCCGATGCGGTCGGCCAGCGCCAGGGCGGCCTTGCACTTCTCGACGGCCGCGGCGCGCGTCTCGCCGTCCGGGCTGAGCGGGTTGCTCCACGCGCCCACCTCGGCGATGATGAGGCCCGCCTTCCCCGCCGCGGCGGCGTAGGCGGCGACCACGTCGTCGCCGTCGTCGGCCCGGGCCGGGCAGTAGGCGGCCCCGTAGCCAAGTCCCCGCACGGCCGCCGCCCAGTCGTCGGGGCCGTCCCACTTCTCGAGAACCGGTCCGCCGAATCTCATGGGGCGCGGCCTCCTTCCTCGAGCACCTTGCAGCTCACTCGCCCCAGCGCCCCGCAGTCGCCGACGTACGTGCCGGCCGCCTGCGGCCTCGCGGGCGAATAGGCGCCGGCCGCCGCGCCGGCCAACACGACGTCGCCGGCCCTGAGTGCATGGCCGCGGCCCAGCAGCGAATTGGCCAGCCACAGCAGCGATCTCCACGGGCTGCCCATCACGTTGGCCGACTCGCCCCGGTAGACCTCCCTGCCGTCGTGCCTCACCGCCAGCGTGAGCCTGTCCACGTCCACCTTGGCGGGGTCCATCGCCGGGCCCAGCACGAAGCGGCTCGCCGCGGCGCCGTCGGCGATGACGTCGGCGGCCTTCGGCCTGGCGATGCTGAAGTCGAACCGCCGGGTCGGGATGTCGAAGCCGGCGTGGACGCTCCTGACCAGCGGCTTGAGCCGCTCGACGTCCCGGACGGGCCTGTCGATCGGCTTGTCCATGACGAACGCGACCTCCACCTCGATGTGAAAGGTGATGCAGCTCGCCGGGTCGATCGTCCCGGCGTCGGAGACAGCCTGGCTCTTGAACAGCCGCCCGTAGACGGGCTCGTCGACGCCCCAGGCGGCCCGCGAGGCCCTGCCGGCGAAGGCGATCTTGTAGCCGACCACCTCGTCTCCGGCCTCGACGATCATCCGCGTCAGCCCGTCCTGTACGCGATAGGCCTCATCGACGGAGAACGGGCAGTACATGTGAGTCAGCGGCGGGATGGGCTGCCTCGTGATCCGCACGCTGACGAGGTGGGCCACCATCGCCTCGCGCTCGGCCGGGCAGCAGCACCCGGCTGACAGCCAGGTCAAGACGCTCGCGACCAGAAGAACCCGCCGGCGTCTCACGGTGGATGTCCTTTCCTCTTGGGGGCCGCAGCCCGGGGCTGACAGTGTATTCTCCCTGCGCGACGGACGGCAAGGATGGCTGTCACGTGAACTGTCGTGCCGGCGGCGACTACCGCCCGCCGGAGGACCTGACCTTGCGTATCAGAACGACCCAGTCCTCATCGGGCTTGTCGGGGGCCCGGCCCAGGTCCGGCGTGCCCCCTCCGTTGACGCGCCGTACCGAGCCATCCCGCAACCGGCTGCCGTTGCGAGGGTCATACCATCTCACGTCGAAGGCCCCGGTCACGCCGCTGAGGTCCAGGCTCGTCGTCCCGCCGTTCTTGAGGTAGACGACGTACACCTGGCCCGGCTTGCAGAAGCAGTAGTCGTTCGACGCGGCGCTGATGGTGTCGTCGTTGGCCATCTCCCAGAAGGGGACGTCGTTGTCGCGGAAGAACGACAGCGCGTGACGGCAGTAGTCCCAGAACCTGTCGCGGCTGCGGAAGTCTTCGCACGTCAAGTCCGAGTGCCCGTGCGCATATCCGAAGTAGAACTCCAGTCCGGCCCCGCCGGCCATGAGGTTACCCCAGAGGGCGTTCTTGCGTCCGTCGGTGTGGCTCTGTCCGGCGTCGTTGTCCGGCCGCAACGCGTGCTGGGCGTCGCCCGGCTCGTCGCAGGCCACCACCCACGGTTTGCCCGCGGCCGCCGAGCGGTCGATGTAGTCCCTGGTCCGGCTGTGGACCCGGCTGAAGTCGCTCCGATTCGTCTGGAGGGAGAAGCCGGTCAGTTTCGAGGCGCTGCCGAGCAGGTCGTAATGGTTCGCGCCGTTGTGGATCACGATGTGGTTCCGGTAGGGATCGTGGTCCCAGAAGTACCGGGCCCAGGCCTGCTTCTGAGTTGTGGTCGCGTTGTTGATCTCCTCGCCCAGGTTCCAGTTGAGCGCAAGGTGGTGCCCGAAGCGTGCAATCAGCTCACGGTAGTAGAGCTTGCGCTCGTTTCCGAGGTCGCCGTTGTCCAGCAGCAGTTCGTTCTCGGTCTCCAGCGTCTTGAAGTGCAGGTACATGCCGAGGTGGTCGGCGTGCTCGAAGACGATCTCCCACTGGGCGAGCTTGGAGCAGTCGAAGCGCGTGTAAGGCGGGCGGTCCGTGAGATAGGGAAAGACGTTCCTGTCGTCGCCGCGGATGTTCATCGGGAGGAAGGAGAAGGCGTTCATGTGCTCCTCGCGGGCGAGGTAGTTGAGGGCGCCGATGACGCCCTTGCCCTTCCCGCCCCGCCAGGTCGGATCGCCGGGCCTCCAGTCCTTCACGTGGGCGGCCCACGACTTCCGCCGGCCGCCGTAGTCGGGCGTGTTGTCGAAGTCCTCGTACGCCAGGAAGTTCTCCGGCGCGTCCGCGCCGCACTTGAGGAAGTACTCCCCCGTCTCGGCAAAGCGGAGATGATGCTTGCCCACGTACCTCAGCCGCCCCTTGGCGCGGTGGTCACGTCCCTTCTTGTCGGTGGGGGAAATCTTGAGCGTTCCGGTCGCCCCGTCCAGGGGGCCGGCCCCGGCGCCCGCATCGGGATCGTCGCTCACGGCCACGTTGCTCCCCTTGCGGAAGGACGCCGCCCATGTCCACGTGCCGGTCCTGTCGGGGCAGAAGTGGGCCATCCACACGTTCCCCGCGGCGGCGCCGCTCTCAGCGGCGTTCCCGTCGGCGGCGTAGTAGCCGGGCACCGCGTACGTGCTGTCACCGCCTCGGAACGTGACGCTCAGGCGATAGTCGGTGAACGGGTTGGGCTTTGCCGTCTCGCTGGCGGCGGGGCCGGCGAACGCGATCGTGACCTTGTGCCACTTCCTCATCTCGCCGCTGACCTTGACCGGGCCCGGCTTCATGGTGACGGCGGGCTGCACCGGGCGCACGGGCGGGACGATGCTCTTGCCTGCCTTACGGCCCCGCTTCCGCGCCGCGGTCGCTTTGGCCCGGCCGACGATGGTGAAGGTGATGCTCACGCCCGTGCCCACGGCGCCCTGTCCGCCCGCCCGCCCGTAGGGCGTGGCCGTGAGAGTGTGGCGGCCGGCCCTGAACTTCCAGGCGGAGTAGTCGCCCCGGCTGTCGCCTGCCAGTGAGTACGGCGCGACGTTCTCGGTCTTGATGTCCTCCCCGTCGAGGACGAACCGAACGCTGCCGACCTCGCCGGACACGTCGGCCCGGATGTTGAGGCGTTCGCCGTCGCTCTTCGTGCTCACGGTCGCGCCGTCCTTGAGCGCTCTAATGTCGCGGTCCGTCTCGGCGTTGACCAGCGTGAGCTGCGTTACTTCCCCTGGGGCCCCGGCGGCCGCCGCGACCCAACTCAGTAACACGCCAACCCCCGCCGCCCTAGCGTATCCCGTCGATCTGCCTGCCATGGTTTCACCGTCCGCCTGACTGACCCGCCGCCATTGCACCGGCCGCGCGCCCAATCGAGGAGTCCCTGCATGAAGTCCCGCGCCACGACCGTCGCGGCACACCAAGACGCATTCTCGCCCGCCCGGCGCGGCGCATCAAGCGCTGGCGCCCACGTACCCCGCGACCCCAACGAGCCGTTTCATTCCAGGGACACCCATGAGAGCAGATAGCCGACCCAAGTGCGGGGCAGGCGCCGGATCACTCGCCGCGTACGGACCAGTCCGGGTCGGTGCGGAACGGCACGGCGGGCAGGCCTTCCTTGTTGTAGAAGTTGCAGTGATCGGTGTTGGTGGTGAAGGCGTACCGCGCGGCGACGGGCTTGCTGACCTTGTCGCTGGAGACGACGATCGCCTTGCCGTCGATCCTCGCGTCGGCCCAGTACCACTTGCCGTCGGCGCCCTTGATCGAGAAGCCCTTCAGCGTGCCCCCGGCGACTTCCTGCGCGGGGGCCAGCCCCTCCTTCTTTCCCACCATCAGCCCACTGCCGGCGTGGTCGAAAGAGAGGACCATCCTGCCGCCGTCGACCTTGGAGCCGCTGTAGATCGGGCCGCTGTGGACGAGGTCCTTCCTGCCGTAGTCCTTGGCCAGCGCCCAAAGGGCCAGGCGATCGCCGACATCCTGCTTGTTCTTCGGGTGGATGTTCCGCCCGTCGCCTATATCGGTCAGCACGGCCATGCCGGTGTTGGGGATGGACAGGCAGGCGGCCTGGGCCTCGCGGACGCGCGCCCAGCCGTCGCCGCCCTCGGGCTTGCTGTTGGGCTGCATGAAACTGGCGAGCTGGGCGAAGTAGAACGGAAAGTCGCCTTGACCCCAGAGCTTCCGCCAGCCGCCGATCAGGGCCCTCTTCTTCTCGTAGTAGCTCTTGCCTTCGCCGCCGTTGGACTCGCCCTGGTACCACAGCGCACCGCGCATGGCGAACGGAATGAGCCCGTGGATCATGCCGTTGTAGAGCCCCGTCGGCGAGCCGGAGGAGTTCAGCGAGTGCTTGGGCATGCTCGGGGCCGGCGGGATCTCGCCGTTGTCGGCCAGGGCTTGTTTGGCCTTCGGCAGCCAGGCCTCCACGCGAGAGATCGCCTCGCCGACACCCTTGCGGTACCGCGCGGGGGCCTGATCGATCTGCTTGACGAACGACTGGAGCGACCCGACGGCCTGAAAGCCGCAGGGCGGCGTCCACGGCTCGATGCGCGTGCCGCCCCAGGAGGAGTGGATCAGCCCGACGGGCACGCCAAGCTCCTTGTGGATTCGCCGGCCGAAGAAGTACGCCACGGCCGAGAAGCCCCGCACGCTGGATGGGCTGCAGACCTGCCATCGCCCGGAGACATCGTCGCGCGGCTGGCCGGCGGGCTTCTTGGCGACGGTGAACATGCGGACGGCGGGGTACTTCGCCTCCTTGCAGAACTTCCCGGACTCCAGGCAGCCGCCGACGCTCATCTCCATGTTGGACTGCCCCGACCCGAGCCAGACCTCGCCCACCAGAATGCTCTTGAGCTTCCGGGTCTTGCCGCTTCCGTCGGCGATGGTCATCTCGGCGGGCGTGTCGCTGGCCTCCATCGCGTCGAGCTTTGTCATCCACTTGCCGTCCGCGCCGGCCGTGGCGACCTTCTCCTGCCCCGCAAACTTCACGGTGACCTTCTCGCCCGCTTCCGCCCAGCCCCAGACGGGCACGGACACCCCGCGCTGAAGGACCATGTTGTCGCTGAACACACTGGGCAGCCTCGTCGCCGCCGGCGCCGCCGAGACGGCGACGGCCGTCAACGCCGCCGCGACCACGAACAACCTCGCCTTACTTGTTCTCATCCGTTCGTCTTTCCTATGCAAGTTGCCCACGACTGCTCCCGGCCGCACACGGCCGGGGAACGCCCATTGTGCCCTCAGCCGCCGGCGCATGCAACCCCCCGCTATTTCGCTATTTCGGGGACAGATACCATAACTCACCTCTTCGCTCTTTTCCTTTGCTCCTTCTTCGGCTTCGGGCCGCGCTTGCGGGGGCGGAGGACGCGGCCGAGTAGCGATTCGAGGTGCTCAACGAATCCGGTCGAGCCGCACGGACGCCCCGTGCGCGTCTGCCGGCGGATCGCCTCGACGGCCGCCTCGTCCTCGTTCCGCAGGTACGCCGACCAGTCCGGCACCGGCCAGGGCATCTCGACCTGCGACAGCAGCGCGTCGCGGCGAAGCCCGCAGTGCGCCGCCGCGCTGGACCACGGCCAGTCCTCCGCACGTGCCACCAGGCCCGCTCGCAGCGGGTTGCGCTCGACGTATCGCACGGCCGACCACAGGTGGGCATCGTCCAGGATGCACGAAAAGAAGCGGCCCTGCCACAGGTGGCCCGTCTCGTGCGTCTTGTCGTTGAACCACGATGCGTACGCCTGGTGGGTGTCGCGGAACGTTCGGCCGAGCGACTCGGCCTCATCGGGCACGGCCACGAAGTGCACGTGGTTGCCCATCAGGCAGTACGCCCAGATTCGCAGCCCGTACCGCCCGGCGTACCTGCCCAGCAGGAACAGGTACCGCCGGCGATCCTCATCGGCGAGAAAGACATCCGCCCGCCGGTTGCCGCGCTGCGTGACATGGTGCGGACAGCCCGGCACGACCACCCGTGCGATGCGAGGCATGTCGCGAGCCTACGCCGTGCCGGCGTCCGGTGCAAGGGCTATTTTGGTATCTGTCCCCAAAATAGGCTCGTAAGATCGCCGGGCCGGTACACCGGAACCGGGAGGTTCTAGGCTCTGTCTGAAAAGTCGATATTTAGCCGATATGTCGAATGGTAGCGACCCGTGTTGACAGATGAAAGGAGTCATCATGATTCGACATCGGCTGACGGACGAACAATGGGAACTGATCGCGGACCTGTTTGCCCCACCCAAGCGGATGGGGCGACCGCCACGGGATCGACGAAAGATCATGGATGGCATTTTGTGGATTCTGCGAACCGGTTCTCCCTGGCGAGACTTGCCGGAGGTTTTGGGCCCATGGCAGACGGCGTGGGACTTGTTCAATCGCTGGAATCGGGACGGAACGCTGGAGAGGATCCTCGAACGTCTGCGCCTGAAACAGCAACTCGATCCAGAGCTGTGGTGTATTGACGGAACGATTGTCCGCGCGGCGCGATGTGCGTCGGGCGGCGGGAAAAAAACGATCCGAACGAACCGGGCGACCATGCGCTCGGGCGTTCGCGCGGCGGTATAAGCACTAAAATTCACATTTTGTGCGATGCGCAAGGCCATCCGTTAGACGTGGTGGTGACGGCTGGGCAGGTCCATGAATCCACCGCCTTGGACACGTTGCTGGTCCAGGCGGACCGGGACTTGCTCGACGTCCAGGGCGATCCGGTTCCCTGGCCGGTCGCGTTGGCCGGCGACAAGGGCTATCGCGCCGATTGGATTGATGACTATCTGTTGGACTTGGAGATTCGTCCGGTGATTCCCTCGAAGGAGAACGAGGATCGGGAGGGACGGCCGGTGGCGTTCGACCGAGAGCAATATCGTCGCCGAAACATTGTGGAACGATTGATCGGCTGGCTGAAGGAAAGCCGGCGCGTGTTCTCTCGCTTTGAGAAAACCGCCCTGAACTTCGTCGGGATGATAAAAATGGCGTTCATCGACCGATACCTGAGACTGGCAACAAAATGACTTTTCAGACAGAGCCTAGTCCTCCACATGAGCTTTGGTTCGAACACCATCGACTGTGATGTAGACGTCTGGTGGAGGCGTGACGGAAACATGCACGGTCTGCTTGCGCTCTTCGCCTTGGTAAACGTCCCAACTGAAATGCCAATCCCGCTTTGCGGCGTTCATGTTCATCACCATCAGCACCATGCGGAACGTTCCTTTGGCCCAGTCGGGCGGAAACACTACCGCCTCGCTTTCCTCCGGAGCAGTAAAGTTCCGTACCGACAGCCCACGGCGGGCATAGCCCGGGTAGCTCTTGGGGATCATGTCGACGATTATCTGTCCCTCGATATGCGGGATGTAACTGCCTACTTCTACGCCATGCAACTGCCCACCGCTTACAAACGGGCTGTAAGCCTCAATAACTGGCGGCTGCCAGCATCCACCAACCACCATGGCAATTCCGAGCATGCACACCATCAGAGGACCGGCTCTCTTCAGTGCGATGGCCAAGGCAAAACCAGCATCACAATGCCACTGAGACCAAAGTTCGTGCCCATTCGGCTCCATCATTGCGGACATCCTTGCGGTCAGGGGGATGGGGTCAGGTCTTGATTAGTGATTAGTGGGCGCCGGCTCATGGTGTCGTTGGGTCGCACGATCGACCCGTCTTCATCGTCCGGTTGGTCTCGCGGCCGAAGCCGAGCAGCCTCAGGCGGTCGCAGTACGCTTCCATGATCCCGAATGAGTTGAAGTGCGTCTCCACGATGCCCTTCATGGTCAGGTAGTGGACGCCCTTTCTCGATGCGTAGCTGCCGGCGTGGCGGTGGCCGGCGAGCCAGGCGACGACGTTGGGATGCTTGTCGATGATCTCCAGCACCTGCACGTCATTGTAGAGGTTGTGGTTGTTGTCGGGGAAGACGGGCATGTGGCAGAAGAGGATGACCCGCTGTTTGGCCTTGGCGGCCGCAGCCAGCTTCCGCGCGAGCCAGGCGATCTGCTCGTCGCCGAGGCCGCCGTTGTAGTACGCCAGGTTGCGCCGCCTGCGTTTCCTCAGCTCGTCCATCATGGCCTTGGCCTGCTTGTGCTTCCCGGTGCCGGGCGCGTTGGCGTAGAGGCTGACGTCGGTGCCGTTGAGCACGACGAACCGCCAGCGGCCGACCGTGAAGTCATAGTGGCCCTTCTTCGTTCCGAGCTTGTCCAGGTGCAGCGCGCCGAGGACCTTCGGCTTGGCGGCCTCGCTCACGGAGAAATCGTGATTCCCCAGCACGTGGTAGTGCGGCATGGTGAGCTTCTCGTAGATGGGGCGGACCACGTTGAAGCTGGCGAAGTCGCGGTCGATGAAGTCGCCGAGATGGATCGTGAAATCGAGCTTGTGGGTGTTCAGCTCCTTCACGCAGTCGGCGAGCTTTCCGGCCGAGGCGCGGTACTGCCGGTTCACCCACGGTCTGGCGTCGGCGTACTGCACGTCGGCGAGGACGCCGAAGGAAAGCTCGGGCTTCCCGCCGGCCTCCTCGGCGGCAAAGGCGCGCCCGTCGAGGCCGAGGCAGATCGCCCCGCCCGCGAGGCCGCCGAACAGCTCGCGTCGCGACAGCCCGACTCGACCGCGCCTCATATGCCCTCCCTGCGTGCTCTGGGACCTTGAGGACATTCACCCATGTTAGGTCCCGGCGTTCTCTTCGGCAAGCGATTCGCGCGAGGCGGCGGGCCTCCTCGCCGGTCGCTCAGCGCTTCGGCGGCTTGGCCTCGCGGACGGTCGAGCCGTGCTTCTCGCTGAGGATCAGCACGGCGAACTTGCCGACGCCGCCGAGCTGGCCCGTGTTCAGCGAGGTGTAATCGAACCGCCCGCGGAGGTCGGTGTAGCCGTCCTTGTAGAACTCGACCTGCCCGCGGCCCATCTGGGCGTAGACCTTCACGTAGGCCTTCGCCAGCGGCTTGCCGGTCTCGTCGTGCGCGACCCTGAGCTGGCCGTAGTTCTCCATCATCTGCACGACCAGCGAGTGCGAGTAGTACGCCGCGGAGCGCGTCTTGCCGCCGGCGACGATCTCGACCATCACGTTGCGGTTGTGCAACTCGGCGGGCAGGTCGATCGTCAGCGTCTTCTTCTCGGCCGGGAGCTTCACCTCCTGCGTGCGGTTCGGCTGGATATACGCGAACTGCCCGCCGCGATCGGCCACGAACGGCTGCCGGGAGAACATCAGCTCGATGTCCATCAGGTAGTAGTTCACCGTCGCGGCATCGAGGTTCTGGTAGTTCAGCGTGATCTTCTTCGCCTCGACGGTGAACTCGAAGGTCTTCTCGGTGGCGGCGAGGTCGGTCTGGACCTCGTCGCGGTCCTTCTTGTCGAGGACCTTCGGGGCCTTGCCGGCGATCTCGTCGAGCTGTGTCAGCACGGCGGCGAAGAGGTTCCGCCATCGCTCGACCGGATGGTCGGCGTACCTGGCGGCGATCTTGCCGGCCGCGCCGGGCTTGTCGTTGAAGAAGTCCAGGTACGCCGTGAAGTAGTCGTGCTGCAACCGCGTCGGCAGGTTGGCGGGGTTGACCCGCCGGAAGAGCCCGATCGCCTCCTCGACGCGGTCCTGGAGCAGCAGGTAGCACGTGACGGCCATCAGGTCCTCGTCCGCCAGGTCGTTGCGGTAGCGCAGGACGTTCATCAGCTCGTGGTACTGCCCGTGGAACCGCTGAACGAGGATCTTGCGCCTCGCGCCGAAGGCGTGTGCCCGGGCGTTGACCAGCGGCCAGTACTCGATGTGCTGGTAGGTCTTCCGCACCACGGGATCGATCGTCAGGAGGGGCGAATCGAGCGTCCTGCCGCACTGGCCGACGAACGATCCGCTGTGCTTGAGGTACTCGCGGACGGCGGGCGGGTCGTTGTGCTTGATGCCGTACGACCACAGCGTTTGGTTGTAGACGTGCCGCCGCGCCAGCAGCTCGACGACGGCCTTGAAAAACGCCTTGTCCCTGGCGCGCCAGGCGATGAGGCCCAGGTCCAGGCGGTTGACGTTGTTGTCCCTCAGGTACGCCAGCACCTCGTCGCGCCCGCCGTTCTGCGAGACGAAGTCCCACGACGTCTTGTCCACCTTGGTGAGCTGGCTGACGACCTTGAGCGTCGCGGGCCTGGCGAAGGCGACCAGCTCGCCCCGCCGGGCCACGTGGACCGGGTAGTGGTCGAAGCCCCCGGCCGCGGGGAAGTAGAAGAAGCTGTCGAACGTCTGCGTGCGGTAGGGCTCCAGCACGATGTAGAACGTGCGGGTGTACTTGCCGGAACTGACGGGCACGGCCCCGCGGGGCACCTGCGTGAGCACCTGGAGCTTCCGCCGGGAGCTGGTGGGGTTCGTCACCACCACGTGGCAGCCGTAGACCTCGCCCAGCAGGAACTCGTCGGTCACGAAGTTATCGAGCTTCTCGCCGCCCACGTGGCGGTATCGGCTGCCGTGGCGATAGTAGTTCTGGCTGACGAGGATGGGCATGACCTTCGGCACGGCCCGGGTCTGGTTGATCTCCTCGTGGAAGACGACGGCCGCCTCGCCGGGCGTGATGGTCATCGAGTTGGCCTTGACGGCCGCCTTGTGCTTGGGCGCCTCGAAGGGCAGGTCCAGCACGGCCAGGGCGAACATCATCTCGGGGAAGCTGCGGGACGCCTCGGCGAAGTTCGTCGAGAAGAACTCGCCCTTACCGTCGAAGGCGGCGTAGTCGTGCCAGAAGGCGTTGACGGTGATCAGAGAGGCGTTGGCCTGCTGGATGGGCAGGTGGTAGTAGTTGCTCTCGACCCACTCCTGGACCTGTCCGAGCATCCGGTAGAACTGGCGGGCCCGCCCGCGCGCGGTCTTCCTGGCGTCGTAGTACTTCTCCGCGCGGGTCGCGGGGACCAGGGGGGGGGCGGGCGCAGGGGCCGGCTTGGGCGGCGCCTTCGGCTTCGCCGCTGGCCTGGCACCCCTTGCCAGCGTCGCCAGACCCGTGCGCGCCTTGGCGCTTTCCGTTGCCCTCTCGGCCATCTCCCTGAGCTCCATGTCGGACAACACCGACCCCTTGTCCCGGTCCTCGCCCGGCCTCCTCCCGCCCAACTTGCCCCAGACCGGGCGCAGGCCGCTGAGCCCCAGCGCGGTGTCGAACAGCCGGTTGTACCGGTCCACGTCGGGCGGGAGCAGGTCATGGAGGTCCTTGACGTGCCTGGCCGTGTGCGGCCGCTCGGCCGCCAGGCGCCGGCCCAGCAGGATGCGCTCGACGATATTGAGCTGCGCGTGCCGCCACGGCTTGAGGTACTCGCCGAGGTCCTCTCCGCACAGCCAGTGATCCAGGAACGTCTTGTCCTTCTTGTTCTTCAGGTACGGCAGGACGACCCGGCGGAAGAACTGCGGGTCCTTCCTGTAGAGGAAGAAGTGCAGCTCGTGGCAGGCGTACTTGGAGTACTTGGCCCGCTTTTCCTCGTCCTTGAGCTTCGGCCACTGGAGAACGAAGGCGAACTCGCGCAGGTTGGCGTTGCGGCTGAGCGTCGTGTACAGGCGGTAGACCTTCGCGAGGCTGTCGAACGTCTCGAAGCGCGTGGTGGTCACGTCGCGGAGGACGAACGGTTTGCCCTTGGGCGCGACGGTGATCTTCTTCTGCTGGGTGTAGTGCTTCTTCGGGTCCAGTGCCGCCGTGTCGTCCAGGCGGAGGTCGCGAAGCGCCGCTTTGGCCTCCGGCAGCGTCAACTCACGAACGGCCGTGTTCTCGGGGTCGGCGGCCAGCACGCGCAGGTGCTGCTTGTCGAGCAGGTCTTTCCGCTGGACGGTGACGACGCCGTTCTTGTCCGGCCTCAGGTTGGCGAGCAGGACGGCGCCGTTGGCGAGGAAGTCAAGGTTGGCGAAGTTCGTCGACGGCCGCCGGACGGCGCGGCCGGGGGCGAACCGGACGCTCGGGGCCCGTTTGGCCGCTTCCCGTGGGCCGCCGATCGTCTCGCCCACCCCACCGCGTGCCCGGCCGGTGTCCGTCTTGCGGATCGACCAGGGGTTCAGGATCAGGCTCGGGCGCTTGAGCATGTTGCCCGGGAGCTTCCTGGCGTACCGGCGGTCGAGGATGTAGCGGTACTCGTCGCTGATCCGCCGCCCGGCGACGTACAGCGACTGGGGCTTGGAGACCGGGCCCTCCATTGGCGCCAGCCAGCCGAACGGATGCAGCGAGGCGAACAGGTCGTACTCCGGCATGTAGCGGGCGGCGATCACGTGAACGCGCGTGAACTTCGTGGCGCCCGCGAGCTGGATCTTCACCGCGTTCTTGTCGGCCGTGACGGCCTTGATCTGGACGACCTTGGCGTCGCGGCGCTCGAGCTTCCTCGTCGCGGAGACCTGGAAGCCCGCCACGGCCTTGCCGCCGGTGATGCGGATGTCGATCTCCCGGGCGATTCGCTTCAGCACCAGGCGATGATGGCCGGCCGGCAGGCCGGCGATCTCCAGCATCCCGTTTCGCAGACGCAGCGCCTTGAACCAGTCGGCCACCGGCCCGCCGCCGCGATACTCCAGCAGCGAGAGCTCCCTGCGCAGCACCCTGTCCACGCCACCGGGAGCGGGCAGCGTCAGCACCTCGCCGACGGTCCCGTGCAGCGTCCGCGGGTAGGTGTTGCGGGCCTCTTGGAGCACCCAGGTGTGCTTGACTTCCATCTTCGGGCCGTGGGACGTGCCGATCCGCGCGATGTCCTTCAGCGCCCCCAGCAGGATGCGCCCCCTCGCGTCGGTCTTGAGCGACACGTCCACCGTTCGCTTGAAGTCGCGGTGCTTCAGCCGCAGCGTAACCGGCCGCTCGGAAAGCGGCTCGCCGTTGCGGCCGAGCATCTCCAGGAGGTACCTCCCGTCGGCCCGCAGCAGGTGCAGGTCGCCCACGGTGGCCGTGGCGTCGATGCCGTTGAGCTGGAAGGTCCCCGAGGCCGACAGGGCGTCCTCGCGGTTCCTGCTGAGGTTCTTCACCTTCGCCGTCAGGCCAAACGCGATCCGGCTGAGCCGATCCGGCACGCGGAGCTCGTGCGTCGATTCCCGGTCCTCGAAGAGCTTGAAGTCCTTCACCCGCTGCGTGGTGTTGATGCCGTCGCGGTCCCGGCTGGTAATCGTCAGCTCCACCTCCTTCAGCAGCGACAGCGAGATGGGCGTGCCGCCGAGCCGCAGTTGCGGCCGGACGACCAGCTTCGCCTGCCTGCGCCTCAGCAGCGCCTCGCGATCGACGTAGAAACCGCACTGAAAGCCGTAGCTCTCCGATTGATGGTTGAACGCCGCCAGCGACGCGGCGCCCTTGTGCATCAGCACGATGTCCTGCCGCTTCGGGCTGTTCGTGAACGGCACGGTGATCGTGCCGTCGTCCTTGTCGGCCGCGTAGAGATGCCCGGCCATCCAGAGCGCGGCGTCGGGCACCTTCGCGCCGGACTCGTCCAGCACGGTGAACTCGTGACCGGCCGGCGTGGTGCGGACCACGTAGTCGAGCTTGCCCTTGCGGACGAGCGCGCGGCTGCGCTTGCCCGACCCGATGAGCTCGATGACGTACACCCCGGGCGCCGAGAGGCCGGGAAACTCGAATCGCCTGCGGATGCGGCGGGCCGGCGGGTCCTTGTAGGCGTGCGTCTTCTGCTCGTTGGCGACGAGGCCGTCGAGGTCCAGGCCGATGGGCACGGCCGCACCCTTCTGCTGGTAGTACTTCAGCGCGTTGATGCGATAGACCTTGACGATCAGCTTGGGCACGTTCTTGACGTGCACGTCGAGCTTGATCCTCTCGTCGGGCGCGAAGAAGCGGCGGTTCGTGTGGGCGAAGTCCAGGTCCACGCGGCCGGTCAGGGCCTTGTACGCCGCGGCCGAGAGCATGCGGGCCCACTTCTCCGGGTCGCCGATGCCGTTGAGGATTTTCGTCTCGGCGAAGACCTCCTTGAGGTACGAGTCCTTCAGGTACGTTGCGTACGGATCGTACGTGTCCTCCTTGAGGAAGAAGTGCGCCAGGTAGCTTCGCACGAGCGGCTCGTCCGTGCCGACCGGCGGCATGAGCGTGTGCGGCTGGTAGTTGCTGCTCAGCGACGCCGGCCAGTTGCGGTTGGCCTTGCTCGCCAGGAACTCCGGGCGCACGTACGGGACGCGCCGCGGCAGCTTGAGGTACTCCATGAACAGGTCCTTGTCCCAGACGCCGCGGGCGCGGTCGAAGGTCAGGCGGTGGTAGAGCACGTGGGCCTTGAGGGAGTTGAAGGCCGGCTCGAGGCCCTTGACGAACGCCCACATGCGGTCCAGATACGCGAGCTGCTCGGCGGGGTTCTCGCGGCGGTTGACGTCGTCGCTGGGGCGCAGGCGGGTGAGGTAGAGGTGGACGAAGCGGCTGGCCTTCAGCAGCTCGCCCATCCGCTTGAGCAGCTCGTCCAGTTGGCTCCTGAGCAGCTTGTTGTGGATGGGCAGCGAACCGAACCCGCGGCTGTCCTTGGCCTTCAGGTCGGCGACGATCAGGGGGGCCAGTTGGTCGTAGTCGGCCCGGGGCAGCATCTGGAGCAGATGGCGCGTCCGCCGGGGCTCCATGTCCATGGCGATGAGCCACTCCAGGGCCGACGGCTCGAAGCCGTCCAGGCGGCTGGAGGCCGCGAAGGTCTTGGGGGTCAGCGTGTCGCGGCTGATGAGCTTCTCGTCCAGACGCGTGGGCAGGGCGCTCTTGCGCGCCACCTGACGCTCGTGGTCGAAGCGCAGCTTCAGCTTGTCGGTGAGGTACTTGAGCGTCCCGGCGGGATCCTGGCGATACCGCAGCAGCGCCTGGCGGTGCTCCATCTCGACGATGCGAGCGGTCCTGCGCCCCTTGTTGTGGGCGAGCCATCTCTTCAGGACCGCGTCCACCTCGTCCAGCTTGCCGGCGCCCTGGTCGCGCAGGCAGAGGTAGTAGAAGTACTCCTCCGTGCCGGGGACGAGCTTCTTGATCGCCTCATCCTTGTCCCTGGCCAGCACGTAGTCCTCGACGAAACCGATCTCGTTGGCCGGGC
The DNA here is from genome assembly GCA_964427875.1 of uncultured Planctomycetaceae bacterium. Taxonomy (GTDB): domain Bacteria; phylum Planctomycetota; class Phycisphaerae; order SM23-33; family SM23-33; genus CAYRVX01. The sequence continues at coordinate 111,977 of CAYRVX010000006.1, forward strand.
AGACGGAGACGAGCATCGTCCCCGCGAGGAGGCCGGCCAGTGCGGCAGCTACGGCGTGTCTCATCGGATTCTCCTTCGTTCGCGTGGTATCAGTCAGCGCGTATCATAACCGTGACGAAACCGCTACGCCTTCGCTTGGACGCCCCGATGCGCCGGATGTTCCCTGGCCCGCCGCAATATGGAACGGCCGGGATCGGCGCGGTAGAATCTCGCGGACGCAAGTCGAACGGAGAACGACATGAAGACATCCAGGCATACGCGACGCGATTTCCTCCGGGCCGCCGCGGTGGGGGCGGCGGCGATCTCGGCGCCGCGGCTCGTCCGCCGCGCGCGGGCCGCACCTCGCCCCGACAGGCCCAACATCCTCTTCATCATGGTGGACGATCTCGGCAAGGAGTGGGTCTCCTGCTGCGGGGCCGAGGACATCCAGACGCCCAACCTCGACGCCCTCGCCGCCGGGGGAATGCGCTTCACCAACGCCTACTCCATGCCGCAGTGCACGCCCAGCCGCGCGACGCTCCTGACCGGCCGGTACCCATGGCGCACCGGCTGGGTCAATCACTGGGACGTGCCCCGCTGGGGCGTGGGCTACTTCGACTGGAAGCACCACACGACGTTCGCCCGGATTCTGAAGACGGTGGGCTACGCCACGGCCGCGGCGGGCAAGTGGCAGATCAACGATTTCCGCGTCACGCCGGACGCGATGAAGAGGCACGGCTTCGACGAGTGGTGCATGTGGACCGGCTACGAGACCGGCAACCCGCCCAGCGGCAAGCGCTACATGGACGCCTACATCAACACGCGCGGGGGCAGCAGGACCCATGCGGGCAAGTTCGGCCCGGACGTGTACGCCGACTTCCTCATCGACTTCATCCGGCGGCACAAGGACAGGCCCATGTGCCTGTACTTCCCGATGTGCCTGACGCACGGGCCGCTGGTCGCCACGCCCGACGAGCCCGACGCGAAGGGCAGCCTATCGAAGCACAAGGCCATGGTCCGCTACGTCGACAAGCTGGTCGGCCGGCTGGTCAAGGCGTTCGACGACTGCGGCATCCGCCAGGACACCATCATCATCTTCTCGACGGACAACGGCTCTGGCGGCGGGATCACGGGCACGCGCAACGGCCGGAAGGTCAGGGGCGGCAAGGCCAAGAAGAACGAGGCCGGCGTGTGCGCCCCGTTTATCGTGAACGGCCCCGGGCGCGTCCCGGCCGGGGCGGTCAGCGACGCGCTGACCGACTTCACCGACCTGCTGCCGACGTTCGCCGAGCTGGGCGGCGCGACGGTGCCGAAGGACTGGAAGATCGACGGCGTGTCCATCGCGCCGGTGCTGCTCGGAAAGGCCAAGGACTCGCCCCGCGAGTGGATCATGGCGCTGGGGCACGGTGCGGCCAGGCTCGACGAGAAGGGAGTCCGCGGCCAGCACGACTACGCCGACCGCGTCATCCGCGACAAACGCTTCAAGGTGTGGGTCGATACCGACCGGAAGATCACGCACCTCTACGACCTGAAGGCCGACCCGTGGGAGCAGAAGAACCTCCTCGACAGCACCGACCCGGCCTGCGTGGCGGCGCGGAAGAAGTTCCAGGCCGTCGTCGATTCGATACCCGCCAAGGACGCCCGCCCGAAGTACGACCCGCGCCCCGCCAACCCGTGGGACCGCAAGGTCGGCGCCGGAAAGCGCCGCAAGGGTGCAAAGCAGCGCAGACCCAAGAAGGACAAAGCTGCCCGCCGCGCCGCTACTTCCGCTTCCGCCGGGACCGGCGGCTCCTGCATCGCTCGGCGTAGTCGTGGGAGATCTGCTCTGCCTTCTCTCGGGCGGCCTCGTCGTACTCCCAGAACTCCTCCACGATCTTCCTGATCTCGGGGAAGTCCTCGTCGGTGTCCTTGTATTCGGCACGCAGGGCCCTGAGCTGCTTCTTGAGCTGCCGGACGAGAGGCTTGTACTTCGGGTCGTCGTAGACGTTGTTGACCTCGTGCGGGTCCTTCCGGAGGTCGTACAGCTCCCATCCCGGCGGCGTGCGGTTGCCGCCCTTCATGTCGCAGCCGTAGTAGAAGATGAGCTTGTGCCTCTTCGTGCGGATGCCGAAGTGGGCCGGGTTCCAGTGGTGGGCCAGGTGCATCCAGTAGCGGTAGTAGGC
>CAYRVX010000007.1:0-113102 GCA_964427875.1 uncultured Planctomycetaceae bacterium
CATCTGGCCGGGCGTGTCGAACCAGATCAGCCCGATGGGCCCGTACTGCGTCAGCAGCTCGCGGATCTGCGGGAAGCACTTCGCCCGGAGGTACTGCTCGAAGTCCTTCCTGTCCTCGTCGTAGTCCCAGAAGTTCCGCCCGCCGTTGGGATGGTGCCAGTCCTGGTACTGGCTGTGGTAGAAGCACAGCTTCAGCCCGTGCTTCCTGCACGCCCTGGCGAGGGCGGCCATCGGGTCCTTGCCGTACGGCGTGCGGTCCACGATGTCGTAGTCGCTGGCCGGCGAGTCGAACATCGCGAAGCCGTCGTGGTGCTTGGAGGTGATGACGATGTACTTCATGCCGGCGGCCTTGGCCAGGCGGACCCACTGATCCGCGTTGAACTTGACGGGGTTGAACCGCTCGGCGTACTTCTCGTACTCGGCGAAGGGGATCTGAAAGCGATACATGATCCACTCGCCGATGCCGGGGCACTCCTTGCCCTTGTAGTACCCGGCCGGCACGGCGTAGAGCCCCCAATGGATGAACATCCCGAACCGAGCCTCCCGCCACCACTTGAGTCGGTCCGCCTTCTTCGCTGTCCTGGTCTTTGCCATCGTCTTGCCTTTCTGTGCTGGGGAACAGAAGGGAGGATAAGGAGAAACCGATCCGCTTGCCAGAGGCAAACGTCGGTTTGGGCAGCGGGAGGGGGAGAGGATGGTGGGGTTTGGAGGGCGCTGCCGGGCCTTTCGGCATCGCGTCGGGGTGCCTCAGGACCGGGCTCTTGTGGGGCTTCTCAGCGGCGCGTCACCTGCGTGTCTTCCTTCGCTTGTCCTTGGCGGCCCTTGCCTTGGCCCTTCGGGCGTTGACGGCGTTGGTGATCGCCTTGCCGAGCCCCTTCGCCGGGGGACGGAACGTCACCAGCGTGGTGTTCTGCTCGAGCAGCTCGAAGTCCTCGGCCTTGAGCCGGGTGCACCCGCAGAGGTCCAGGTTCCGCAGGGGCAGGTCTTCTATGCCTCGCAACGAGGTCAGGTTCCCGCAGCCGGAGAGGTCCAGGTCCGTCAGCTTCGAGCCGCTCAGGGCGGTGAGGTCGCCGGTGAGGTTTCGGCAACCGGCCGCGACGAGGGCCCGCAGGGGCGCGCCCTCAAGTCCGCTGAGGCTCGTGAAGTTCGAGCAGTTGGAGATATCCAGCGAGGTGAGCTTGACTCCTTTCAGCGGCGAGAGGTCGTCGCCCAGGCCGGTGCAGCCGGCCAGGACGAGGTCGGCGACGGGAAGCTCCTGGATGCCGGCGAGGCCCTGGAGGCTGTTGCAGTCGGTCAGGTCCAGCGAGGTGACGATCGTGCCCTTCAGGGCCGAGAGGTCGCCGGTGAGGCTGCGGCACCCGGCGAGGGAGAGCGATTCGATCAGCTTGCCCTCCAGGCCCTTCAGCGACGTCAGCTTCGCGCAGCCGGAGAGGTCCAGTTGGGACAGCTTGGACGCCGCCAGCGCCGACAGGTCGCCCGTGAGCCCGGAGCAGCCGGCGAGCGAGAGGCGTTTCAGCGGGAGCCCGTCGAGGTCTTCGAGGCTTTCGAGCTTCCGGCAGCCGGTGAGGTCCAGGCTGGTTGCGGGAGTCTTGCCCTTCAGCGCCGCCAGCGACCGGATGCCGGGGCACTTGGAGACGGTCAGGCTCGACAGCTCCAGGTCCTCCACACCGTGGAGCGTCTCGATGGAGCAGTCCTCGACGCTCAGGGAGGCCAGTTGCGTCTCCGTCACGGCGGAGAGGTCCTTCAGCCCGCGGAAGCCGGAGATGGTCAGCGACTTCAGGGACATGGCGCGGAAGATCCGGAGGTCGCGGATGGCCGGGCTGGAGCTGACGGCCAGGCTGTCCAGCGCCAGACCCTTCAGCGCCTCGACGTTGCTGAGGTTAACGCAGCCGAGGATGTTCAGCCTCCGCAGCGGCATGCCCTCCAGGCCGTGGAGGCTGCGGAGGCCGGCGCAGTCCTGGAGCGCGAGGCTCCTAAGCGGGATGCCCGCCAGGGCCGACAGGTCGCCCTTGAGCTTCTGGCACTCCGTCAGCGACAGGCTGGTCAGGGGAAGGGCGGCCAGGGCGTCTAGGCGGGCCAGGTTTCGGTCGGAGATGCTGGCCGATACTATGTTCTTGTCGCTCGCGTCCGGAGTGAAGCGGGCCTTGATCTTGGCGCCGCCGTGCGTCGTCTTCAGGTCGCGGTGGATCACCTGGAGCTGGTAGTTGACGGGCAGTCGGTTTCGGGCGCGGCCCCGGGCCAGCAGGTCCGGGCGCAGGGGGCTGGTGAGTTTCTCGAGGGGATACCGCCCGGCCGCGGCTTTGAGGTGTTCTTCGATGCCCTGTAGTGCGACCTTGGCCCGCAGTCGATTGACGTGGCCCTGGGGCGATCTGCGGATGGTGTGTCGCAGGTACCCGGCGGCGCGGGCCCACAGGAGCGGCCTGGCGTCGGGCGAGGCCTTCTTGGTCTGTGCGACGTACCATTTGCCCAGTTCGACGCAGACGTTGGGGTCGAGCTCTTCCATCGGCTTGGCGGCGAGGGGGACGTAGGTTCGGGTGACCTCGTCGCTGTCGGGGCCGATCGCGGCGGCCGCCTTGGCGGGGTCGTCGAGCTCCAGCACGCGCAGGCGGATGAGCGTGGGACGTGCCTGCTGGTCCTTCGGCTGGAGCTTCAGGCGCGACTCCATCTGCCCGGCCTGGACGGCGAAGCGCCTTCGCCCGATGAGGTACTTCTGCATGGCCAGCAGCCGGGCGTACTGAGGCCACCGCATGGTCCGCCCGGCGGGCAGGGCCTTTCGGACCATCAGGAGTGCCTCGTCGTAGTTCCCGGCCCGCGCCATCTTCTCGGCACGGTTGATGAGGCAGACCAGCAGGTGCTCTCCGGCCTCCAGGCGGTCGAACTTCGTCGTGCGGGCGTATTTCCGCTGAAGCAGCGCGAGGATCTTCTGCCAGCACTCGGGCTCGGTTTGCGGCTGGTTCTCGCCGAGGAGGCGCATGGCCTCGATTGCGGCCGGGTAGCCCGACAGCGCCTTGGAGCCCAGTTCGCAGGCCTTCCTGCACAGGACGGCCAGCACCGCGGGCTCACCGGCGGCGTTGGGGGCGCCTTTGACGATCTCCCCAGCCAGCTCGGCGTCGTCGCTCGCTCCCGGCGTGGCGGTCACCTTGCGGCACGCCTCGCCGTAGAGGCTGTTGAAGACGGTCTGGGCGTACCTCGCGTCGGCGACGGCGGGGGCGGTGGACGTGGCCGGGCCGCAACGCGCAGGCGCGGCGAAAGCCAGCATAATGGCTGCCGAGGTCGCCAGGGCGATCTGCCGCGTCGGAGGAACTCTCATCCGTCAGCTTCCTGTCGGGGCCCGGCCGTCGGCACCGGCCCGAAAGAGCGAGATCATCACTTGAACCCCGAAACGTCCGACACTGTTACGTTCATCCGGGCGAATCGCCGTGTCGCGCGGTTGCGGCTGCGGGGGCGATGGACTACACTCTCGCGCCGTGCACGACAGGCCGGACACCATCGGGAGACGACCGTGAGCTTCTGGCGGGTCATTCGGGTCGCGCTGGTGGTCTGTATCGTGGCCGCCGCGGGCTGCTGGATGCTCGCCGACACGATGGCCAGGTACGTGCCTTCCGTCGGCGCCCGCCCGCTGCGGGTGAGCTTCTGGGGGCCGTTCCAGGAATTCCGCATGTGGAAGCGGATGCTCGCAAACTTCCGCCGCAGGCATCCCGCCATCCCGGTGAGGATGGAGTACTTCCCCAGCCGCTACGACCAGAAGATCGGCCAGCTCCTGGTGGCCGACGACGCCCCGGACGTGATGCTCTACCAGGACGAGCCGTTTCCGAACCTCATCGAGGTGGACCGCAGCCGGGGCATCCAGCCGAAGTTCGCCAACCTCACGCGCCTCGCGGCCGAGCAGGGCGAGACGCTCGACCGCGAGCACCTCCTGAAGCGGTTCTGGCAGACGTCGGTGGAGGTGTTCGGGCGGTATGAAGGCCGGGGCCTGGAGCGGACGTGGCAGCAGTACGGCATGCCCGTCTGGGGCGGGTGCAACCTCTTCTACTACAACAAGGAGTGCTTCCGGAGGGCGGGCATCCGCCTGGCGAGCCTGCCGGGCGAGGAAGGCCTCGTGAAGGGCCCCCGCGGCGCCGGCTGGCTGCTCGACGACGAGAAGTGGGACCTGGACGAGTTCGTGGAGGTCTGCAAGATCCTCGCGCTCGATCGCAACGCGGACGGCCGCAACGAGCAGTTCGGGCTCTCGCTGGGCTCGGCCGTCTACTGGCTGCCCATCCACTACGCCTGCGGGGCCGACGTGCTCAACGCCGAGCGGACCCGCACGGTCTTCACGGGCCCGGCCGTCGAGAAGTCGCTCCAGCTCTGGCAGGACGTGATGTTCAAGTACCACGTCTCCCCCCGCCCGGTCGAGCTGGGGCAGATGGGCGAGGGCGTCGGCTTCTTCACCGGGCGGGTGGCGATGTTCTGCTCCGGCCCGTGGGGCATGCCCTTCCTCAACGAGACCCGCCTGGACTACGACGTCCTCCACGTCCCGAGAAACCCCGACACCGGCCGGCGGGCCACCCGGATCACCTGGGACGCCGTCACCATCGCCGCCAACTCCACGAAGAAGCGCGAGGCCTGGCTGCTGGTCAAGCACCTCAGCTCGATGGAGTCCATGCACGTCATCGCCGACGTGCAGCGGTCCATCCCCGCCCGCCGGGCCGCCAGGGACTACTTCGTCAAGGTCAACCCCCGCGTGACCGTGCGGAAGTTCGTCGACGCGGCCGGGTCCTACGCGCGCGTGCAGCCCATCACCAGGCACTGGTCCGTCATGCAGCGGGCGTGGGTCGACGCGATGGGCGAGCTGCGCCGCGACAACGCCGAGCAGCGCCTCACGCCCAAGGAGGCGATCGGGCTGTTCTACATGGCCCACCGGCTCAACCGGGTCCTGCCGCCGGCGGACCCGGACCTCGCAGAGGAGTACCGCAACATCTACCGCCGGAGGGTCAACAGGCAGTGAGCCGCCACCGCCCATTATCGCAGAACCGCATCGGCTACCTGTTCGCCTCGCCGTGGCTGGTGGGCTTTCTCTCCCTGACGCTGCTGCCGATGATCGCCTCGCTGCTGCTGAGCTTCTGCCAGTGGAAGGGGCTGGATCTCTCGGAGATCGAGTGGGTGGGCACGGGGCATTACCGCGAGGCCCTTCGCGGCATCCGGGTCGGCGCGTGGCGCGACATGGAGAGGATCACCCGTCCGGCCGAGGCCGCCGTCTTCCAGGACCCCGGCGACGAGGACGTCTACATCGCGCTGAAGAACACGGTCTACTACACCTTCCTGGCCGTGCCGGTCGGCCTGTGCGTCTCGCTCATGCTGGCCGTCCTGCTCAACCAGCGCCTCCGGGGCATCGGCCTGTTCCGCACGATCTTCTACATGCCGCACGTCATCGGCGGCGTGGCGACGATCATGATGTGGATGTGGGTGTTCAACCCCGACTTCGGCCTGCTTAACGGCGCGCTTCGCGTCGCGGCCGACCCGCTGATCGAGATGGGCCTGGTCGACAGGTCCTGGCGGCCGCCCGGGTGGCTCTACAGCGAGCAGTGGTCCAAGCCCGCGCTGGTCGTCATGAGCGTCTGGGGCGCCGGCGGCGCGATGCTGATCTTCCTGGCCGCCCTCCAGAACGTCCCCGAGCAGCTCTACGAGGCCGCGCGAATCGACGGGGCCGGGCGGATCGCCCAGTTCCGCCACGTGACCCTGCCCCAGATCTCCCCGGCGATCTTCTTCAACCTCATCATGGGCATCATCGGGACGTTCCAGGTCTTCAACCAGGTCTACATCATCACCGGCGGCACCGGCGCGCCGGGCAAGAGCCTGCTGTTCTACGTGCTGTACCTCTACAACAAGGCGTTCGTGGACTTCCAGATGGGCTACGCCTCGGCGCTGGCGTGGATCCTGTTCGTGATCATCCTGGCCCTGACGATGCTGGTGGTCCGCTCCAGCAGCCTGTGGGTCTACTACGAGGGGGAACGGCGATGACCGCCCGGCTGCGATCGACCCCCCGCCGAGGACTCCTCGGCAGGATCGCCTCTTACCTTATTCTTATGGCGCTGGGGGCCTCCTTCCTCTTCCCGATCCTCTGGTCCATGACCGCCTCGGTCAAGCCGCTCCAGGACGTCTACAGGTTCCCGCCGGAGATCTGGGTCTCCCAGCCGCGTTGGGAGAACTACCCCGAGGCGCTCAGCAAGCTGCCGTTCTTTGGGTTCATGGCCAACACGGTGGTGATAGCGGTGGCCGCCACCGCCGGGCAGGTGCTCGCCAGCTCCCTGGTGGGCTTCGCGTTCGCCCGCCTGCGGTTCCGCGGGCGGGCCGTCTGGTTCGTCATCCTCCTGGCCACCATGATGCTGCCGAGGCAGATCCTGCTGATCCCCCACTTCCTGACGTTCAAGTACCTCGGGTGGGTCAACACGTACAAGCCGCTGATCGTCCCCCACTGGCTGGGCGGGGGGGCGTTCTTCATCTTCCTGTTCCGCCAGTTCTTCAAGGGCATCCCTCGCGAGCTGGAGGAGGCCGCCCGCATCGACGGGGCCAGCGACTTCGGCATCTACTGGCGGATCTTCCTGCCCAACGCCAAGCCCGTCCTGGCCACGGTGGCGGTGATGAGCTTCATCGCCCACTGGAAGGAGTTCATGGGCCCGCTGATCTACCTCTCGGACTTCGAGAAGTACCCCATCAGCCTCGGCCTGCACATGTACAACTCGCTGGAGGGCCCGTGGGTGAACCTCCTGATGGCCGCGTCGATCGTGGCCCTCGGGCCGCTCGTGCTGATCTTCTTCTTCGCCCAGAGGTACTTCGTCCGCGGCATGCTGCTTACGGGGACGAAGGGCTGACAGCAAACGATAGGCAGTAGGCAGTAGGCAATAGGCAATAGGGGGCGAGGGCGGCAGCGCGTGCCCTTGGCCCGTCCTCCCTCGGCGGCCGAATCTTTCGGACTATTGCCAGTACCCTCCCCGCAGACGGCTCGCGTGCTGCCTATTGCCTGCTGCCTACTGCCTACTGCCTACGGGAGCGCGAGCCCCGGAGACGCAAATCTCTGCCAATATTCCAAAAATCCCTCTTGATTTCTGGGGAAGTTGTGGTAATATAGACTCAAGCAGGAGTGCTTCAGGAGAGAGGTATCCAGCCAGGAGGCTGCGAATTCGGTAGATCAAATCGCTCCGTATGACGTTTGCTAAGTCCCCTCAGGACGGCAAGTCACAAAAGTCGAACCTTTCGGTCCTTCAGGATCGAAACGGAGAGGAATGAAGCCTTTCGAGGCGAGTCAGACTACTGACAGTTAAGCCGGGATTACGGTTCCGGCCTGTTTTCATTGAAGGTACGCGTGATTGCACAGCGCGCTGCGCGGCGCGTGGTGTGTCTACGTGCACGTTATCGATTTGGCAGTGTATATGGACAACACGAACAGTTCACAAGCGATCAACCATCACTTCGTTCTCAGTGAAAGGGAGAGTAGCATGTCTCGGAAGGTCACTATCGTTATTGGCATGGTGTGCGCCGGGTTGCTGGCAACCTCGAACGTCTCCGGGCAGCCGACGACCTGGGACGGCACCTTCAGTGAGGAGTGGAACGACCCGCTCAACTGGACGGCCGGGGTACCCACCAACACCACCAACGCCGTCTTTGACGGGTCGGGCGACAGGCTGAGCGCCGACATCGGCGCCATCGGCGGCGACGCCAACGTGCTGGACTTCACGGCCGGAGGGCACACTATCTTTGGCACCGGCGTGCTCTCGCTGTCCAGCCAGTTGCGCAACCTCGCCGGGGAGAACACCATCTCCGCGGCCATCTCGGGCGCCAGCACCGGTATCATCGTCTCGGGCAGCGGCAGCAGGCTGACGCTCAGCGGCGACAACAGCCTCATGACAGGCGCCGTGAACATCGGTGCCGGCGCTGAGCTGTACCTGACGACGAACACGTCCGGCGGGACGGGCACGATCAGTCTCGGCGGCGGCAAGCTGCGCCTGGCCGAGAACATGGTCCCGCCGACGGTCACCAGCCAGGACATCGGCGACGAGATGAATGTGGCCGGGTCGGACATTCCGATCGGCGGTTCGTGGACCGAGGCCGGCGGCAGCATCACCGCCGAGGGCCCGGACATCTGGGACGCCGACGACGACTTCCGCTTCGTCTACACCCAGGTCACCGGCGACTTCGACGTCAGCGTCGACGTCACCGGCATGCCCGTGACGCACAACGGCTGGCAGAAGGCCGGCATCATGGCCCGGAAGTCGCTCGTGCACAACTCCGAGAACGTCATCATGCTCGTCTCCCGCGACAACGGAGTGAACCTCCAGCATCGCGTCAGCGACGGCGCGAGTACCGGGGGCCCGTCCAATAACCGGGATGAGGAGTGGGACACGGCCCAGTCGGTTCGGCTGACCCGCGTCGGCGACGTCTTCACGGGGTACTACAAGCACCTCGCCGATACAGCCTGGATCCAGTTGCCCACGGGGGCCACCGATGATCTTGGCGGAGGGGCGATCTACCTCGGCCTGGCGATGACGTCGCACTCCAACGACAATCTCGGCACGAGCACGTTCGAGAACGCGACGTTGTTTGCTCCCGTCCCCTACATGGCCTACGGCAGCAACGTGGTCGTTACGGCGGCCGGCTCGGTCATTGAGCTAGAGGGCGGCACACCGGCCGAGATGGGCACGCTGAGCGTCGATCCCACGGCGGGCGTGACCATCCACGGACCGGGCACCACCTGGGGCGCCGTGACGATTGGCGGCGGCGGGTCGATCGACGCCAACAGCCCGGTGACGGGCATGAGCCTCGGCATCGGCGGGACCAGCCAGGTGGGCGTTCGGTCCACCTTCACCAGCGACTACGGCCCGGTCAGCGACTCCGCCAGCCCCGCCACGCTGCTCAAGACCGGCGGCGGGAGGCTGAACATGCTCGACACCACCGGGGCGACCAGCCTGCTTGCCGCCTCGAAGGTCAAGATCCAGCAGGGCACCGTCGCCGCCAAGAGCACCAGGTCGACCGGTGGCGACAACAGCCTCGGCGACGCGGAGGCCGTCCTCGACGGCGGCGAACTGGAGGTGGAAGGCTACGGGGTCTCCATCATCAACGCGCTGGCCGCCAGCAGGTACACCGGCGGCTGGGCCGACGACGACCTGCGTCCCTGGGGCGCCTACAGCGACCCGGAGAACGGCGAGACATTCATCGGCACCGCCCGGCTGGGGTTGACCCCCGTCGAACGCGGCACCGAGACCGGGGAGATCCGGTACCAGCGCAATGCCGAGGGCGGCCGGAGGAACTGGAATGAGCTCTTCCCGGCCACCGGCGGCGGGGACAACAGCGACTTCCAGGTCTTCTGGACGGGCCAGTTCACGCCGGATGAGGACGGCACGTGGGGGTTCAAGTTCTCGGCGAGCGATGACCGGTGCTCGTTCTTCCTCGACCGCAACGACAACGGCGTTTTCGATAACCCCGACGACCAGATCAACTGGGACAGCGGCGGCTTCCAGACCGTCCCGGGCCTGGTCAAGGACCAGACCTACAACATCGCCATCGGCTTCGGCGAGTGGGGCGGCGGGGACAACATTGAAGCCCGCTTCCAACGCCCCAGCGGTGGGGACACGATCATCGACCCGTCGGCCCAGGCGGGCATGTGGCAGACCTTTGGCGTGGTCGGCGACGCGGACTTCACCAACACGAACGTCTCGGTGACGGGCGACGGGACGATCAGCGTGATCCACGAGCAGGCCAACTTCGGCAGCCTGACGATGGCCGACGCCAACACGCTGACGCTCGACGGCAGCATCACCTTCACCGGCACGACCCTCCAGGGCAGCGCGACGCTCGCCCCGATGCGCGGCACGAGCGAGATCGGCCCGATCACCGTTCCGGGCAGCCCGCATACGCTGGCCACGGCGGCCGGCAGCACCGGCACGCTCAACCTGACCAGCACCGCACCCGGCGCCCGGCCGGACAACCTGAGCACCATCCTCATCCAGGGCGCCACGGTCAGCGCGATGCTGCGCGACAGCAACAGCTCCCTCGGCGAGGCGAAGGTCAAGATGGACGGCGGGAAGCTGGTCCTGCACACCGACCCCGGCGCGCCCGGCTCGCCCGCCGACGCGATCGGATACTGGTCGTTCGACAACGTTGCGGGCCCCACCGTCGTCAACGACGGCACGAACGGGACGTACTCCGACGGCACCCTCACGGGCGGCGCGCTGATCGCCGCCGGCAAGTACAACAACGGCGTGAGCCTCGACGGCATCGCCGCCTACGTTGACGTCGGCAACGACGCCAACCTGAACGTCGGGGCCGGAGACTGGACCATCGCCGGGTGGGCCAGCTCGACCAAGGTCACCGGCACCGCGGACGCCAATAAGGCCACCTTGTACTGCCACGGAAGCGACCAGGGCGGCGGACACCGCATTCAGGTCAGCCTCAACGAGCAGACCGCCGGCAACTGGTCCCTCACCACCGACGACGACGCCTCCAAGGTGCAGGCCAAGTCCACCGATGCGATCGGCTCGGGGGAGTGGCACCACGTCGCCGCCATGCGCGACGGGGATCAGATCCGGATCTTCGTCGACGGCGCCCCCGCCGACGCCAGCACCGGCGTGCCGGGCGGCTACGACCTCTCCGGCATCAACATGAGCAACGCGCGGATCGGGGTCAGCGACAGCACCGGCAGCGGCCTGATCAAGTGGATGCAGGGAATGATCGACGAGGTCTATCTCTACAGCCGGGCGCTGAGACTCGAAGAGATCATGGCGCTCATGGACGCCGAGAACGGCTTTGCCAGGCAGGGCCCGGACCTGACGGACTACGGCACGGAGATCGAGGTCCTCAGCGCGTCGGCCCTGGAGATCGACGGCGGGATCAAGCTCGGCGACATGAAGCTGTATGACACGGGCGTGCTGGAGGTCATCGGCGAGGGCAGCCTGGTCGTTCCGAGCGTGGAGATCGGCGGCGGCGGCGGGTCGGTGGGCATCAACGCGGCTGCCGGTATCGACGTAACCATCAGCCAGTACACCGACATCGTCGCCTGGACGCAGAACACCACGTTCGGCATCGGCGGCGGGGGGAGGGTCATCTTCGACGACTTGGTCGCAGCCACCAGCGACGCCAACACGCTCTTCAACGTTACCGCCGGCTCGCTGATCGTCCTGAACGACATGCCGGTGGCGGGCTTCTACCGCAGCACCCTGCCCAAGGCGGCGTTCCACCTCGACGGCGGGCGGCTGGAATATATCTCCGCCGACGGCAACGACCTGCCGCTGACGAACGCGCTGACGGTGGGCGCCAACGGCGGCACGCTGTACACCGGCAACGCCGGCGGGCTCGGCGGCGGGGCGATGACGCTGAGCCTCACCGCCCCGATCGACATCACCGGCGGGGTCCTGACGTTCGAGACGGACAGCGGGTATGTGATCGACGCCAACGGGCATGAGATCAAAGGCGCCGGCGGCGTGACGCTAACCGGCGGCGGGCGACTGCATCTCCTCACTGGCGATGCCAACTGGACCGGCCCAACGACCGTCGACGGCGGGACGCTCTACCACCTGGTTCCGCTGGACGATACCAGCGGGATCGACGTGCTGAACGGCAAGCTGTTCTCCGCGAACGTCATCGACATCGCCGGCGACCTGTACGTCGGCCCCGGCGGGGAGATCGACGCCTGGAAACCCGTGACGGTCGGGAACGCCGTGTTCGAGGGCTCGGCCACTTTCCGCAACGTCTCCACCACCCTGACGACGACCGGGAGCATCATCGTGAACTCCGGCTTGACCACCGTCGGCGGCAAGACGACCACGACGCTGCTTCGGGCCAACGGCGGCACGTTCGTCGGGCAGGTCGCGATCGAGGCCAGCGGCGCGGTGGACGCCAACGGCGGGACGATCCGGGCGCTGAACACGCTGGAGGCCGCAGAGATCCTGGTGCACAACTCCGGCCGCCTGGAGGCCTCCAACGTCATCACGCTTACCACCGGCGACGGCAACGACATCACGCTCGACAGCGGCGGCATCCTGACCGCCAAGCACGCCGGCGCCCTGTCGACGCTGCCGGACTTCCACGTCGGCCCGCTGGGCCGGCTGAGCCTGGCCGTGCCGCAGACCGCCATCCCGGTCATCACGGTCCAGACCGGCGGCATGATCGACGGCAACATGACCGGGGCGGTCTACTCCGGCGCCGGCCAGAACGTCGTCTTCCAGAACAACGCCGTCTACGGCGGCGTCCCCGGCAACGACCCGAACACCAACGACCTCGGGCCCCTGCCGCCGACGGGCGTGCGCCTGATGCGGGCGATCCTCGGCGGAAGCAGCGGAGAGATCATCCCCGTCGGCGACGACGCCAACGCCGCAACGATCGACGACATCTACTTCGGGGCCACCTACGGGCCGTGGACGACGGCGCAGTTCATCGGCACGCTGAACGTGAACAACGTCGCCTTGGTGGACATCCCCCTCATGGGGCGCGACGAGACGCTCGACAGCACCGCCACGTTCAACGTGATGAACCCCGCCAGCGAGGTCCGATTCACCGGCGCAGGCAGCCTGACGATCCCCACCCCCATCAGTGGCACGGCGAAGTTCTTCAGCCGGCTCGACGAGCCGCCGACCGGGACCCCGCAGTTCACCGACGACCCGACGCTGACGCTGGCCGACGGGGCGGTCGCCGGCGGGCAGATCTGGTCCGTCGCCAACGGCGTGGTGAACGTCCAGAGCGACGACACGTTCGACTCCAACCAGGACGGCCTGGTCCTCCTGGACGGGGCCCTGTGGGATATGCACAGCCCCGACCGCCGGGTGAACCACGGCAGGATCACCCTCGGCACCGGCTCGATGACGCGGATCCACGACCGGGACGACCGCTTCAACCAGGACACCAACGACGTGATCTGGACCTTCCAGCCGGGCGCCCGCGTGATCTTCCGCAAGGAGAACGTGGACATGGTGGGCCTGAACTGGCCGACCAACGCCCTGTACATCTTCGATAACGAAGGCACCAACAACTCCTGGAAGTACGACCGCCCGTTCCTGATCTCCGACGGCGGCGGCTGGATCGGCCGCCAGGGCGGCAACACGGGCTTCGACGGCGGGCAGGACGCCGATGGAAACGACAACCACGGCGGCCCGCAGGCGGCCCTCGGCGCCCAGGTGGGCGACACGGTCACCATCGCCGTCCCGTTCGAGCCGGGCAACCCCGGCAACCGGGACACGCGGAGCTTCTACATCCGCGACGCGTTCGACCTGCGGTTCCAGGAAGACGCCAACTACGCACTGAACCTGAACATCGGCGATCCCGAGCCGATGCTCACCGTCATCGGCAACAACGACGCCACGCTCGTGGACACCCTCATGAGCGGGCGGCTGAACGTCGAGTGCAGCTTCCTCGTCGGCGACGTGTACCACCATTCCGGTTACGTCAACTTCGAGATGGGCCGCGCCGACTCGACTCGCGTCGACGACCTGGTCCAGGTCCTCCGCATCGACGACTACTGGGGCGGCGGCGGATACGACACCCGCACGGGCGCCCACGAGGGCGCGGACGTGGCCTTCCGCCAGATCGCCAACTTCAACGCCGGCGGACAGAGGAGCATTCGCGGCAAGATCTACTGGCACGGCGAGGAGATGTGGATCGACAGCGACCAGTACTTCAAGGACGCCTTCCACACCACCGACCCGAACCAGATGTTCGCCGAGGAGATCTGCATCGGCTCGGCGTCGCGTTTCTCGTTCGCCTTCGACCGGGCCAGTCAGTCGGGCCCGTGGGGCAACGTGCGGATCATCCCCCAGCCGTTCCGCATGCAGGCGGCCGACGGGAACACGCCGCACTGGGGCTGGAACTTCAAGCCGCGTCGCGCTGGCGGCAGCGGGTCGCAGAACACCTACTTCCCGAACTTCGTGATGGAAGAGGGCTCGGTCCTGGCCCCGCGGTCCGATAACAGCCGCTTCGGCTTCGACCTGACCTTCGAGGGCGACGCGTCCGTCGTCCGCAGGGACAACGACGCCAACTACGTGGAAGACACGTATGACTGGTGGTACATCAACGACATGCGCGTGGCGGAGGGCTTCGGCCCGGCGGTCACCGCGACGATCGGCGAGATGAACCAGAGCAACGCGGAGCTGCGTGTGTACGGCCAGTTGGGCGACGCCAACGGCGACATGACGCTCAACCTCGTCCGTGGCGTCCTGAGGTTCTACGAGTGGTCGGACCTGGCCCCGAACACGATCATCAATCACCTCGGCGACGACGGCTTCGGCGCCGGCGCCGACGGGTACATCGAGATCTTCAACGGCAAGTACGGCGATCAGGGCGACCCGAACCGGTTCGTCAACAACGGCACGATGCGGATCGGCGGCGGGCAGGACATCCGGCTGCGAATCACCCGCGACAACGCCCCCGGCGACGTGCCGTACGTCCACGAGTTGAACAGCCGCGTCGAGATCGTCCCCGACGGCGACGCCGACTCCATTGACGGCTACGTCCAGGCCCAACGCGAGGGCGGCAACCAGCGCCGCCCGTTCGGCTTCTACACCAACGTCCACGTCCTGGAGAACGCCAGGGTCCGCTTCGAGAGGCACAACGAGACGGAGATCCTGGCCAACCTCTTCATGGACGGCAACGGCTTCATCCGGCTCAACAGCGACGGCGACTGCCACATCGGGAACATCACCGGCCCGGGCACGGCGACCTTCGAGGGCGGCGACCGGACCCGCATCGTCGGCGTGGTGGACGCCAACATCGTCTGGAACAGCAGCGACTGGGTGGAGCTGACCAACGACCAGGACGGCGACTTCCAGTCCAACGGCCTGGACCTCGGCTTCGGCGCCGGCTTCAGCATGACGCCCGGCCACTCCTTCACGATCCTCCGGAACAGGGCGGAGCTGCGGACCAACGCCGGGACGGGCATCACCTGGAACGCCCAGGGCGGCCGCATCGACATCGGCTACGAGTTCCCGAACCTGCAAGGGGTGGTGGACCCCCCCTGGATCGCGATGATGGAAGACGACGCCAACCACACCGTCAACATCAGCAACAACGGCCAGCTTCGCTTCCACCTGAACGACACCAACCCCGACGACGGCGTGGGCACGCGCGAGGACGAACTGCACAAGGTCGACTGGGACATCAACGTCTTCAATGCGGACGCCGACCCCGGCACGCGGGACGGCATCATCCGAGCCCACGCGGTCGGCAACGACCACGGCGACAACGGTTGGGGCGTGGCACACTTGACGGACCTTCACCTCGATGAAGGCGCCTTCGTCCGCTTCGAAGAGTGGGCCGGCCGCCTCGTCATGGAGCTGACGCTCGACGGCAACGCCCGGGTCGATCCGGACAACCACCATTCATTCGGCTTCGGCCGGATCGACGGCAACGGCGGGACGCTGACCGTCACCGACAGCGGCGCGATGTTCATGGGCGAGGTGATCGACACCGACATCGACATCCAGACCGGCAACTGGAGCCACTTCGGCCCGATGGGCGCAGGGGCGCCGGGCACCCCGGACGCCCTCCGCTGGACCGGCGGCGACGACCGCCGCCTCTGGGAGGCGTGGCGCGGCGCCGAGACGATGGTCGGCCCCACGGTCGGCGGCTTCAAGCTCAACGGCGGAACGGTGTGGGCTGACGGGCACGTGGACATCTGGAACGACCCCAACGGCGGCGTCTTCGACGCCCGCGGCGGCACCGGCAAGCAGTTCCGGATCATGCACGGCCGCAACGGCACGCGGGAGAATCCCGTCACGTTCGAGACCCCGCTGGTCATCCACCTCGGCAACAACGACGAGATACGCCCCATGGTCTACCGCGACGGGGAGAGCGCGCAGAACGGCACCAACTCGTACTACAACAAGCTGACCGCGGAGGTCCACGTCTACAGCAACGGCAACTCCGACACCGGGCAGAACGACGTCCGGCTGCGGGGCGACTGGTACGCCGACGGCAACCCCGCCTACAACGAAGAGGCCATCGTCCACTACACCGACCTGAACATCCACGGCTTCGTGACGGCCGCGATGAACCGGGACTGGTGCGACATTCTCATGGACGTCACGCTCCACCAGGAAGGCGCTGAGCCAGGCCATCTGTACATCCGGCAGGTCAACGCCGGCGACGACCATTTCCTGGGCAACGTGTACGGCGAGGGCACGATCACGTACCACGACGACGACGACTTCAGCTTGATCGGCAGGCTGAACCCCAACGTGGTGTTCAACTTCGACAACACAAGGACCCAGCACGACCGCGTACTCCGCCTGATCGACCAGACCTGGCAGAGCTTCGTCGACGACCGCGGCGGCCAGGCGGGTCACGACCATGGCGACTACGGCTACGCCGACGGCTTCACGCTCAACGGCAGCACGGTGAACGTCAACATGAGCCGCGTGCAGTTGTGGTGCGACCCGTCGGACGCCAACGGCGGGCACATCTGGCTGAACGGCAGGAGCCACGTCGGCGGCAGCGGCAACGCCGCGATGGAGGTCTACTACGGCCGCGACTGGCAGGCCGGCGGCTCGACGTGGGGCGACTCGAGCGCCGTCGTCCACATCACGCAGGACCGCGGCATCCGGTTCATCGTCCACGACGACGCGACCGAGCAGATCAACATGACGTTCCGGGTCGAGCCGGACACCAGGGCCTGGATACGTGCCGACGAGCAGGGCCACGGCGGCGCCGACGGCGTCCTGGTCCTGCCCAACGTGAACCTGGCCCCCAACTCCGTGCTGGAGACTTGGCGGGACGACAACGTCTATACGGTCATCGGCGGGACTGTCGATGACGGCACCCACCCCGGGCGGATCCACAACCGCCAGCACGGCGGCCGCGGCTACCTGTACGACTGGGGCGGGGACGGCACGCTGGAGATCGGCGGGACCGAGCACACGCGGATCGTCGGCCGGATCGCCTCCGGCGGCTTCCAGACCGCCAGCACCGCCGGCGACCACGTGTACTTCACCACCGAGAACTTCGGCGGCACCGAGTACACGGGCGTCCTGGCGGCCGGGCACGTCTACTTCGAGGATCCCAACACCGAGGTCCACTTCGACGGCAACTCGACGATCGACGCCGGCATCGTGGACTTCGACGGCCAGCCGCTGTTCTTCCGCGACGGCATGGACGCCACGATGGATATGGCCAATCTCAACGTCGATCCGGGCTTCAACGACAACATGAACCTGGACATCGGCACGGCCAACTTCAACACCGACATGGACATGCGGAACGTCAACCTGACGGTTGACCTCGGCGTGGTCCGGGCCGAGGTGACGGTCGACGACTGCGTCGGCGGCGGCGACGAGCACTGGCGGGTGCACGCCGGCGGCCACCTGATCGCACAGGGCGTCGGCTCCCTCGACGGAACGGCCCCGCTGATCGAGCTGATCGGCGGGAGGGCGGATCTCGAGATCGACAGCTCCGTGACGCTGCCGGCGGCGGTCAAGGCCACCGGCGTCGGGGCCGAGCCGATCCTCCACGTCACCGGCGCCGGAACCGGCGAGACGGTGACCTTCCCCTCGCTGCTGCTGGAGGACGACACCGACAACCCGATAATCAGCATCTCCAGCGCCAACGACTACAACGTCGCGTTCGGCTCCACGACGCTGGACTCCGCCGACCGCGGCCAGATCAACGTCATCACCGCCGGCACCGACGTAGACCTCGGCCCCGTGACGATCACCAGCGGCACGCTGGGCATGGACGCCGTGGCGGGCGCGATGATCACGGTCGGCCCGCTGGACAGCGGCGGCGACGCGGCGGCGAGGCTGGAGTTCGGCCGCGGCGGGACCTACAGCGGCGGCGGGCTGATCCTCAGCGACTCCGACCCGAACAAGTGGGCCGGCACGATCTACGTCGACAACGCCACGCTGGTGATCGACTCCAACTTCGACGGCTACGACCAGGGCTACCACGACACCGACCCGAACAACCCGAGCATCATCGTCGGGAGGCTCTCCATGGCCCTCGGCACGCGGGCGATCACGAAGGTCACGTACGACAGCACCGTCGAAGGCATGACGATGCACGAGTACGCCACGCTGGGCCTCCAGCTCAGCAACACGATGAAGGACGTGGTCGGGCCGACCGGCATTCAGGACGTTGCCTACCAGTACGGCGATGCCGGCCTGGCCGGCGGGAACCTGATCCTCGACTTCGCCGACATCGACGCGAGCTTCCGGCAGTCCGACGGCAACGGCGGGTCGATGAACATGATGCTGATAGAAGACGCCGGTGCCCGTCCCTCCATCGACAGTCCGCTGTACAGCGACCCGACGGGCGTGATCTCCACGCTGGCGGGGGCCAACTACCACGCCCCGCTGGACCTGATCGGCACGATCCTTCTCGGCGACCCGGACGGTCTGGGCGAGGACTTCGAGATCAGCGGCATCATTGCCGACGGGTGCAGCCCCATCGAGGACCTCATGTGGAACGTCCTCGGCGAGCTGATGCCCGGCAAGCTGATCAAGGTCGGCGGTGAGGCCGTCACGCTGAGCCACGCGAACACCTTCACCGGCGGCGTGGATGCCAACGAAGGGACGCTGGTGATGGCCGACACCCTGGCCCTGGGCGACATCACCGGTCCGGGGCTGAGTCTCCAGGGCGGCACGCTGAGGATCGCCGCGGCCGACGCGAACTTCGACGCGGCCGCCGGCGGCTACGCCTTCAGCATGACCGACGACAGCACGGTCGAGGTCAACGCCGCGGGCGCTAACCTCAAGCCGGTGCTCCTCGGCGACGGCACTCTGGTCATCAACGACCAGATGGTCGGCGCGACGGCCCCGTCGGCCGGCCCGGGCCCCGGCGCCCTGACGGTCATCAACGTCCCGGACGTCAGCGTCGACTACGTGGTCGGCCTCCAGGGCACGCTCGACGTGCCGGCCAGCGCCACCATCCACGCCATCGAGGACTTCGGCGCCGCCGACGCCAACACGCTGTTCAACATCGGCGCCGGCCAGACGCTGACCATCGACGACAACGAGACGCTGGACGCCAACCGCATCTGGAACGTCGCTGGCGGCACGGTTCTGTACAGCGGCGACCTGACGACGACCCACACGCTGCGGAAGGCCGGGGCCGGCACGCTGACGCTGGCCGGTGCCAACAACAGCATCCCCGACCTGGTGATCGGCACGAGCCCCGGCGGCACGGTGATCGTGACTTCCGCGGGCAAGGTGCCCGACAGCGTCCTGATCGAGGCCGGCAGCCTGTACACCGTCCAGAAGGGCGACCACAACTATAACGAGGTGGCGGCGGCCTCGGCGGGCATTGCGGCCCTGTCGGCCGGCTCCAACGCCGCCATCGACTTCTCCGACAACACGGCGTACCTCGGCGCCGTGGTCGACTCGACCTACAGCGGCGACCTCACGCCGAGCGCGGCCGGGTACTTCCTCGGCGGCGGCGGCGGGCGGCTGACGGTGGACGACCTGCTGGCGGACACGCCGCTGGCCCCGAACGCCGACGCGGCGCTCGGCTGGGCCGACTCGCACGACAACAACGTCCTGTTCACCGAGGGCGTGGCCCTGCTGAACGCCGAGAACACGCTGACCGGCAACGTGCAGGTCAACATGGAGACGATCTACCTCAAGAAGGCGTTTGAGAAGGTGGAGTCGGCCGACGGGAACTGGGTGTGGGTGAATCCCGGCGGCATGCTCGACCTGAACAGCACGGGCGCCCGCGAGGACAACATCAAGGTGAACGGCGGCGCCATCGCCAACACGGGCGGCACGCTGGACGCCGGCGCCATCCAGAACATGTTCCAGACGGGCGACTACATGATCGGCAGCAACAGCGGCGGCAGCACCGGCTACGGCGACGGCGGGTTCGTCCGGCCGGACGCCAATCTGTGGAAGGTCGGCACGGACACGGCCGTCATGCTTGACCCCATCGGCGGAGGCGACTCCAACAACACCTACGCCGCGGACGTGGCCGATCCGAACGTGATCCGCGGCCACACGACCATCCAGGGCGGTACGCTGGAGATCTACAACCCCACGAGCCTCGCCTATAGCGGCGACCTGAACATCCAGAACGGGACGGCCCTCGTGATGAGGAGTGGGGGCAACCTGGATGCCAACGTGTACCTCCAGGGCACGATCGAGATACTGGACGGCAGCACGCTGAGCATCACCGACGCCAACTGCGAGTTCGTCCTCCAGGACGGCACGTCGTCGTTCCTCGGCGAGGGCGCCACGCTTGACCTCGGCCCGATCTCCTACCGTCACGCAGGCGGCGGCCACGGCGTTGACGCCACCCGCTTCCTGTACCTCGGGCCGAACACGACGATGCTGACGGCCTACGGCGGCCCCACGGCCGATGCGGCGGACGGCCCGCAGGACAACGCCCTGATCATCGGCGAGAACGCCAAGGTGCAGTACACCAGCGCCGGCTTCACGCTCCGCGCGATCGGCGAGATGCACCGCGGCGCGACGGTACAGTTCGACGTGGCCGTTAACGTCGGCACCGGCGACGAGATGGGACTCAGGTTCAACGTCGATCCGTTCACCGGCGTGGTCTCGACGTACGACGACCCGTACCACATCGGCGGCGAGGGCGACTACATCCACAGCCCCGACGGGGACAACGGCGCGATCCTCAGCCCGGTCCTGTCGAACGGCGACAGCCCGACGGCCTACGTGGAGAAGTTCGGCAGCGGCACGGTCGAGCTCGGCGGGCGGTCCTACCAGCCCGGCCAGTACTCCGCGGCCCCCGACGTCTATGCCGATTATGGTCGGGCCAGGAAGTTCTACTGGATCGTCTCCGAGGGCACGCTGGCGATGGCGATGGACGCAGACACCGACTCCTCGGCCCTGGGTGCCACGGCGTACACGTGGCTGAACCCCACGGCGGAAGAAGGCGGCGTGGCGCTGGACCCGAACGTCGGCCACGCGCACCTCGAGGGCATCGAGGTCTTCAGCGGCGCCGAGCTGCGTTGGGGCGGCACGCAGGGCTTCCTGCCCGAGAGCCGGTGGATCGCCGAAGGCGGCACGGACGAGGACGGCAACGGCTTCGAGCCCGGCGAGCTGATCCTGCATGACGGCGCGACGCTGAGCGGCAACGCCAACGGCCTGACGCTCGGCTTCACGCAGCAGGTCGGCGACCCGTGCGAAGGCCAGACGTTCCTGTGCTACCCGACGGTGGCGGGCCCCAAGGCCGACCGGACGCTGAAGCTCAGCGGCAACATCAACTTCCGCAGCGGCATCGAGGTCCTCGGCGGCGGGACGGTCAGGCTGGAGGTCACCAACGGCACGATCGACCTGTCGGCCGACCTGCCCGGCGCCCTGCCGCTGGATACCACCGTCACGGAGATGGACCTGACCGCCAGTACGGTGACGGTCCGCAACGACCACAGCGGCATGACGCAGACGAACGTCGGCGAGGGTTCCGAACTGGTGTTCGACGGCAACGCCGCGACGGTCTACAACGGCACCGTCTTCAACGACGGGCTGGTAAGGGCCGCCACCGGCGACGTGGATCTCGGCACGACGATGATCGAGAGTTCGCCGACGCTGCCGGAGACCTGGTACTCCGGCCTGGTGGGAGGCGGCCTGGTCGGCAACATGGACCAGACCACTCCCAACCCGGGCAACATCGGTCTGAGCGCCGGGCCGGAGGCCGCCTTGCAGGCATTTGGCGGCAACCCCCGCCAGGCGTACGATCCCACGAACCCGTGGCACTACAACGGCCCGCTGGGCGACGGCCTCGGCGACAGCGACAACAAGACGATGGTTTACACCGGCCAGATCTGGCTGGACGGCAACAAGAGCTTCGTCGAGCAGATCGACGACCAGACCCGGCTGTGGATCACCGACCCTAACACGGGCGTCAGGACCCAGGTCCTGAGCAACACGAGCTGGAACGAGGCTTCGGCCGCGATGTACGTGCCGGCCTCCGGCGCCGGGTGGTACGAGTTCGAGCTCCGCATGAGCAACGGCACGGGCGGCTACGGCTTCTTCAACCAGCAGAACACCGGTGCCGGCGACGCCAACTGGGACGTCGTCGACTTCGGCTTCGGCATGGCCGACGGCAACACGGGCGGCAGCACGAACGCGCTGGACTACGCCTACCCGGAGGATCCCGACAACATGTCGCTCTTCCGCGCGTGGTATCAGCCGATCCTCGGCCGCATCCAGGTGGACGCGAACGCCACGATTTCGCTCGGCGGCTTCACGCACGCCGACCTCGTGACGATCGACGGCAACATGGTGTTCAACGGCGCGAGTCAGAGTTCGGCCCACGAACTCGTTATCAACGAGGGCGGCCTGCTTGACCTCGGCAGCGCGGCGCTGAACCAGGCCGAGATCGGCGTGATCAGAGGCACGCTGCGCGGCACCAACGTTGCCGTCTTCGACGACCTGACGATCGAGGGCGCCGGCCCGGTGATCGACCTCGGCACGGGCCTGCTGCGGGCCACGGACGCGAGGGTCAACACCGACTTCTCGTTCGGCCCGGGCGTCAAGTCGACGTTCGAGACGCTGGCCGTCAACGCGAACGTCTCGGTCGATCCCGGCGGCGAGCTGGGCGTCAGCTCCATGGCGGCCGTCAGCGGCGGCGGCAAGCTGTCGCTCAACGGCGGCAACGCCGCGGACCTCGAGGCCGTCACGGTCGACGGCGGCGAGCTGGCGATCACCGATGGCAACGGCCTGAACTCCGGGATGGGCATCAACAACGACGGCAAAGTGCTCATCACGAACAACGCGACCGTGGACCTGACCGACACGGTCATCACGTCCTCCGGGATGACCCCGCAGGTAATCACCGGCGAGGACATCGGCAACCCCGCCGGGGCCGGCAGCCACAGCGAGGCCGCCGGGACCTGGACCGTCACGGGCGACGGCGGAGACATCTGGGGCGGCAGCGACAGCTTCTACTTCGTCTACACGGAGTGGACCGGCGACTTCGCCGTGACGATTGACCTGACCGACTTCAGCATCGGCACGAACGGCTGGCGGAAGGCCGGCATCATGGCCCGCAACTCGACGGCGGCCAACAGCCGCAATGCCTACATGAGCATTAGCGGAACCAACGGCGCGAGCTTCCAGTTGCGCACGACGGACGGGGGCGACTCCGACAGCCGTCACCCGGGCAGCGAGCAGTGGCCGTCCAGGATCAAGCTCACACGCGAGGGCGACCTCTTCCGCGGCTTTGTCGACGCCTCGGCGCCGTTCGGGGACGCCTGGACGGAGCTGTGGACGGACCGCCCGATCTGTGACATGGACGACACGATCCTGCTGGGCCTGGGCGTCACGTCGCACGAAGGCGGCGGGGCCCTGGCCACGGCCACGTTCGATAGCGCCAACTTCTTCCAGCTGCCGACCGAACTCACCGTGGATGCCGGCTCGAAGCTGATGGTCGGCGGGTTCACCAACGCCGGCATCGTCACGCCGGCCGGCACGCTGGAGCTGCACGACCCGCTGGTTACGAGCACGGCCGAGATGGTCACGATCCCCGAAGGCGGCGTGATGGACATCAGGGCCTCCTCGCTGGACGCCAACTACGGCAGCCTGAGCGGCTCGCTGCTGGGTGACGGCACGGGGCTGGCCAAGTTCCGCACGCAGTTGACCGTCGAGGACGCGCCCGACCCGGCCATCAACCTCAGCGGCGGACCGCTCGAGGTCGCCGGCGAGATGCTCGTCAGGAAGGACAACTTCGCCTTCGACGCCGGGCACGCCGCCAACATCGGCACGTTGAACATGGAAGGCCCGATCAGCGTCAAGATCGAGTCCACCGGCAACGTCACGGCCGACCTGATCAATGTCGGCGAGGACCAGACGCTCGTCCTCAAGGGCGGCACGACGAACATCACCCACATCGACAACAACGGCGCCCTCGTCAAGGCCGAGGTCGGCGAGAACGACCTGAGCGACACGATCATCCGGTCGCCCGGCGGCGTCCCCGGCGGCCTGCCCTATGACGTCGAGGTGATGGCCGACAACCCCGAGCTTTACTACCGCTTCGAGGATTCCGGCGCCACCGCGGTCGACGAGACCGGCAACCACAACGGCACGTACCTGAATCAGGCCACGCCGGGCCAGCCCACTGCGTATCCCGCGCTCGGGACCGCCGTGGAGTTCGACGGCACCGACGACTCCGTCAGCATCGACGAGACGCTGACCAGCGAGAAGATGACCATCGAGACATGGTTCTACGGCGACAACATGGGCGGCTGGCGGTCGGTCCTGAACAGCGACGGATGGGCGGCCGGCCGGCTGCACTTCCAGTTCAACGGCCACCCCCTCAGGTGGTGCATCAACGGCAACGGCGGTGACGTGTTGATGGACACCTTCACCTACAACGCCAGCACGTGGTACCACATGGCGACGACCTATGACGGGGTCACGGGCCAGGTGAAGATGTACGTCGATGGGAACGAGGTGTACAGCGGGTCCGACAACGGCAACAACGACCCGATAATCCTCAACGGCAACATCGGCGCCTGGAACGGCAACGACAGGGAGTGGGACGGCAGGATGGACGAGTTCGCCGTCTACTACTCCGTGCTGGACGCCGATCGGGTTAAGGCCCACTACGAGGCGGGCACCGGCGCCGGCGGCGGCATCTTCGGCACGATCGAGGTCGACAGCGGCGCGGTGCTGAAGGTCAAGGGCTTCGAGAACGCCGGCACGGTGACGGTTGGCAGCAACGCCAGGCTGGAGCTCGGGCAGCACGACAGCACCTGCCTGGACCTGGAGCTCGATCCGACGGGCCTGCTGGACGTAGGGCAGTCGCTGGAGATCATGTACGACTCGAACACCACGCTGGCCGACGTGAGGAACGACATCCTGGCCGGCCGCGGCGGCGGCGGCTGGAGCGGCTCCAACTGGATCGGCAGCAACTGGAACGGCGCGGCCGGCATCACCTCCTCGGTCATCCGCGCCGGACACAGGGACGAGTGGTCGCTGGTGGCGATCGATCCCAACACCCTCAACAGCGACGACGAGATCCTCATCCGGATAACCATCATCGGCGACATCGACGTCGATGAGGACGTGGACCATGACGACCTGGCGATCCTGGAGGCCAACTTCGACCAGCCCGGCGGATGGGCTGAAGGCGACGTCGACTTGAGCGGCGTGGTCGACTTCCGCGACTACCTGCTGTGGAAGGCCTTCGAGGGCCGGACCTACACCGGCCCCGGCGCGGGGATCCCCGAGCCGGCGACGATGGTCCTGCTGGCCTTCGGCGGCGTGGCCGTGCTGGCCAGACGGCGTCGCAGGAAATAAGAACATACGGGTCCGGCGGACCCGGCACGACAGCGACCGAAAGGGCCGTCCCGAATGCGGGACGGCCCTTTTCTTGGGGCCCGCGTGAATCAGGTGCCCCGGCGGGCTTGCCGGCCGGAATGGGCCACGGCGCCCTGCCGGCGCCCCGGGGGGCTCACTGAACCGGTGCCAGCATCTCGGAGACGAACCGGCCGACCTTCGCGACGACCTGCTTCCGGGCGGCGTCCTTCGAGTCGGTGATCCGGCGGATGATGGCCGAGCCGACGATCGCGCCGTCGGCCACCTCGCAGACGCCGGCGACCATCTCCGGGCGGGAGATGCCGAAACCCACGCAGATGGGCGTATCGGTGTGTTTTCTCAGTTCGGCGACGGCGGTGGTGGTCTCGTCGGGCAGGTTGTCGCGCTGGCCGGTGATGCCGGCGACGGAGACGAAGTAGATGAAGCCGCGGCTTTGGGCGGCGATCTCGAGTCGGCGCGGCGGCGGGGTGGTGGGCGCGATGAGCAGGACATTGGCCACGGCGCGGGCGGAGGCCATCGGCCCGACGGCAGCGGCCTCGTCCACCGGCAGGTCGGGCACGATGATGCCGTCGAAGCCGGCCTGGGCCGCCGAGGCGATGTACTCATCGACGCCGTGTCTAAAGACGATGGAGTAGCTGACCATGGCCGCCAGGGCCATCTTGCCTCCGCCGTCGCGGTAGCGGCCAACCAGGTCGAGCACGTGCCGGCTGGTCACGCCGGCTTGAAGGGCGGCGGTGTAGGAGGCCTGGATGGTCGGCCCGTCGGCTATCGGGTCGCTGAAGGGGACCCCCAGCTCGCAGACGCGCACGCCGCGCGCCTCGAGATCTTCCAGGAAGGCTTCGGTGGTCCGGATGTCGGGGTATCCGGCCGTCAGGAAGGGCACCAGCGTCCGCTTGCCCGCGGCCCGGAGGTCGGCGAAGGTCCTCACCAGCCGGTTGTCGTCGAGGTCGCCCATGGGAGCCTTCAGCGATCAGCTTTCATCGATGAGCATTAAGCATTCAGCATTCAGCATTCGTCATTCGTCATTCATCATTCGTCATTCATCATTCGTCATTCATCATTCGTCATTCATCATTCATCATTCATCATTCCCCATCTCGCCCCTGCGGCGGAGGATCTCGGCGATCTCGTTGCAGTCCTTGTCGCCCCGGCCGGAAAGGTTGATCAGGATGATCTTGTCGGGAGGCATGGTTTCTGCGAGCTTGATCGCTTCCGCCACGGCGTGGGCGCTCTCCAGCGCGGCGATGATGCCCTCGCTGCGGCTGAGCGTTACCAGGGCGTCGATGGCCTCGTCGTCGCTGCACGCGGTGTATCGCACGCGGCCGGCGTCCTTCCAGTAGGAATGCTCCGGCCCGACGCCGGGGTAATCGAGCCCTGCCGAGACGCTGTGGACCTCGGCGGTCTGTCCGTCGTCGTCCTGGAGGACGTAGCTCTTGGAGCCGTGTAGGACGCCGGGGGACCCGACGACGAGGGTGGCGGCGTGGTCGCCGAGGTTCATGCTTCGCCCGCCGGCCTCGACGCCGACCATCTCGACCGGGTCGTCGATCATGGGGTGGAAGATCCCCGCGGCGTTGCTGCCTCCGCCGACGCAGGCGACGATGAGGTCCGGCAGGCGGCCCTCGACGGCGAGCATCTGCTCGCGGGCCTCGCGGCCGATGCAGCTCTGAAACGTGCGGACCATCGTCGGATACGGATGCGGCCCGGTGACGGAGCCCAGGATGTAGTGCGTGTATTCGACGCTTCCCATCCAGTCGCGCATGGCCTCGTTGCAGGCGTCCTTCAGCGTGCGCTGACCGGTGGTGACGGGCAGGACGCGCGCGCCGAGGAGCTTCATGCGAAAGACGTTGAGCTCCTGGCGGCGGATGTCTTCGGTGCCCATGTAGACGTCGCAGTCGAGCCCGAACACCGCCGCCGCGGCGGCCGTGGCGACCCCGTGCTGGCCGGCGCCCGTCTCGGCAATGACCCTCCTCTTGCCCATCCGCAGCGTCAGCAGCGCCTGGCCGAGCGTGTTGTTGATCTTGTGCGCGCCGGTGTGGGCCATGTCCTCTCGCTTGAGGTAGATCTTCGCCCCGCCGAGCTGCTCGGTCAGTCGCCGGCAGAAGTACAGCGCGCTGGGCCGGCCGGCGATCTCGCGCAGGTGCCTGTCGAACTGCGCCAGGAACGCCTCGTCGGCCATGGCCGCGTCAAACTCCCGCGACAGTTGGTGCAGGGCCGACATGAGGGTCTCGGGCACGAACTGCCCGCCGTATGGCCCGAAATAGCCTTCGCGCCCGGCCGTCGGCGGCGCGCTGCTGTGGCTTGCGTCGTTCATCGTTGCGCCCTTCTGCTGGGAACGAATATACCGAACCGGCGCCGGATACGGAAACGCAAACGCCCCGGAAAACGCCCGTGGGAGAGACGAATCCGCCAATGACGCCCGCAGGTCGCCCCGGCGCCGCCGAGGCGTCTGTGGGGCTTCCAGGGGCCCCAGAGAGGCCCTGAAACGAGCCGCGAGCCGCCCGGCCTGTCCACCACCCCGCCGCTGATTCCCGATGGCTCACGGCTGATGGCTTCCGTTCAAAGCCTTGCAGCCGCGGCCGAAAGAACGTATCAGGGGGAGAATTCAAGGAGCCCGGTGTGTCGGATCGGTTTCAGATTCTGGGCCGGACAGGGCGGCTTTCGCGCCGGTTGATCTGGTGGCCGTGGCTGATCGGGCCGTGCGCCGCGGGCCTGCTGGCGGGCTTCGGTGCGCTGGGGTCGGTCCGGCCCGAGGTCATGCGGGTGATCAACGGTCCGGCCCAGACCTACCCGGAAATCGTGGCGCCGTTTCTCCTGGCCGCGGCTGTGGCGGTGTACGTCGTCAACTCCGTCGTGACCCGCAACCCGCTGAGCATGATCCTCGTGGGACTGTCGGCCACTCTGCTCTGCCGCGAGGTCCACTTCGAATGGACCCATCGCGGCGTCTACTTCATGTTGGCGGCAGTGGCGATATGGGCCCTGGCCTGGCGCAGACGGCTGAAAAGGCCGACCCGCGACGCTCGCCACACGTCCTGGCTGCTGGCGACGCTGTGGACGTATCTGCTGGCTTTCCTGATCAGCCGGCGGGCCTTTCGATTCGTCCCCGGCGAGCAGGCCGTCCACAGCTTTCTGGAGGAGGGCCTGGAAACGGTCTGCCACGTGATGCTCATCGTCACGAGCCTGCTGGCAAGCTGGCGGCGATACCCCTGGACGCGAAGGAGAAAACAGGCCGCTTCGTAGGACCCCACACGAGCACCCCGCCGAAAACCTCGGAATACCAGGTGCCTGCCGTGCGTTACAATGTGTGTGCCTCCGTGGGGGAGAGGAAGGACATGAGACGGGTTGCGGCCTTGCTGTTTCTCATCGCCGCGGTGCCGGTCTGCCCGGTCCGATCGGCGCCGAGGAAGCCCCAGGTCCCCCCGGCGGCGACGCTCGTCGGCAAGAAGCCCGGCAAGCCGGACAGGCCCGACACGAGGCCCGCCAGGCCCCACCGCGACGACAAGAATGAACAGCTTCGCCGGCGGCGCGAGAAGGCCCGGAAGATCGCCGAGATCAATCGCAGGGTGTTTCGGCTCTTCGCGGCCGAGAAGTACGCCGAGTGCCGGCCGCTGCTCGAGCGGGTCCTCGAGATCGACCCGCACAACAACATCGCGTGGTACAACCTGGCCTGCGTGCACAGCCGCGCCGGCCGGAAGGAGGAGGCCATCGAGAGCCTCAACACCGCCGTGGGGCACGGCTACAGCGCCTTTCGCCACCTCCAGCGCGACCCGGACCTGGAGGCCATTCGGAAGACGAGCGGCTACAAGAAGCTCGTCGCCCGCAAGGACGAGATCCAGCGTCAGCGGGCGGCGAAGATTCGCGACCATCTCCGCGAGCAGTTCGGCAAAGGCTACCTTTACGAGATCGACCACGACCGCAAGCTCGTCTTCGCCACCAACGTGGACCGCCGGACGCTCGTCGAGATGAAGCAGCGGCTGACCGCCTACGCCGCCGCGCAGTGGAAGGGCCTCTTCACCAACCGCTTCGAGCGATACCTGACGATCGTGATCCCGAAATCGAGCGACTGGAAGTGGGACGGCAGGGGGGGCTTCTACTCGCGAGGCCCGCACGTGCTGTACGCCCGGACCGTGGGCCTGACGCTCGTCCACGAGTTCACCCATGCCCTTCACGCGGCCGACCAGGAGGCCTTTGGCCAGCTTCATCCCATCTGGATCACCGAGGGCCTGGCCACGCTGTTCGAGTCCTCCAGGGTCGTCGCCGGACGCGCCGCCCCGCAGCCCAACCGCCGGCTGAACATGCTCCAGAGCATCCTGCGGAGGAGGCGGACGATTCCTTTCGGCGAGTTCGTCGGCTACAGTCACCGGAAGTTCATGACCGAGGCCATGACCTCCTACGCCCAGTGCCGCTACATGATGATGTACCTCCACGGCAAGGGGCTGCTGAGGGAGTGGTACGACGCCTACGTC
Source organism: uncultured Planctomycetaceae bacterium (assembly GCA_964427875.1). Classification (GTDB taxonomy): domain Bacteria; phylum Planctomycetota; class Phycisphaerae; order SM23-33; family SM23-33; genus CAYRVX01. The sequence continues at coordinate 29,690 of CAYRVX010000007.1, forward strand.
GACGGCTACGACGGCGACCGCAGCGGCGCCGCCGCGCTGGAGAAGGTCTTCGGGCAGAAGCTCGGCGAGATCGAGGCGGACTGGAAGAAGTGGGTCATGAAGCTCAAGGCGCCGGTCCTTCGCCTGCCGCCTCGGCACGCCTATATCGGCATCCAACTGCGCCCGGGCGTTGACGGCGTGCGGGTAGTGCGGGTCGTTCCCGGCAGCGGGGCCGACAAGGCGGGCCTGCGGGCCGACGACGTCATCATCCGCATCGACGGCGAGCGGACCGTCGACCCGGAGCGCCTGCTGGCCATCGTCTACCGCCACGAGGTGGGCGACAAGGTAAAGGTCCGCTATCGCCGCGACGGCGAGTACAGCCAAGTCGCGGTCACTCTCGGCGCCATGCCCGCGTCGAAGCGCGCGCCGGAGCCCAGGCGGAGACCCGAACCGAAACCCGCCACGAAGCCGGCCAGGAAAAAGGCGGCTTGACGAAGGGCCCACACCCCCTCGCGGGTGCAACATGCTGCCGTTCAACACATTCTCGATCCACGCCCTCCTGGGCGTCATGGTCGCGGCGCCGATCTCGGCGATCTTCCTGTTGATCTACTGGAAACTGGGCAGGCAGATCCTGGACCTGATCTTTGCGGGTCTGGTCGCCTGCTGCGCGGCCGCCTGCCTGGCGGTCTTCCTTGCCGACAACGTCGTCCCGCCCGGGATGGATTCGCCGGCCGTTCCCGGGGCGGCCTCGGCCACCCTTCGATGCATACGGTTCATGTACGTTCTGGCGATCGTCAGCATGCCGTTCCAGTTGCACTTCGTGCTTCGCTACTGTCGAACACGGAACGCCCTGAGCCGCCGCGTCGGCTGGGTGTACGCGGCCTTCCTGGCTGCGGTCCCGGCTGCGTGGTCGCCGCTTTTTCTCGAAGCCCGCGGGGAAGCGCTCGCTGCGACGGGCAGTTGGGCCTGCGCGGCTCCCTGGCAGCCGAGGACCGGCCCCCTGGTCGTCGCGTTCCTCGCCGTCTGGTTCGCGGTGCAGGCCTACTCGCTGATCCTGCTGTGGCGGTATCCGGGCCGCACGAGGGGTCTGGTGGGCGGCCCGTTGAGCCGCCTTCGATTGCTTCGCTGGGCGATCCTGGTGCAGGCTGCGGCCGGGCTGACGGCGGCGGTCGCCGCCGGCCTGGGCTATGCCGGCCCCTCCGTGTTCTCCGCCGGCTCGGTGGTGGCGGCCGTTCTCGTTGCTGCGGCGCTCGGCCGGCAGCGAATCGACGCCGACCGGGAAAAGCAGCGAGTGCAGCGGGAGCTTGAGCTGGCCTCCCGAATCCAGCGGAGACTGCTTCCGCAGCGCGGCGTTTCGATGCCCGGCTTCGACGCGGCCGGCTGGAGCCGACCGGCCGAACAGGCCGGCGGCGATACCTACGATCTCTTCTGCCTGCCCGACGAGCGATGGATGATCACGCTGGCCGACGCGAGCGGGCACGGCATCGGGCCGGCACTGATCATCTCGGAGACGCGGGCGATGCTGCGGGCCTTCGGCACCCGCTGCGCCAGCGCGGTGGACGTCCTTCACGAGGCGCGCCGGCTCCTGGTGGGCGACCTGCACGACGGGCAGTTCGTGACGTGCTTCCTCGGGCTGCTGGACACGCCGGCGGCCGCCCTGTCCTATGCCTCCGCCGGGCACGGGCCGATCATCTTCTACGACCGCGAGGCGGACGAGTTCCACACGGAAGACGCGACCCATCTGCCTCTGCCGCTGGTGTCTCCGCTGGAGGCCGACTCCCCTCCCGTGCTGCGTCGGCGGCAGTTTCGCTCGGGCGACTTTCTCGTGCTGGCCAGCGACGGTTTCTGGGAGGCGTTCGACGCCAAGGGCCGGCGGTTCGGGATCGAGCGCCTGCTGGAGGTGCTGTATCGCGCCCGCAACCTCGGCGCCCGCGAGATCGTGGACCTCTGCCGCCGGGAGATCGACCGCTTCATCCACCCCGCCAGGCAGCTCGACGACCTGACCATGGTCGTCCTGCGAAAGCACTGACGCGACCGGCGGCCCCTCAAGGCGAAGCGTGCGACCAAGCGAAGATCCGCTGCCGCCGCGGAAGCACGTGTCGCGGCCGCGGCGGCGGCGTTGAGGCGTGCGTTCCTGCCTGATAGAATCCCTGCGGTCGGAGGATCGGGATTGAAGATCGCCGTCGCCGCAACTGGTTCGGATTTGGCCGCTCGGATCGCGCCGAAGCTCGGGGGATGCGCGTATCTGCTGATCGTGGACGGCGAGACGCTCGCGGTGGAGGCCATCGAGGCCCCGGGCGGCGCCGGCGGCCGGGGGGCCGGCGCGCGGATCGCAGCGGAGGCTATCGGGCGACAGGTGCAAGTGCTCCTCGCCGGCTACGTGCCCCCGATGATCGCGGCGCGGCTGGAGCAGCATGGCATCGAGGTGGTCACCGGCGCCGGCGGTGCCGTTCGTCAGGCCGTCGCCGCCTGCGCGGGCGAGCGTCCGCCTGCCGAAGCAGCCGCCCAGAGCGCTCGCGGCCGGAGAGCCGAGCGCGGCTTGCCCCCCGCGGCGGTCGTCACACGAGCCGCCCGGCAGTTGGCGGCCATTTTGCCGGTGATGCTCGGCGTGGTGCTGTGCATCGGCCTCTTCAAGACCTTCCTGTCGAAGGAGGCGCTGGCGTGGGTGTTCCGGGGGCGCCCGGCACTCGATGCGCTCGGCGGGGCGCTGTTCGGCAGCATCTTCGCCGGGCATCCCGTCAACAGCTACCTGATCGCCAAGGCGCTGCGGGATCAGGGCGTGAGCCTGTTCGCCGCCACGGCGCTGATCCTCACGTGGGTGAACGTGGGTCTGGTGCAGCTTCCGGCGGAGGCCGCGGCGCTCGGCGGGCGATTCGCCCTGGTGCGGCTCGCCGCGTCGTTCGCCGTTTCGCTGGGCGCTGCGATGCTGACCGTCCTGCTCGTGGGATGTCTGACGTGAGCCAAGAGAAGCACAGTTCACCTGTGGCGAAAACCCCGAAGGACGCGGACTTCGCGCGCCGCTTCCTTCGGAACCTGCGGTTTCCCCTCGCCGTGCTGCTCGTCTACGGGGCGCTGGCAGTCTTCTCCCCGGGCCGGGCCGTCGCTGCGCTGAGGGCCAGCGCCCAGGTCCTGCTCCAGTTGCTTATCCCCCTGTGCGTCGTCTTCGCCGTCCTGGTCTCCCTGAACCTGTTTGTCAACCCGGCCTCGGTAGCGCGCTGGCTCGGCAAGGGCAGCGGCGGGAAGGGCGTGGGGCTCTCGACGCTGGCCGGCGTGCTGTCCATGGGCCCGATCTACGCGTGGTACCCGCTCCTGAGCGACATTCGCGGGAAGGGCGCTGCGGACTTCCACCTGGCCAACTTCCTCGGCTGCCGCGCGGTCAAGCCCTTTCTGCTGCCACTGATGGTCTACTACTTCGGCTGGGCCTTCACCGTCATTGTCAACGTCCTCCTCGTCGCCGGGGCACTGGTGACGGGGACCGCCGTTGCCGCCTTTGGCTCGCGGAGAGCGGCCCGACATCCCTCGAAGGAACCGTAAGGACCCAACCCAGGTGCGCGGCGTTGCGGGGCCTACTTGAAGCGAACGGGCCAGTGGTTCCGGGCGCCCTTGCGCAAGACCAGTCGGGAGGCGGCCGCCTTCTTGCCGGCGGCTGTGGCGGCCACGCGGTAGTCGCCGAGGAAGCCGCGGAAGGTCGCCTCGCCCTTGGCGTTCGTCTGGAGCGTCGTGGTGGTCCACCACTTGCCCTTGATGAGCTTGTGCAGATCCTGATAGGCGGGCTTGGGGCTCATGTCGGCGCGGAGAAAGCCGGCCGGGGCGCCGCGCCAGGCGCGCCAGTCGCTGAAGTCCCACCACGTGACGGCCTCGACGGCCGGGTGTGAGAAGAGCATCGTGTAGAACCGTGCGACCTCGCGGGCCTGGTAGGCCTCGCCCTCGGGCGTGGACTTCCACTGCCCGGGCTCGGCCTTTCGCCAGCCGCGTTGGCCCGAGATGATGGTCGTCTCGGTGAAGTGCAGCGGCACGCCGAAGCGGGCGAATCGCCGGCAGACGTCCCAGATCTTCCGGTTCGGCCAGGCCCCGCCGTGCATGTGGCTCTGGATGCCGATCACGTCGTACATTCGATTGCCATTCTCATCGACGAGCTGCTTGATTACCTTCTCGTAGGGAGGGTCCGTGCGATAGTCGTTGATCAGCAGGATCGCCTTTGGCCCGGCCTTCCTGGCGTGCTCGAAGGACTGTCGAGTGAACTCGATCTGCCCGACCTTCTTCCACATCGCGCTGTGCTTGGGCGCGCGGCGGTTGACGAAGTCGGGCCGGTCGAAGTGCGTCGCCTCGTTGACGACGTCCCAGCGGTCGATGAGCCCGGCGAAGTGCGAGATGCAGTCCTCGATGCGGGCCATCTGGAGGCGGCGGATCTCCTCGAGGGCGTCCGGAAGCCACCGCGGGTCGCCCATGTTCCACGCCAGCGGGTGGCCCTTGCAGAGGATTCCCTGCTGCCTGCACCACTTGGCGACACGGGCCGTCTGGTCGTGTATGGGCTGGCCGCGGCGGGGCTCGTACATCGGCCAGTAGAACGGCAGCGTCGCGTAGTTGAGCAGCTCGGCGTAGTGCCTGCGGTAGGCGGCCTCGGCCTTCGCATCCGGGCACTTGCCCCACTTGAAGATGTTGGAGCCGAAGAGGAACGCATGCCGCGTCATCTCGACGCGGACCTCCGCGCCGGCGACCGGCTTGCCGGCTGCATCCACAACCGAGACGGTGGCGTCGGCCTTGCGGTGCTTCTCGATCCGCGCCGCCGCGCCGGCGAGCAGGTCGGCGTCGGACGCCTGCCCCAAGGCGGCCCCGGCCGACCAGGCGCACGCGATACAGGCTGCCAACAACGCAACGAGCGTTCGGAGATGTGAATCAGAGATCATGGTACGTGGCTCCTGTGTGGTTGCTGTCTGGAACCTTTCGTCTATCGCGTTACAACGTGATAGATCGCGTCGCTGGCGAGCTTGATCATTACGCCTCCAAAGGACCTAACCATGCCGACGGGCTTGTCCGTCGCATACCCGTTCTCGTCGAGGGCGGTGACCTTGGGTTGGGTGCCGCCGCCGAGTTTCAGCGTCACGCTCGCGTCGATGCGCTTGATGCCGAAGGGCGCCGAGCCCATGTTCGCGATCCGCCCGCCGGAAGCGCGGAAGCCGTAGGGACGGTCCTCGGTCATGGCCTGGATGAGGATCCTGCGGGAGCGGGCCAGCGGCAGGTCGTCGAGCGAGGTGACGATGATGGAGGCGTACTCGTTCTCGCATTCGATCGTCACGTCGGCCAGCTTGACGGGACCGGCCTTGGAGAGGAAGCCCGCTGCGGCTTGGGTTCGCGGCGTGTTGACGCGCACGACGCCTGTGCCGTAATCCCAGTGCAGCTCGCCGGTCGAGCTGGTGATCGTCTTCCTGTCGGGGTCGATATACTTCGAGAGGTCCGTCGCGATGGGCGCGGCCTTCTCATCCAGCGTTCGCACGACGGGGCCGACGTAAAACGTCAGCGGGTCGATCGCGGCCGTCGCGCTGGCCTTGCGAGCGGCGGGAATGTCCTGCTTGCGGAGGGCGTCGAGCGCCTCGGCCGTCGAGCCCGTCTTGCCGGACAGCGAGTACAGCTCGTCCGGGCTGATGACCAGCCGGACGGCCGGGTCGGGCTGTTTGACGTCGCCGCGGCGGTAGAGCAGGGCGGCCGCCGGAAACGTTCCCGCCGTCACGGGCGTGCCCACCTGGAACTTGCCCATCGACGTGTCGGCCAGGAAGTTGCTCCCGACGGCGAAGAAGAACGTCCCGTCGGTGCCCTGAAGGCAGCCGTAAGCGGCCGCCAGCAAGGTGGCGTCGCTGCGGTAGCGGTTGGGGTGCGTCCAGCCGAGCTCCGAGATGATGTGCGGGTAGCCTTCGGTATCGGCGATGTGGAGGATCTGGATCGGCAGCTTGTCGGGGTTCAGCACGGCGGCTCGATCCGTGAACGCGTGCCCGTTGCGCACCGAGTAGCTCGCCCCGTCGCCGGTGTGCCGGCCGCCGAAGTAGCCGTGGCGGTCGATCACGTCGCCGGCGGTGTAGGTGTATCGCTCGATCGTATCGAGCACGGCCGGGTCGGCCACGTGCCAGTTGCTGCACGAGACGAGCCCGCGGTAGCCGAGGTCCTTCTTGTAATAGCTGACGGTGTCCTCATAGAACTTCCGCTGGTTCTCGGCCAGGAAGCGCACCTGGTCGCGCATGCGTTTGAGCTTCTCGGCCCCGCCCTGCTTGAGCCCGCCGGCCGTCATGTGCCAGGCGTCGAGCAGCTTGGCCCGGCTGCGGGCCTCTGGGGCGTACTGCTTCGCGAGCCAGTCGCCGTAGAGCTTCTCCAGCCGCTGCCAGTGCACGGCGGGGATGTTCTTCTTGCCGAACGTCCAGAAGAAGAAGCTGTCCTCGTTGATGATCTCGACGATGGCGACGGCGGGGTCGCGCGCGATCGGCAGGCGCGTGTAGGGGTTCGGCGTCGTCAGCAGCGCCTTGGCCCACGACCGGTGGATCTGCTGCATTCGCGGCTCGAAGTACAGCAGGGCGAACGGCCTCTTGTTGGCCTGCCGAGCGAACCCAGCGATGCCGTAGTGCGGCTTGATGTCGAACCACAGCGGGAAGTAGAAGCTGATCTTGGTGTAGATGCCCTGGCGTTTCATGGCCGCGACGAGGTAGTGGAGGTCGTCGAGCTTCTTTGCATCGACTTTCGCGGGATCGCCGGTGCGGTCGAACAGCGGGCTGTGGAACCGGACCATGTTGACGCCGAGCTTGGCGAGGCGGCGGGCGAGGTAGTCGATCGAGTCGCGGCTCTGCGCGGCGTTGCTCGCCGAGACGTTCACCGCGAAGAAGCGGACCTCCTTGCCGTCGCCGAGTGCGAACCTGTCGCCCTTGCGGCGCACGTGGCCGCTCGCGCCGGCGGTCTTCTCATTGAGGCCGCGAAGGTCGAGCATGGCGTCGGGCCTGAAGGCATCGGCCCCGGGCTCGTAGGCGAAGAAGCCCTCGTCGGCCTGGTGCGACCTCTCGCCCGGCTTGAGCTTGCCGTTGGGCAGAAAGGCCCCCTGGATCAGGCAGAAGCAGTCGAAGCAGGCGGTGAGGTTCTCGCCTTCCCTGGCCAGCAGGCGCAGCTCGAAGGTGTGCTCGCCGGGTGCGAGGCGCACCTTGCCTAGGTGGACCCAGTTGGCGCCCACGTGCGTGCGGAGGTAGGTGTTGTCGGCCAGGGCGACGTCGCGCCCGCAGGTCTGCCACGCACCGGAATCGAACCGCCAGCGGAACGGGCCGTGCTTCCAGAACTTCCGCGACCAGAGGTCCCACTGGCCCGCCGAGGGGACCCGAACGCCGTACTTCGCAAAGGCCTCGTCGCCCGTGCGCTTGCCGGAGTTGGTGAGCCAGTTCCCCCCGGACAGCAGGTGGGCCCGGTCGCGGAACGACGGCGGAGAGAACCACGTTTGCTTCGGGAAGTTGGTCTCGGTGGGCGATTCGCCTTCCCACCACACGTAGTCCGCTCCGGCCCCGGCCGCGCCCCCAAGCGCAGCCGCCGCCAGGAACGCAAGCAGTTGGGATCCGTGGCGAGTCGCCCGGCTTCTTCCGGCCATTGCGGGGCCTCCTTTCCTGTTCGTGATCGCGCGTACCTTCACGCGTCAACCAGGGCCCTGCGGCTCAGATGTCCAGGAAGTTGGCCAGCAGGCTGTGGCCGACGTTGGTGAGGAAGCTCTCGGGATGGAACTGCACGCCCTCGGTGGGATGGGTGCGCGAGCGGATGCCCATGAGCTCGTTCTGATCGACCGTCCAGGCGGTGTGCTCGAAGTCCGCATCCAGTCCTTCGGGATCGACGATGAGGCTGTGGTATCGCGTGGCGGTGAAGGGGTTGGGCAGTTCCTTGTAGACGCCGCGCCCGTCGTGCCTGATCTCGCTGGTCTTGCCGTGCATGAGCCTGCCCGCCCGGACGATCTTGCAGCCGAAGGCCTGTCCGATGCACTGGTGGCCCAGGCAGACGCCGAGGATCGGGATCCTGCCGTGGTAGTGGCGGACGAAGTCGCAACTGAGCCCCGCGTCGTCGGGCGTGCCGGGCCCCGGCGAGATGATCAGATGCGTGGGGTCCAGCTCGGCCTCGGCGTCTTGCGGCGCGATCACGTCGTTTCGGAAGACGCGAATCTCCATGCCCCGGCCCAGCTCGCCGATCCGCTGAACGAGGTTGTAGGTGAAGCTGTCGTAGTTGTCGAGAACGAAGATCATCGCCTGGCCGTATCGTAAGCGCGGCGGCCGCCCGCCGCAACGGTGAAAGCCGGCCGATGGGGTCTAACGAACGACGGCTTCCGGTGACTCCGGCTCGTCCAGCAGGGGGAACCGGTCGACGAGCCAGTTGCCGGCCCCGTCAAGCCGCATGACGATCGACTGGACCGGCCCCTCGATTCGGTCCTCGGCCCGGCCGGTGTAGCGGCAGAACAAACGGACGCGGAAGGTGATGCTGCCGTCGGCGGCGCGAGAGCCGGTGGAGATCTCGAAGGCCACGTGGTGGGAGTTGGGCGTGCCGGAGATGACGTCGCGGATCCGGCTGTCGGGAAACGTCCTCTTGATGCGGGGCGAGAGCAGCGACCGCCCGGCGCCCGCGTCCCCTTGGCGCCACGCGTGGCAGAACTCGTTCGCTGCGGCCAGGGCAGCGATGTATTCCTCGTCGTGATTTGTTGCCGGCTTCTTCGCCTGCGGCTTCGGCACAGGCCGATCGCACCCCGGCGGGACGAGCGTAAAGACAAGCGCCGCCGGGATGAGGATGGCACACACGAAGCGGCTGGACCGGGAGACTTTCATCGGGCTTACGGCACGGCGACGACTTCCTGCACCTTGGGCACGCGTTCCTTCAGATGCCGTTCGACGCCCATCTTGAGGGTCATTGCCGCGCCGGGGCAGCCTTTGCACGCCCCCTGCAACTGGACCGACACCACGCCGGTCTCTTCGTCCACGCTGATGAGCCTGATATCGCCGCCGTCCGCCTGGAGCAGCGGGCGAACCCCGTCGATGATGGCCTGCACCTGTTCGGTCATCGTGGCATCGCTGTTGGTCTGGTCGCTCATGCCGACTCCTCTTCAAAACGCATCCGCCCGACGCGGGCCGATCAGATCAAGTGACACATCATTATAGAGCATTATGTCGGCTCCACAACCCGCCTTGGCGTTGTGCGGGCACTTTCGTCCTTCGGCTGCCGGCGGGAGCAAGTCTCTGGCCCGGGGCGCCCGCCGGGGAGCCCCGATGCCGCACAGACGGGCCATTGCCCACGCGCCGTGCACCGGAATGTGTTGCAGACAGGCATTTTGCCGACAGCTTCTTCACGGGATCCCCACAGACTGTATAGCGAAAAAAAGCGAGATACCACATGTTGAGCACTTGACATCGCGGGGCACATATGTTAGCATTAAGTTAGGTATCCGTTGGCTGTTGGTTTCTGTCGGGTGTTTTTCTCGTTTGCGTCAAACGGCCGAGAAGCAAGGATTTGTGAAGAATCCCAATATTTTGCATAATTTCGCTTGACGGCCCCTACATGTAGGGGTATCGTTGGTCCTCGGCATGGGTGAACAGCATTTCGCGTGAGGCCAAGAGGTCGCGAGAAAGAGGACGAATCGAGAGATCATCGCTGTGCTTCGCGAGGGTTGCCTTGTGCCGTGGCTCGAACAGTTCCGTCGGACGATCTGTCAGTTGGGAGTGATGAATGATCTCGCGTGATCCGGCAGAACGCGATGAGGTGGCGGGAGGCGGCAACGGCAGCCTGTCTCTGCCGTCGGCCCCGGATGGGCTGACCGTGGAGCAGGTCTTTTCCACTCCGGGGAAACACCCGTTCGATGAGATCGAATGGGAGAAGCGCACGGCGCGGATCACGGACGGCCAGGGCGGCATCATCTTCGAGCAGGAAGAGGTCGAAGTCCCTTCGACGTGGAGCCAGTTGGCGACGAACGTCGTGGTCAGCAAGTACTTCTACGGGGAGGTCGGCACGGACCAGCGGGAGCATTCGGCCAGGCAGCTCGTTCACCGGGTTTCTCGCACCATTGCCGACTGGGGCATCGAGGACGGCCTGTTCGCCACGGACGAGGACGGCGAGAGGTTCTACCAGGAACTGACCCATCTCTGCATCAACCAGTACGGGGCCTTCAACTCGCCGGTCTGGTTCAACGTCGGTCTGTTTCATCAGAACGGCGTTGACGGCTCCGAGGGGAACTACCACTGGGACAGCGACGAGAACCGCCCCGTCCGGACGATGCGAAGTTACGAGCACCCGCAGGGCTCGGCCTGTTTCATCCAGTCGGTGGACGACAGGATGGAAGACATCATGCGTCTGGCGAGGTCCGAGGCGATGCTCTTCAAGTACGGCTCGGGCACGGGCACGGACCTCTCCACGCTGCGGTCGAGCCGGGAGAAGCTCTCGGGCGGCGGCAAGCCTTCCGGGCCCCTGAGCTTCATGCGGATCTTCGATCAGATCGCCGGCGTGATCCGCAGCGGGGGGAAGACCCGCCGGGCGGCAAAGATGCAGTCCCTCCGCTGCGACCATCCGGACATCAAGGAGTTCATCGAGTGCAAGATGATCGAGGAGAAGAAGGCCTGGGCGCTGATTGATCAGGGCTATGGCGGCTCGATCGACGGCGACGCCTACGCCTCGGTCATGTACCAGAACGCCAATCTCTCCGTCCGGCTCACCGACGAGTTCATGGAAGCGGCGATGGACGGCGCCGAGTGGCAGACCTACGCCGTGACCACCGGCGAGCCGATGGTCAAGCACGATGCCCGCGAGCTGCTCGAGCTGATCGCCGAGGGCACGCGCATATGCGGCGATCCCGGCGCGCAGTATCACAGCACGATCAACCGCTGGAACACCTGCAAGGCGAGCGGCGAGATCTGCGCGTCGAATCCGTGCAGCGAGTACATGTTCCTCAACGACTCGGCCTGCAACCTGGCGAGCCTGAACCTGATGAAGTTCCGGCGGGCCGACGGCAGCTTCGACGTCGAGAGGTTCCGCGGCGCCGTGCGGATCTTCATCATCGCCCAGGAGATCCTCGTCGACCATTGCAGCTATCCCAGCGAGAAGATCAGCCGCAAGAGCCACGACTTCCGCGCGCTGGGGCTGGGGTATGCGAATCTCGGCAGCCTGATCATGTCTCTGGGCATGCCGTACGACAGCGATGCCGGCCGGGGCCATGCGGCCGCGTTGACCGCCATCATGACCGCCACCGCCTGCAAGACCAGCTCGGAGCTGGCCAGCCGCCTGGGGACGTTCCCGCAGTACCGCAAGAACCGCCGGCACGTGCTGACGGTGTTGAACATGCACCGCGAGGCGGCGGGGAGGATCCCGCAGGAGTCGTGTCCGGACGAGCTTCGACGGCATGCGATCGACTGCTGGGACGAAGCCGTCGCCGCGGGCGATGCGATCGGCTGCCGCAACGCCCAGGTCACGGTGCTGGCGCCGACGGGCACCATCGCGTTCATGATGGATTGCGACACGACCGGCATCGAGCCGGACATCGCTCTGGTGAAGTACAAGACGCTCGCCGGAGGCGGAATGTTCAAGATCGTCAACCAGACGGTCCCGCTGGCCCTGGAGCAGTTGGGGTACGACAGGGAGCAGATCGGCGCGATCGTCGAGCACATCGACGATCACGACACGATCGAAAGCGCCCTGCACCTGAAGGACGAGCATCTGGCCGTCTTCGACTGCGCCTTCAAGCCCGCCAACGGCAAACGATGCATCCACTACATGGGGCACATCCGGATGATGGCGGCCGTCCAGCCCTTCCTCTCCGGCGCGATCTCCAAGACCGTCAACATGCCCAAGGAATCGACCACCGCGGAGATCATGCAGGTCTATGTCGACGCCTGGAAGCTCGGGCTCAAGGCCATCGCGATCTATCGCGACGGGTCCAAGCGCGTCCAGCCGCTCAACGTGAGCGCCGAGAAGGAAGATGCCGCAAACGAGGAGACGCGCATCGACGAGGAGATGCTTGAGGCTGCGCGGCGCATGCCGCATCGGGAGCGCCTGCCCGCGACCCGCCCGTCGCTGACGCACAAGTTCAGCGTGAGCGGGCACGAGGGGTATCTTACCGTCGGGCAGTATGAGGAAGGCCGGCCCGGTGAGCTCTTCATCACGATGGCGAAGGAGGGCTCCACCGTGGGCGGCATGATGGACGCTTTCGCCACGTCGATCAGCCTGTGCCTTCAGTTCGGCGTGCCGCTGGACGACCTCGTCAAGAAGTTCACCCACCAGCGTTTCGAGCCCAGCGGCATGACCTCCAACCGAGACATCCCGTTCGCCAAGAGCGTGGTGGACTACATCTTTCGGTGGCTGGGCCTGACGTTCCTGGAGGATTACCGCAAGACGAACCTGCCCAAGCGCAAGGAATCGCTGGCGGCTGCGCCCCAGTCCCTGGGAGAGGAAGAGGCCGTAACCGGGGCTGTCACGGAAGATGCTACCTCGGAAGTTGAAAGCGCCGCACAGACCTCTGACACGGATGTTCAGAGGTCTGCGGGCGCGTCCATGTCGGGCGGCTACCTGCCCGTGTCCCTGGAGGACAGGCTGGCGGCGCCCCTGGGCGCGAAGGTGAGCGCGCCGGTGGCATCGGAGCTTCTGAGCCATCGCATGATTCCGCAGATCGAGCGGATCGACCAACAGTTCTCGCACTACCAGGAAGACGCCCCGGCCTGCGAAGTGTGCGGGGCCATCACGGTGCGAAGCGGGAACTGCTACACGTGTTATAACTGCGGCACGTCGTTGGGCTGCGGTTGATTGTGCGTGCCGGCCGGGCACCGGCGAAAATCGCCACGGCTGGAAACCATTAGGCCGGTGCCCATGGGCCGTGGGCGCCCGGAAAGGAGCGCCCGTTGATGTAACGCGGAGATGCCGAACGGCGGCCTGGCCCAGGGTCTCCCGCCGGCTGTCGCGGGCATCGTCCGTGAGGTCTCACGTGCGGCACAGGCGCCGTTGCGGAGTTATCAGACCGAGGTGTGGCCGCACCTGCGACGGAATCAGTGCTTTGCGGCACGCGAGGCGGCGGCTGCGGTGCCCCGCCGCCTCGCGGGTGCCGTCCGAGGCCTCGTGTCGCGAACCGGTGAAAAGGTGCGAGAACGGTTAAAGATTTCGGAACCTTTTCTCCGAACTATAGTCAGAAAGGTGAAATGTGCGATAGGTTGTCCGCTGCACCCGTATACGGTGTAGGTCTCCCTCCGCCTACATCCGGGTTGCGGCTATTTGGGCGACGCCGAGGTCCCCCTCCGCCTGGGTGTCGCCCCTTCTTTCTATTGTGCCGGAGCCCCGGCCCCAGCCTGCGCGGCCGGTCGGACGGGTGCATGAGGGTCCTGGCCGGCCGCGGGCCGCAAGCCGTCCAGACGCCCCGCCGGGGCCGAGACAGGAGCCATCGGCGCAAGTAAAGCCCGAAACAGTATCTACGAAAGCGGCGGCTATAAGACCCTTGCTGCCAGAAGTTTACATCAGAAGATCGGCAAAATGGGTTTGTTTCGTAAAAAAGCCCCGATTCCGACATCGCCTTGTTGAATATAGCCTTAAGCCACATGAATTATAGACGCGGGCCCCGGAAAGTCAAGGGCATTTCCGGAAAATCCTCGCCGGGCGGACTCGACCCCGTTCGGCGCCGCCACGGCACTGCCGGCCTGCCTCGTGCCGCATGGCGGTTCCGGCCGGCATGCCCCGGCGGCCTGGCCTGCCGGACGACGGCGACGCCACGACGCCTGGGCAGCAGCGTCGGCCGGTGCCTGTCTTCATCCCATTCGGGACGCCGTACATATTTGCCAACGGCCCGCCCCCCGCACGGCGCCGGCCGGGCAAACGCAGGACACCCGGTCGGCGTCTCCGCGTGGCGCGGACTCCTGCGGCGCGGCAGCGGCCTTGACAGGATCAGCGTCTGCTGCTATGGTATGCCTTGTGGCGCTACGGTGGCTGTAGCTCAGTTGGTTAGAGCACCTGGTTGTGGTCCAGGGGGTCGGGGGTTCGAATCCCCTCAGCCACCCTTCGGGGGAGAAAAAGGGGACGGGAGTCTTTTTCTGCCTGAAAGGCCCGGGGCGATCCGCACAAGAGAAAAGACTCCCGTCCCCTTTTCCCCGGCCGGGGCTTGCTTGGTGACATGGGGGCGGGTATGGTTCCGCAGATGGCCAGCGGCAGAACGAGACCCGCCGTCACGATCTCCTCCTCGCAGCGGGTCCTGCGCGTCCCGCGCAAGAGGATCGACGAGCTGATCGCGTACGTCGTCGCGGCCGGGCGCGCGCGGATCGCCGAGGTGGACGTCGCCGTCGTAGGCGCCGAGGAGATGGCGGCGCTGAACCGGCGTTTTCTCGGCCGCAGGGGGGCCACCGACGTGTTGAGCTTCGACCTCTCGCAGTCCCCGGCGGCGCGGAGCGGGCAGGTCGTCGTCTGCGCCGACGCCGCGGTCTGCGAAGCTGCCGCGCGACACGCGCGCCCTCAACACGAGCTGATGCTGTACGTGGTGCACGGCCTGCTGCACCTGATGGGTTACGACGACGGGGACCGCCGCGGCGCCGCCAGGATGCACGCGCGCGAAGAGGAGCTGCTGGCGGGGTTCCTGACCGCACGTCGCCGTTGTGCTCGAAGAGGCCGGGGATGAATGACTGACGACCGAAGACAGACCATCAACGCGCCGCCCTGGCATGCTGAGACGGCCTACGACGAGAAGGAGACGGTCCGGCTGGAACGAGCCTGCCAACTGGTCCGGGAGCATCGCCGCAATCTGGGGCTCGACCGCCGATACGACCTGCTGGACGTCGGTTGCGGCATCGGGCCGCTGCGGCGCTGGCTGGCGGCGGAGGAGTTCCGCATCGTCGGTCTGGAGATCAGCGAGGCCGCGGCCGCAATCGCCCGGGAGAGCTACGACGCGTGCGAGGTCTGTGACGTCGAGGCGCCCTGGCCCGTCGAGGCCCCGGGCTTTGACGGCGTGCACGCCGGGGCGGTCGTGGAGCACGTCTTCGACTGGCATGCGCCGCTCAACCACGCCAACACTGTCCTTCGCGACGGCGGCATGCTCGTCGTCACCGTGCCGAACCTGAGGTACTGGAAGGAGGTCCGCCGGCTCATCCGCGGGCGCCAGCCTCATTGGCTCCGCGACATGAAGCACGTCCACGCCTATACGCCGAGGTTCCTCTGTCAGCTCGTCGCCATCCACGGGTTCGAGGTATGCCGACTGGAGGCCGACCGCGTCAACCTGCCCCTGCTGCCCAAACGCAGCCGCTGGGTGTGTCGGCGGTTCGCGGCATGGGGGTCTGTCATGATCCTTTCCGCCGTGATCGCTCGCCGTGTGCGGGTCGAGGACCGCGCCCTGGCGGGGCGGTTCCCCGATCACAGGGAAGTGGGCTGTCGGTCGATCGAGGTCTTCGGCGAGTAGGCCGGCCGCCGGTCAGCAGATCGTCACGGAGGGCGCAAACGTCTTGCTCAAGGTCCGCGGGAAGGTTGTCCTGCAAAGAAAAAGGGGACGGGAGTCTTTTTTTTGCCTGAAAGGCCGAAGGGCGGTCCGCATAAAAGACTCCCGTCCCCTTTTACCCGCCGGAGCGGGCAGGTCGTCGTGTGGGCCGACGCCGCGGTCAGCCGTCGGATGATCTGCGACCCGGCAGTGGTCTCAACAGCGCGGCGAGGCAGGCCGCAACGTAGAACGGGTAGGCCTTGAGGTTGGCGGGATTGTATCGGATGGCCTTGGCGAGGAACTCGCGGGCCTCGCTCGGGTCCGCCTCGGCCAGGAGCATCCTGCCGGCGGCGCAGTGCACGCGTGACAGCCGCGCGCGTGCCTTGCGACGGGCGAGAATGTCGCCGTGCTCGAGGTAGAACCGCTCGAGCATTCGGGCCTTGAGGCGCCGCCCGCGACTGCGGTTCGAGCGCGTCAGGCTCGACTGGCTCCATCGCCGCCGGGCAAGCGGCTCGTCGATCAGGCCGAACTCGAACTTCAGCGAGACGCGAAGCCAGAACTCGTGTCCCGAGCCGACGAGCATCTCCTCGTCCATTCCGCCGCATTCGTCCAGAACGCGCCTGTGGAACACGACGGCCGGATCGTGAACGAAAATGCTGTGGAAGATCTTCTCGGTCAGCCGGCCGGCATGGCACTTCTTGGAGTGCCCCTTTATGACCTCGCCGGTGTCCAGGCGCGCGACGGCCATCGGGGTGTAGACGATGCTCAGGTCCGGGTGCTCGGCGAGGAAATCCATGCATCGCTGTAGTTTTTCCGGCAGCCAGATGTCGTCGGCGTCGAGCAGGGCGATCCATTCGCCGCGGGCGGCGAACATGCCGCGATTCTTGTTCGCGGGCGTTCCGGCGTGCTCGGCGCGGAGGGGACGGATCCTGGGCCAGGAGGCGGCAAGCTCCTCGATCGCCCGCCAGGTCTCGTCGGTCGAGCCGTCGTCCACGATGATGACCTCGTAGTCCTCGTACGTCTGGCTGCGGACGGATTCCACGGCGTCGGGGAGATACCCGGCGCAGTTGTAGGCCGCGATCACCACGCTGACGGTCGGCGCAGACACGAACGGGGCTTCCTTTCCGGGCGGGCATTATTACTACTCAAAGTGACCGATTCTGCATGGCTGACAGCGTGTCCGTTGATTCGTTGAGTCGTTAATTCGTTAACTGGGAGGATTTTGTGTGCGGCGCGGTTCTCGTTGGCTTCCCTGTGGCCACGGTGGAAAAGCCGTGCGGCCTGCCGGCTTTCCTTCAACGTGGCCGCCGCGTAGCCAGGGCGGAGCTCTTGACAAATCAACGAGTTAACGACTCCACGAGTCAACGGCGCCTCCGACGGGGGCACAAGAACGGTCAGTTTGAGTTACTACAGCGCCACTTGGCCTTGAGTCCGTTCGGTTAGATACGTCAGCACAAGGAGTTCCGTCCGTCGAAGGCTCTCAGCTATCAGCCGTCAGCCACAGCCGGACGTGCGTTGCTTCTTCTGCTGAACCTGCCTGGCGGCAGGCAGGAGCTGATAGCTGAAAGCTGAAAGCTCGCCGCTGGGCGCCGTTCCGGCGTAAGCGGCGCTGTAGTATTATAGGCCGCTGCCCGAGGCGCCGCCAGGGGCGAGCACTCGGGCCGTCGGGCGCGGACGATCGCACGGACGGCGGGACCGCTCACGGGGCGCGCCCGGCCGCCGGGCGGGTGGCTCCCTCCGCCTTGGACCAGTCGTAGACCTTGTAGGACTTCCCCTGGTACAGGAGCGGCGCCCCGCCGGCCGAGAGCAGCTCGTCGAGCCTCCGGCGAAACGGCTCGGGCGCGCCGGACGCGTCGGTCACGACGGCCCGGATGTCCGCCTTGGCAAGGAGGTCGTCGTAGACCGCCTCGGCCTCGGCGGCGGTCTGCCGCCTGGTTCTGAGGAAACGGACCGTCCTGCACTCGCTGAGGAAGTGAAGGATCGATGCGCGGTCGCGCCGCGTGGCGATGGACGTGTGGGGGCCGAAGCGGTCGCGAAGCAGCGCCGCGACCGGCTGCAAGTCGGTGAAGCGCCCGTCCCGGATGACTTCGTAGTAGCGCCCCGTGTACGCGGCATAGGAGTAGTAGACGCCGTCTCGCAGGACCTTGGGCAGGTTGGTCGCAATCACACAGGAAAGCAGAACGGTCATCGCGACGAGAAAGGCCTTTGGCTTTGCGGGCTTCGCCGTCCGGCGGCGGACCAGCTCGACGAGACGGCACAGCCCGTGGATTATGAGGAAGAGAAACAGGGGGAACATCGCCATCATGTACCGCGCCCGGATGGAGTCGTGTCCGCCCAGGAGGCCGGAGGCCAGGACGAACAGGACGCACGTTGCCGACGCGAGCCGGTTCCCGTTCCCCCACAGGTGGACCATTCCCAGGACCGCCAGCAGGCAAAAGACCACGCCGACCGACGTGAGGGGATGAGCGGTGTACATCCTCGCCACCTCGGCGGGCAGCTCGCAGAGCTCGTTGGCGAGGGTCTGCAAGCCATTGGAGACGTTGGCCCCGACGATGCGCCCGGCGGCGTAGAGCGGCACCTTGTCGCTGGCCGCCCGCGCGAGCATGCAGAAGACCGCGGCCGTGGCGCCGACGGCGCCGAGGACGGCCCCGCCGCCCACGAGGCGTTTGAGCAGGCCCGACGGGCAGTTGCGATGAAGAACGATACCGACGGCGAAGGGCCCGATGATGAGCAGCCCGGGCGCGCGAACGGTGACGGCGGCGACGGCGAGCCCCACGGCCGCCAACAGCCAGCCGAAACCGCCGTGGAGAAACCGCAGAGAGACGTACGCGAGCGCCCAGAACAGCGCGGAGAACGTGGCGTCGGTCAGGATCAGGTGGGAGTAATGGAAGTACTTGTAGCAGGCCGCCGTGCCCAAGGCCACCGCGAGGGCCATGCGGCGGTCCGTCAGCCGGGCCAGCGCCGCGTAGGCCAGAAGCACGCTCAGGAGCCCGCTGAGGGTGGCGAAGAGGTTCGGCGCCAGGAACCCGTCGCCGAAGACGGCCCGCAGGGCGCCGAGGATCATCGGCATGCCGGGCGTGACGTCGTTGTTCACCTCCCCGTTGAACCGGTAGCCTTCGCCGCGGATCAGGCTGCGGCCGAGGCCCTGGTACAGGGCACTGTCGGGCGTCGGCCACCAACGGCCCGTCACGCCCACCAGGTAGATCGCCGCGACACTCAGCACGATGACGATCACGTGCCACCGTCTTGGCGGGAACTCCGCCAGGTAGCCCCGGGGGCCGAGGCGATCCTGTCCGGTTGTATCAGCCGATCCGGGCAATGGCCGCTTCCTTCTGATGAAACAACAGCGGCAGTTTCGAGGCCCCGGCGACAAGGGACCCGCGCCCCGGCGTGCCTGGAAGCGGGACGCGATGGGAGTTTACATCATCCCACGGGCGATTGCACCCTCAGTGTTCCGTGTCACCGAATGCAATTGCCTGCCGAGGGTCGTCTCCCTGCGTGCGCCCGGGCCGCTCAGATGCCGCCGCTCGGTACGCGCAGGAGGAAATCGCGGCTGACGGGCGGGTGGATGCGCTCGAGCCTCGCGCGAGGGCGGAGGCGATACAACGCCCAGTACCCGTCCGGCGGGCGCTTCCCGCCGCCGAGATGCCACGTCGGCCAGTCCTGCTTGTCGCAGAGGCAGACGAGCACGAAGGAGCCTTCCGGTGCGAGCCTGCGGACGCGCTCTGAGACGGCCTCGCTCCGGTCGGCGTACATCCGGGTAGTGCCCGTGAGCAACCTCCTGCCGGTCATCAGGTGCAGGTTGCGAAGCATGAACGGGCGGTCGACGATCAGCGGCCGCTCGGGCCTGTCGTGCTCTCGAACGTACGCTGCGGCGTCAACCGCCGCGGCGTAGGCGCCGCCGCGGACGACTTCGTAGAAACGCCCCCCCCGAGGGTGACGGAAGTAGACTTCCAGCGCGTACGGCGGCAGGTTTCCCGCCGCGATCAGCGCCGCGGCTGCGGGAATGGCATGCCTGCCCACGAGGGCGGCAAGCGGCCGGGCCCTTGCCGCCGCCGGCAGCCACCGCCACGCCGTCCGAAGGCCGACGAGCCCGGCCAGAACCAGCAGCGGCAGGATCGGGTTGAGGTAGCGCGGGGGCACCTCCACGCCCCAGTGCAGGAGGATCGGCACCATGTAGGCCAGCGGCCAGACCAGCCCGTGCCATCCGAGCCGCAGCAGCCGCCCGATGCCGATCAGCACGATCGCCAGGGGGAAAAGACAGACGACGTGCGCTGCGATTCTAATCGGCGGCGAATGGGAGACGAAGCCGACGCGCGCGGCGCCGATGAGTGCCGTGCCCAGCCATTCCGTGAGAAACGCCAGGGCCCTGGCGGCGACCTCGTGAGGTGCGGTCCCGAGGCTCTTGTGGAGTACGGGGGCGACCCGCTGCACGTAAACCGCCGAGGCGAGCCGGTCCGGGGCGGCGGGGCGCGTGTCGGCGGGCGCACGGAAGTCAGGGTCCGGGTGGAGACGCCGCCGCGACAGGTACAGCCGCGCCGTGCCCGCGATGACGGCGGCCGCCGCAACGCACACGACGAGGCGGCGCCGAACGTCCGCCAGGTGCTTCGCGCCGAACCAGAAGGCCGCCACGAAACAGGGCGCCAGAAGGGCCGCCGCGGTGCGGGTTCCGAAGGCCAGCGCGTAGCAGGTGAGTCCCGTGACGAGCCACCGGATGCGGATTCGCCCGCGGGCGACGGACCGTTCCAGACCGATGAGGAACAGCCAGAAGAGGCACAGGAACAACGGCTCGGTCATGAGCACGGTGGCGTTCTGGTAATACCAATAGGTCGTTCCGGCAACCGCGACGGCCAGCAGCACCGCCCGCTGCGGCAGCCACCTCCGCAGGGCCAGGTAGGCCAGCAGCAGCGACAGCCAGGTCAACGCGACACTGCTGACGTGCAGCCAGGCGAACGTGCGGGAGATCTTCATCATGCCGGCCAGCAGCAGCGGGTAGGCCGGCGGCGCCTGCCAGTGGGGCGCCCCCAGAAACGTGTAGCCGCGCCCCTCGCAGAGATTGCGGGCCAGGGACAGGTACAGCGCGCTGTCCGCAAGGGGGCGCCACCAGCGGCTCCAGAGCAGGGCATACGACACCGCAAGCGCCGCGAAGACCAGCAGCACGGTGCGCCGGGAGACCGGCTTGTCGGAGAATATCCCGTCGCTAACGGGCAGGCGGGGGGCGGCGAACGCCTCCGGAGGCCCGATCGCCAGGATGCGGCGCCACCGGGAGAGCCGCCGCCCCTGCCCGGACAGCGACGGGCGGCGATCGGGGGCTTCGCTGTCGTTCTGTGGATGCGAGGCGTTCATACACTCTCAAAACGCTTCCATCGCGCGCCGGCCCCAGGTCCTAATCGGCGCCCGGGGCGCCGAACGCGGCCCGCCACGAAGTCGCGCAGGAGATACCTTGCCTGAAGCACCAGCCGGCGGAGACGGTCGCGCTGGCGGCGTGAAAAGGCCGCCAACTCCTCTCGGCGCTGCCACGCGCGGTCGAACAGGCCGATGAGCTGCGCCGCGGTGGCCTGCTCCGCCGAGAGGCTCCACGCCTCGTAGCCCAGCCGCCCGGTGAGGCTTTCGCCCTTCATCGTGTAGTTCATCGCGACGAAAGGCCTGCCGGTCGCCAGCGAAAGCACCAGGGAATGGTACCGCACTCCGACGACCATATCGAGCGAGCGGTAGACCCTCAGCAGCTCATCGGCCGCCAGGCCCGTCTTGAGCACCCTTGCCCGCTGACGGCTGCGCATTCGTCCCATGATCTCCCGGCAGATCAAGTCGTCCCGCTGCCCGCGGACACGGGACATCGGGATCAACAGGACCCCGAGGCCGTGCTTCTCGTTGACGTGATCGGCCCAGCGGGCCATCGACTCCTCCCACCGCCGCTGCCTGTCGTAAGCGGGCGCGGACCTGGCCAGGGCGACCTTGACCGTCATGGGCAGGAAGCCGGCCGTTCGCAGGAACAGCCGCCGCGGCGCGAAGGCCACCCACCCGGCTGCCTCGGGCAGCGGGCCGCCGCCCTCGAGGGATTGCTCCCAGTTGGGCGGCTGGTCGTCCGGCTGGAGGGACACAGCCGGGTCGGCCACGACGGCCACCCGCTCGGGGTCGATCCCGAGCTGACCGAGCAGTTCTCCGGCCGGGGCGTCGCGCACGGTGTACCGATCGACGAGCGCGCCGAGGTTTCGGACGAGCACCCGGGTGACGTATCGGCTGATCGGGCCGGCGCCCACCGCGAAGGCGAAGACGGGCTTGCCGAGGGACCGCATCAGCAGCACCTTCATCATGTGGTATGGCGTGTAGAGGACGCTGGAGGCGTCCTGGATGATCGTGCCGCCCGCCCAGACCGCCACGTCGCAGCGGGCGATCTCGCGGAGGACGCCCGGCAGGTTCCGCAGGATTCCGCCGGCGGTGGTTCCAGCGGGCACGGCCCGAACGCCGAACTGCGCTGCGGTCCTCGCCGGCGTGTCCGACAGCGTTACGATGACCGCGTCGGGAAACTCCTCTCGGATCATCGAGACGGTCGCGCAGAAGATGAGCGCGTCGCCGGAGTTGCCGAAGGTCGGATCGCAGGTGGCCACGAGGATGCGCGGCGGCGCGTCGCTCATCGCTCCAGCGCCCCCGACCGCGCCGCCCACCGGATCGTCTCTCGAACGCCCCGGGCCAGGTCCGTGCCGGGCTCGTAGCCCAGCTCCGTTTGCGCCTTGCGGATGGAGAACCTCCGATCGGCCAGAATGGAGCGAACGTTCTGCCGGGTCATCGGCGGGCGCGTTTTGAGGACCCTGGAGGCCACTTCGCATCCCCACGCGGCGGCCAGCATGAGCCACGTCGGGAGCCTCGGCCCGGGCCGCTTTACGCCCAGGTTCTCGGCGATCAGCGCGAGCATCCGATCAAACGGGAACGGCTCGCTTCCCGTCAGGATGTACACTTCGCCGTCCCGTCCCCGCCTCGCCGCCAGGACGATGCCTTCGACCAGGTCGGCTACGTACACGCCGGGCGTGTACTTCGTGCCCCGGCCGAACACGGGAAACCGCTGCCGGGCCACCAGGCGCGCGATCTTCATGAACTCCGTGCTCTCGCCGCCCGGCCCGAAGACCATGCTCGGCCGCACGAGAACGGCGGGGAATCGCCTTTCTCGCCACTGGCGCAGGACCACCTGTTCGCTTTCCAGCTTGCTTCGCTGGTACGGGGTCCTCGGCCGGGGCGGCGTGGATTCGTCGGCCGTCTCGCCGTCGATCAGCCCCATCGCCGCGGTGCTGCTGACGTGCAGGAACTTCTCGACCGGGCCCCGCAGGCATTCGGCCAGGAGGCTCGCGGTGCCCTGCACGTTGACGGCGCGGAAGAGGCGGCGGGCGTTTTCGGTGATTGCCGAGACGTGACCCATCGCGGCGAGGTGGTAGACGACCGACACGTCCGTTGCGGCGCCCACAAGCGTCCGGGGATCGGTGACGTCACCGTAGTGCAGTTCCACGCGGTCCACCGGCAGGCGGTCGAGCTTGCTGGACCTTCGCACGAGGCACCGCACCGTCCTGCCGTCGGCAAGCAGCCGTCTGACGAGGTGGCGCCCGATGAATCCCGTCGCGCCTGTCACGAGCACGTCGGTCACAGCCTCAACTCCCACGCCGAGCCGCATCAGCGAAAGCCCAAGCCGCCTCCTGGAGACCTTCCATGGGTCACGGAGAGCCGTGCGCCCTCATGGAGGCGCGCATCTTAGCACAGGGCATGATGGGCGACAACGGAAAGGCGGTCCCCGGCCGGGCCTCACGGCGATTCGGCCGGCTCTTCGGCTGGGCGAGGGGGCGCGTCGGCGGGCGCGGGCGGCGCTTTCGGCACGAACAGAACGTTCCTGACGACCTTCAGCAAGCTGGGCACGTGCAGAAGCATGTCGCTGTAGCGCTGGTTGGCGAGTGGGCAGGCGCATTCGTTTCGCTTCACGAACCTGCGGACCTCCGCGGCCCGCCGGCTGTGCCAAAGGGCCCGGAAGTCGCAATCGAAGTCTCGCAGGTTGCCCATGGACCGGCTGTCCGCCAGGACACAGCACGGCCAGACGTCGCCGTAGGCGCTGACGTGGGCGTTGGCGAAGCCCGCATAGCAGGGAAGGACGCGCTTGGCGGTCTTGAGGTGGTCTATGGCGATCTCGTAGTAAACCCACCGCGCGGCGTTTGTGGCTCGCTGGAAGAACTTGCCGTAGCGCATTTCCCTGGCGAGCTCTCCCTGAAACAGGGCGACGGCCTTTTCGTAGTCGGCCGCGTCCGGCGTGATGTCGCTCTCGAGGTTGAGCATCTCCAGGCGCTGCTCGGCGATCTCGTTGCGGTAGCTGTCCACCCCGAGCTTCGCGCCGTACCTGGCGATCTCGTGGATGTTCCGGACGTTCATCTTGCTGATGATCGTGCCGATCTCGACGCTCAGGAACGGGGCGTCGGCCTTCATCTCCTTGAGGCCGGCGAGCACCTCCAGCAGCCGCTCGAAATTGCCTTCAACGCCGCGAATCTCGTCGTGCTGGGAGCCTATGCCGTCGTACGACGGCTTGATCGTGAGGTGGACGTCCCGGCCGGTCCTCCTGACCGCTTCGATCACCTCCCGCGATCCGTCAAGCGTGCGCTGTACGTTGACGCAGTTCGTCGGGATGTGCACCACCCCGGGTCGGCAGCAGCGCACGGCGCATTCCACGATCTCCGCGAGGTCTCGCCGAAGAAACGGCTCGCCGCCGCTGAGGTTGAAGATCCAGATGCCGCCGAGGCTGCGCAGGAACTTCCGGACCTCTCCGAGCGTCAGTTCCTCCTTGTACTTGTCCCTGTCGGTTCGATAGATCTGCCAGATCCTGCACGTGCGGCATCGCGAGTTGCACAGGTTGGTGACGGAGTAGGTCAGATTGAGGGGCCCGGCCGGCCTGATGAGCCCGAGGTGCGCGAGGCGGAAATTGAGGCATTTCGCCAGCAGTTTCAGGAGAAACAGGAGCTTCCTCATGCCGCGGTTCTTCTCTCAACGGGGAGTTCGGCCACGAAGGGCCCGAGGACCCTTCGCCGTCACTTCATGGTACAGCTCCACCGTCCGGGCGGCAATGGCGGCCCAGGCATGCTGTTCGGCCCTCCGCCGGGAGGCGGCGGACATGGCGGCCAGGCCGTCCGGATCGGTGAGCGCCTTCGTGATGCTGGCGGCAAGGGCTGGCGGGTCTTCGGGAGGCACCAGGCTCTCCGGGCCCTCGACGAGATCGGGCAATCCGCCGACGTCCGTCACGATCAGCGGCTTGCCGAACGCCAGCGCCACCATGCCGACCCCGGTCTGGGACTCGAAGTGGCGATAAGGCAGGACGACCACGTCGGCGGCCCGGAAATAGGTGCCCACCGCGCCGGCCGGCACGAAGTCCAGATGCAGCAGCACGTGGTCCTTCAGGCCCAGGCGATCGATCTGCGCGGCGTACCGGCGCCAGTGGCCCCAGGGCTTTCCCGCAACGATCAGCAGGACGTCGTTTACCTCCCCGGCCACCAGGCGGAGCGCTTCCAACAGGTTGTCCAGCCCCTTGTATTGGCGGATCGTCCCGAAGTACAGAATGGTGGGGCGGTCAGGCGAGACGCCCAGCTCGGCGCGGGCCTCTTCCCGCGTGACGCCGCCTTCGGAGAGGAAGTCGATGGTGCCGTGGGGGATCCGCGCGATACGCTCGCCAGCGATCCCGTAGCGGCGCTGAAGCTGCTCGACGTTCCGGGCCGAGTGAACGATAAAGCGGTCCGCCAGGGACACAACCAGCCGGTCCATCCATCTGCTGAGCCGCCCGGCTTCATGCGCGGATACGTTGTGCATCGTCAGCACGATCGGCCGGCCTCGCAGCCTGAAGAGCAACAGGATGACGCAGTAGACAACACCCAGCGGCCAGGACCACCACTGGGCGTGCAGCACCTCGCCCGGCGTTCGCAGGCCGGACCAGATCCATCCCAGAGGGTTGTACCACGTCAGGTGCCGGCGGACCCGAAGGCCGTCCCTCGAGACGTTCGGCATGGTGTGATCCTCGGGCGCCCCGCCCGGGTGCACGAACCGGGGATACATCCGTTTGAAGGCGAGGAAATCGATCCGCACGAGCTGCGAGACCGCCCTGGCCAGTTCCAGGCAGTACGCGCTGATGCCCGCCGCCGGGGGCATGGACCCCAACATGGCGACGTGCATTCCTTCTCGCTGTCCTCGCGGCGGCATCGTGACTCCCCCGGCACACCATCGCCGCGTCGACCGGGGGACCGGCGCGAGGTGACGGGCGCCGACTCACAGGTCCCTTGCCCGCAAGCCTCGATTCATCTCCATGTCGAACCACATCGCGAACAGAACGAACTGTATGGCGCTGACGGAGCAGAACACCCACAGCAGCGCGTTCATGTCCGGGATGTTGTCCCGGGCAATCCACAGCCAGACCATCCGGACGAACAGCAGCAGCGACAGCACCACCATCAGGGCGCCCGTCGCATAGAACAGCACCAGCGGGTGGAAGTCGTGAATGACGTACTTGCGCCACATCCGCCAGCAGAACCGCTTGGCGATCAGCCACGTCATCGTCAGCATCACCTTCCAGAGGCGCATCGTGGACTGCTCGCCGACGTGGTAGATCGGCCGGATGGGCACGTCCGCCACGCGCATGTTGCAGACGTTCAGCCGGACAAGCATGTCGTTCGGATAGCCGAACCGTGGATAGATGCCCTCGAGGTCGATGAGCTCCAGCGCCTTGCGGCTGATGGCGACGTACGCCGTCTGCGAATCCGCCACGTGCCAGTACCCGCTGGCGATCTTCGTCAACATGCTCAGGAACGCGTTGCCAAGGTAGCGATGGTGGGGGATCGTCTCCCACGCGCGGCGGTAGAACAGGCGGTTGCCCTTGGCGTAATCGGTCTGCCCGCGGGCGACGGGGGCGACCAGCAGGCGAAGCTGCTTGGGGTCCATTTGGCCGTCGCCGTCCATCACGGCGGCGACGTCGAAGCCCCGGTCGAGGGCCTCGCGATACCCCCTCGCGACGGCCGCGCCCTGCCCCTGATTGCGCTCCTGCTCCAGCAGCACGACACGCGGCGAGTCACCTTCGCCTGCAATGTGCCCGCCGACGACCTCGACCGTGCCGTCGGTGCTCTTGTCGTCCACCACGATGACGCAGTCGACAAAGTCGGGCATGGTCCCAAGGACCTTGTCGATATGCGCCTCCTCGTTGTAGCACGGCACGACGACGGCGACCGCCTTGTCCTCGAACACGCAATGTCTCCCATGACTGCCTGCGGCCACAGCGCACAAAGCCACCTGCCGCTCACCGCGCAGTGAATACCGCCTCTCCCCGGCCGATGCAAGGGGAATCACACGCGCCGAGGGGGTGGCGGCCCTGAAGCGGCGCTTCCCCGGCCGCGCCGAGATCGCTCAGGGAGCACGTCGGGTCGCCGGGCGGGTAGTCCCCCTCACTTCGGACCAGTCGTAGACGTTGTAGTACTTTCCTTCGTAGATGAGCGGCGCCCCGCTGGCCGAGAGGAGCTCATCGAACCTCCGGCGAAACGGCTCGGGCACGCCGCCCGCGTCGGTCACGACCGCCCTGATGTCCGCCTTGGCCAGCAGGTCGTCGTACACGGCCTCCGCGTCGGCGGCAGTCTGGCGTTCTGTCTTGAGGAAACGGACCGCCTTGCACTCGCTGAGGAAGTGAAGGATCGACGCGCGATCGCGCCGCACGGCGATGGACGCCTGCGGGTCGAATCGATCGCGAAGCAGCCCCACGACCGGCTGCAAGTCGACGAAGCGCCCGTCCCGCACGACCTCCAGGTACCGCCCGGTATGAGCGTGGAAGGAGTAGTAGAGCGAGTCTCGCAGGATCTTGGGGACGTTGAACGAGAGGAAAACGGCAGTGAGGACGGTCGCGATCTTGAGGTAGCTGTACGGCCGGGCCGCCCGGCCCTTGCGGCGCAGGAACCACTTCATGCTGACGAACACGCCCCGGAAGATCAGCAACAGCATCAGCGGGTACAGCGCGACCATGTACCGCTCCAGCAGGAAGTGCCCCCCCACGGCGATACACGTGGCCACGAAGTTGACCAGCCAGGTGGTGGAGGCCAGCCTTCTTCCCTCTCGCCACATTTCCCTGGCCCCCAGCACGGCCAGGAGGATGATCATCACACCCACCGGCGCCAGCGAACTTTGGCCGAGGAAGATGTTTGCGGTCAGTTTCGGCAGGCGATACAGCCCCGAGGCCAGGTCGTAAAGCCGGTTGGCCACCCCCGTGCGCTTCGCGACGGTGATGGCGTAGGTCGGCGCCCGGCCGGAAATGGACTCGGCAAGCCAGTGAAAATACCCGGCGATGGCGAAGAGGGCCGCCAGCAAGACGACCGCGACCAGGAGGCGCCTGAGCGACTTGGCCTGCGAGCCGCGGTCGAGGACGATGCCGACGGCCAGCGGCCCGAGCAGCAGCAGCCCGGGCGCGCGGACGGCGATGCCGGCAACGGCAAGAGGCGCCACGGCCAGGCACCAGGCCCAACTCCCCTGCATGGCGCGCAGGCAGCAGTATGCGGTCGTCCAGAACAGCAGCACAAACGGCACGTCGGTCAGGATGAGGTGCGAGTAGTCGTAGTATCGATAGCACAGCCCCGTGGTCAGTGTGACGGCAAAGGCCGTGCGGCGATCCGTCTGACGCGCCAGGGTCAGGTACGCCATCGCCAGACCGCCCAGGCCGCACAGGGCCACGAAAAGGTTCGGCGCCCAGAATCCGTCGCCGAAGGCCAGGCGAATCGCGCCGAGGATCGCCGGGAAACCCGGTGCGACGGTTGTCTCTATCCTCCCGTTGAAGCGATAGCCCTCCCCGCGGATCAGGTTCCTGCCCAGGCCCTGGTACAGCGCGCTGTCCGGCGTGGGCCACCATTCGTTGGTTACGCCCACCAGGTACAGTGCCGCAACGCACGCCGCCGCGACCAGCAAGTGCCATCGGCGCGGGGGGAAGTGCGCCAGGTAATGCCCGGCCCGCTGCGTCGGCAGCTCGGATGGCGGGGATGGAACGCTCAGCGGACGATTCCTTCTGCAACCTGTTTGCTTGCGAGCATCGGCATAAGACCCCCGGCAGCTTACACCCACTCGCCGAGTGTAGTCAAGCTGTTTGACAGCGCCGCCGTCAACTCCGGCGGCGTACGCGCTCGTAGATGGTCACGAACCTCCCGCGGTACAGCACCTTCAGGTCGCCCGCCGCGTCGAACAGCCGGGTCACGTGGCGCGTGTAGCTTCCGACGAGACCGCCCGTGTCGAACAGGACCGCGTCGACGTGCGGGCGACCGCGGAAGTCGTTGTAGACCGCTTCGGCGTGGCAGGGCTTCCACCGGTCCATTTGAGCGACGAGGGGCTCGATCCTGCGCCCGCTGAGGAAGTGGTACATCCGCGCGCGGTCCCACCGCGCGGCGATCCGGGCCTGCGGGGGGAGGTCACGGCGAAGGACATCCGCGGCCTCGTAGAGATCGCAATACCTTCCGCCCTCGATGAGCTCGTGATATCGGCCGACGTGGCCGTAGCAGGAATAGTAGAACGCGCTGCGGAGCACCAGGGGCGCGTTGGCGGCGATGAGCGCGAGGGCGAAGGCGGCCGCCGCCTTGTGAAGGGCAACGGGCCGGACCGCCCGGCCCCTGCGGCGCAGAAAGAGCTCGACCCCCCAGAATACGCCGTGGAAGATCAGCAGAAGGACCATCGGATACATCGGCATCATGTACCTCGCCCGAACGGAGGCGTATCCGACGAAGAGGCAAATTCCCACGAAGTTCAGCAGGCAGGTGGCGGCAAAGAGCCTCTGGCCGGCGCGCCACAGCTTCGCGCCCCCGGCCACGGCCGCCGCGAGCAGCACGACCCCGACGGGCTTCAGCCACGCCGAACGCTGCGCGGTGAAGCTGTCCACCATGGCGTCGGGCAGTCGAGTGAGGCCCACGGCGAGGTGATACAGCCGGCCGAGCAGGCCGCCCCTGGCGGCGGCGCCCCCCGTGTAGGCCGGCGGCTCGCCGGAAATCGACTGCGCCAGCCAGTAGAACAGCCCTCCGACGGCGGCGCCCGCGGCCAGGGTGAGCGCCGCGATCACCGCCCGCCTTCCCAGGCGGGCCTTGGAGCCGCCGTCCAGCACGACGCCGACGGCCCACGGGCCGATGACCACGAGCCCCGGCGCGCGGATTGCCACGGCGGCGCCCGTCAGCGGAACGATCGCGCACAGCCAGGCCCGGCCGCCCTCCAGCGCCCGAACGCATGCATATGCCATCAGCCAGAACAGCAGCGCGAACGGCGCGTCGGTCAGGATCAGGTGCGAGTAGTCGTAGGATCGATAGCACAGGGACGTCGCGAGCACGACGAGAAAGGCCGTCCTGCGTTCCGTCCGCCGGGCGAGCGTCAGGTAGGCCATGGCGAGCCCGCCGAGCCCGCAGAGCACGACGAACAGGTTCGGCGCCCAGAAGCCGTCGCCGAATGCCCACCACAGGGCGCCGAGGATGGCGGGCATCCCCGGCGTGACTTCGGCGTTGACCTCGCCGTTGAAGCGGTAGCCCTCGCCGCGGACCAGGTTCCGCCCGAGGCCCTGGTACAGCGCGCTGTCGGGCGTGGGCCACCAACTGTTCGTCACGCCGGCGAGGTACACCGCCGCCACGAGGCACGCCGCGGCGACCACGTGCCGGCGCCGCGGCGAAGGGCCCGATGCGACTGACCATTCACTCACCGGGAGCTTCCTCCCGCCGCCTCGCGGAGCGAGCGGACGCAGCAGTCCACGTCTTGCGACGTCATTCCGCTGTAAAGGGGCATCGCCAGGCCCTGGCGGTGCAGCCTCCCCGAGACGGGCAGGTCTGCGTCGGCGTAGCCGAGCCGCTCCTGGTAGACCCTCGCGCAGTGCCCGGACACCGCGCCGGGGCCCGCCTCGATGCCCCCGGCCGCGAGCTTCGCGACGACCTCGTCGCGCGACAACGCATCCTCCAGGACGACCATGAACGTCTGCCACGTGTGCTCGGGGTGATCGTCGGGCAGGCGAATCCGCGGGCAGTCGGTCAGGCCGCTCAGGTATCTCCGCGCGATGCGCTTGTGGGCCTGGAGTCTCTCGGGGAGCTTGGCGAGTTGAACGCAGCCGACGGCCGCCGCCAGCTCAGTCATGCGGTAGTTGAGCCCCGGCGCCAGGAAGTCCCTGTGCCCGTCGACGAGGCCCTGGCCGTGGTTGCGATACATGCGGCAGGCCTCGGCGAGATCATCGTCGTCCGTGACGATCGCCCCGCCCTCGCCGGTGGTGACGGCCTTGCGCGGGTGAAAGCTGAAGATCCCCGCCCGGCCGAAGCCGCCGACCTTCTTGCCCTTGTGCGTCGCGGCCAGCGCGCAGGCGG
The DNA here is from genome assembly GCA_964427875.1 of uncultured Planctomycetaceae bacterium. Lineage (GTDB taxonomy): Bacteria > Planctomycetota > Phycisphaerae > SM23-33 > SM23-33 > CAYRVX01. The sequence goes on from CAYRVX010000007.1 coordinate 60,437, forward strand.
CATCCTCGATGACCTCCAGGCCGAACTCCTGCGCGACGGCCCCGACGGCCCCCATGTCCGCCGCCAGGCCGAACTCGTGCACCGGCACCACCGCCCGCGGGCGCCCCCGGCCCGAGCGGCGGCACTCGGCGATCCTCGCGTGCAGGTCGCCCGGGTCGATGTTGTACGAGCCCTCCAGGCAGTCCACGAACACGGGCCGGGCGCCGCAGACCATGGCCACGTTTGCGGCCGCCGGCCAGGCGAAGCTCGGGATGAACACGACGTCGCCCGGTCCGATGCCCGTCGCCATCTGCGCCACGTGGAGGGCGGCCGTGCCGGAACTGACCGCGATGCAGTGCCGCGCCTCGTGGAGCTCGGCGAGGGCCTGCTCGAATCCCTGGACCCTCGGCCCCTGGACGACCCATCCGCTGTCGAGCACCTCTCGGAGCGCATCGAGCTCGCGGTGGTCGAAGTCGCACCTGGCCAGTGGGATCCGCCTGGGGCTCATGGGATCGTTTTCCTGAAGAACTCCGCCGTCGCGAGGATGCCCTCCTCCAGGTCCACCTTGGCCTGGAAGCCCAGGAGCTCGGCGGCCTTGCCCACGCTGGGAACTCGCAGCTCCACGTCGGTATGGTGTCCGGCGGCGAAGACGATCTTCGAGGCCGACCCCAGCACGCGAACGACCGCCTGGGCCAGCCCGTACACCGTGATGACCGCCCGCGGGTTGCCGATGTTGAACGACTCGCCTATGGCGCTGGGGTGCGACATCGTCAGAAGCAGCCCGTCGACGAAGTCGTCGATATAGCACCACGCCCTGATCTGGTTGCCCTCGTTGTGGATTGTGATGTCGGCGTTCTTCAATGCCCGGGTGATGAACACCTTCATCGCGCCCTCGCCCACCTGCCCCGGGCCGTACACGTTGAAGGGCCGAACCGTCACCGTCGGCATGCCGAACTCCTGGTGGTACGCCTTGGTCAGGAATTCCCCCGCGAGCTTGCTGACGGCGTAGGTCCATCGGGCCTCGCCGACCGCGCCGATGTTCGTCGAGTCGGTCTCTTCCGACCGAAACGCCGACTGCCCGAACACCTCGCTGGTGGAGAAGCCCACGAACCGCTCCAGCTCGGGCAGTTGGCGGGCGGCCTCCAACGCGTTCGCCGTGCCCAGCATGTTGACGCGCATCGTGGCCGTCGGCTGGCGGCAGACGGTGTCGATCCCCGCGATGGCCGCGCAGTGCAGGACGATGTCGGCGCCGGCCATCGCACTGGCGAGCCCGGCCGCGTCCAGCACGTCGCCCTCGACGAGCCGCAGGTTCGGGTGCGAAGCGTATGGCTTGTCGTGTATCGAGTCGCGCCGCAGGCTGTCGTACACGGTGATGCGATTGTCCTCGATGAGCCGGCCGATGACGGCCGAGCCGATGAAGCCCGCCCCGCCGGTGATGAAGATGCTCCGGTCCTTGATCATTGGCGTTTACCTTCTCTTGCCGACCCGCCGGCTGCGACCGCACAAGCGCTCGTAGGACGCGATCGTGCGGTCCAGGATCACCTCGCGATCGAAGCCGAAGTCGGTAAGGAACTGCCGTCCCATCTCGATCCGACGCTTCCGCAGGGACGGGTGCTCCAGCAGATGCGCGACGGCTCGGGCCAGGTCGGGCGGGTCCTCCGGCCGGGCCAGTTCGACATAGTCCTTCTGCTTGAACGAGCCGGTCGGGTCCAGCGCGTCGGTGACGACGGCGGGCACGCCCGCGTGCATCGCCTCCAGGATGCACGAGCTGTAACAGTTCGTGACCGGGCTGTTGGCCACGAACACCGTCGAGGCGCGCAGGATCGCTCCGACGTCCGATCGCGCGCCGGTCAGGCGGACGGCCCCGCCGACGGCGAGCCGGTCGATCAGCCTCTCCATCTCCGCGCGAAGCGGGCCGTCGCCGACCAGCAGGAAACGAGCGTCCGGCCGGGACTTCAGAACGTGCGGGACCGCCCGCACCACGCCGAGCGGGTCCTTGAACGGCACGAAACGCGCGACGTACGTGACCACCTCGCCGCCGCCGGCGCACCACTCGGCCAGCTCCGGCTCCAACGGCTCGTCGGCGTCCACACGATCGTAATCGGGGAGGTGGTGGATGTCCAAGACCGGCCCGCGGTAATCGTACGTCGCCAGGTACGCCTCCAGCGTGCCCCGCCCGACCTCGACCGCGTCGGCGCAGCGCAGGGCGACGCGGTTCGCCGCGCGGGGGGCGCTTCGGATGCCGCTGCCCAGCAGCTTGAGTTGCACGGGGATTCGCCGGATCCTCCTCGCCGCCGCCGCCAGCAGGCCGCTGAGCGACCAGAAGCAGTGAATCACGTCGGCCCCGGCCGAGGCCGACAGGACCGCCGCCGACCCGGCCGCTGAGAACAGGGGCACCTGGAGCATCGCAAGACGGCTGCCGCGGAGGTTTTCCGCTATCCCCGACCCGTACGCCAGGCGCTGGCGGCCGGGCGGCAGGAAGTATCGGAACCGGCGGACTTCGACGCCGTCGACGATCTCCCGCGTCGGGCATGCCGGTGAATGCGGGCAGACCACGACGACCTCCAGTCCGCGCCCCGCAAGCCCGCGCGCCAGGCCCTGGACGAAGATCCCGGCGAAGTCTCCCTCGAAGCGGGGGAAGCTCAATGTCACCATGCAAACTCGCATGCCGCCCAAGCCCCACCGGCGCCTGCCCGTCATCCGCGCCCCCGCCCGGTCAGCCGGACCTTCAGGTCGCGGTTGACCTCCATGTCGCACCACATCGCGAACAGCATCAACTGGAGCCCCATGAGAAACAGGAACGCGCTGAACAGCGTGCTCGTGCCCGCCACCGGGCCGACGAAACAGCGGTAGAAGAACAGGTACAGCCCGAACAGCAGGCCCGCCGTGAAGGAGATCGACCCGAACGCGTAGAACAGCACCAGCGGGTGGAAGTCGCGAATGACGTACTTCCGCGTCATCCGCCAGCAGAATCGCTTGAAGATCAGCCAGGTCATCGTGGGCACCACGCGCCAGAGCTTCATCTTCGACTGCTCGCCCACGTGGTACACCGGCCGGATCGGCACGTCCGCCACGCGGAAGTCGTAGACGTTCAGCCGCACCAGGACGTCGTTCGGGTAGCCGTAGCCGCGGTAGACATTCCGGAGGTCGATCGCCCGAAGCGCCTCCAGGCTGATGGCGGTGTAGCCGGCCTGCGAGTCCGCCACGTGCCAGTAGCCGCTGGCGATCTTGGTGAGCATGCTCAGGAACGCGTTGCCGAGGAATCGGTGGCGGGGGATCGTCTCCCACGCCCCGCGGTAGAACAGCCGATTCCCCTTGGCGTAGTCGACCTGCCCGCGGGCGACGGGTCCGACGAGCAGCTCCAGCTCGCCGGGGTCCATCTGCCCGTCGCCGGCCATGACCGCGGTCACGTCGATCTCCCGCCGGACGGCCTCGAGGTAACCGGCGACGATCGCCGCCCCGACGCCGGCGTTCGACTCGTGCCGCAGAAGGACCGTGCGGGGCGGGTCGCCTTCGCCGGCGATGTGCTCGCCGACGATCTCGCCCGTGGCGTCGCTGCTGCCGTCGTCCACCACGATCGCGCAGTCCACGAAGCCCGGCACGGTCGCCAGCACGTCGGCGATCTGCGTCTCTTCGTTGTACGCCGGCACCACCACCGCGACGGTCTTGTCCTCCAGCACGCTTGCTCTCCCGTTACAGCAGGGCCGTCGAGAAGTATCGCTCCGCGCGGTCCGGCAGGACGGTGGTGATGTTGCCGGGGATCTTCATGGCGAGCTGCCGGGCGGCCCACACGTTCGCGCCGCTGCTGATGCCCACCAGCAGGCCGAAGTCTCTCCCGAGCTCACGCGTCGTCTCGATGGCGTCGTCGTCCGTGACCTCGATCACGTCGTCCACCATGGACACGTCGAGGATCGCCGGGATGAAGCCGTCGCCGATGCCCTGGATCTGGTGCAGCCCGGGCTCGTGGCCGAGCAGGGCCGATACGTTCTTGGGCTCGACGGCCACGATCTTCGCTGCCGGGCGATGCTCCTTGAGGAACTTGCCCACGCCCTGTAGCGTGCCGCCGCTTCCGACCCCGGCGACGAAGCAGGCGATGTCGCCGCTCATCTGCCGCCAGATCTCGACGGCCGTCTGCTCGTAGTGGCAGCGAGGGTTGTCCGGGTTCTCGAACTGCTGGGGGACGTAGATCCGCGGATCGGCGGCGGCCATCTCCTCGACGTGTTTCACGGCCCCGGCGATTCCCTCCTCATCCGGCGTCAGGACGAGCTCGGCCCCCAGGGCGCGGATGAGCTTCTTGCGCTCCTCGCTCATGCCCTCGGGCATGACGATGCGGACCTGGTAGCCCTTGAGCCGCCCCACCAGCGCCACGCCGATGCCGGTGTTGCCGGACGTGGGCTCCACGATGACGGAATCCCGCTTGAGCTTGCCGTCGCGCTCGGCCCCCTCGAGCATCGCCAGGGCAACGCGGTCCTTGATGCTCCCGCCGGGGCTGAGGAACTCCGCCTTGACGAAGACGCTCTCGTTCCTCAGCCGCAGCAGCGGCGTGTTTCCGATCAGGTCCAGTATGTTGTCGGTCAGCATCTGTCCGTGCCCCTCAAGGCCCTGCCTGCCCGCCGCGTGCGAGCAAGGCAGACAATATATGCCCACTGCGGGGATTTGTAAAGGCGGACCGGCCGCAGATCGTCGGCATGGTCGCCCTCGCGGCGCGTGCCCGTCGGATCGGCCCGGGGCGGCTTATCTCTCTTGCGCCGAGTGCCCCTCGACCTCGCCGACCGGTTCGGCGCGGCCGCCGATGTGCCTGGCGAGGAACTGCTCGGCCCGGGCGAAGAAGTGAATGCGGTTTTCCGGCCGGACGAAGGCGTGGCCCTCGTCGGCGTAGACCAGGTACTCCACGGGCAGGTTCGCCTTTCGCATGGCGGCGACGATCTGATCGCTTTCTGCCTGCTTGACGCGGGGGTCGTTGGCGCCCTGGCCGATCAGCAGCGGCCGGCATATGCGATCGGCGAAGAACAACGGGCTCCGCGACTTGAGGAACTCCTCGTCGGCGTCCAGGTCGCCCATGCGGTGGGCGAAGACGGCCAGCAGCGGCTGCCAGTACGGCGGGGCCGAGCGAATCAGCGTCGCGAGGTTGCTGGGCCCGACGAGGTCCACCCCGGCGGCGAATACCTCCGGCGTGAAGGTCAGGCCCACCAGTGTCGCGTATCCGCCGTAGGAGCCGCCCATGACGGCGACCCGCTTGGGGTCGGCGCGGGCGGTGTCGATCAGCCAGTTCACGCCGTCGATCAGGTCGTCGTGCATCTTCCCGGCCCACTCGCGATTGCCGGCCTTCAGGAAGGCCTTGCCGTACCCGGCCGAGCCGCGGAAGTTCACCTGGAGCACGGCGTAGCCGCGGTTGGCGAGCCACTGGACGATGGGCTTGTATCCCCACGTATCGCGGCCCCAGGGCCCGCCGTGTACGAGCAGCACGGCCGGGGGCTTTTCGGCCGTCTTGCCGGCGTATGCCGGCGGCGTCAGGTAGCCGTGGAGATCAAGCCCGTCTCGCGCGGCGAACGAGACCGGCTCCATCCGCGCCAGCGGCAGGCCTTCCAGCGCCGGCTGGTTGGCGAACAGCAGCGTTGCCGATCTCGTCGCGCGATCGTAGGCGTAATAGTGCACTGGGCCGTCGTCCGTGTTGTGCGTCACGATCCACGTCCGGTCGGCCAGGTCGCCGCCGGTGACCTTGAACTCGCCGCGGCGCAGGCGGCCGAGCACGTCGAAGTCCGCCGCCACCGACTCGTCCAGCACCTGCCACTGGAGCCTCTGGCGGTAGAACGCCACGGCCTGGATCTCCCGCGTCACGGGGTGGATGAACATGCCTCCCATATCGTAGTGCGGGTCTTCGGCGACGACGGTTCGGCCGCCGTCGTCGAGCGAGACGGCCAGAAGGCGAACGGCATTGGCGCCGGCGCTGGAGCGGACGTAGAGCGTGGCGTTGTCCTTGGAGAACGTGACGATGTCTCCCTGGTCGTCGGGCGCCCACTCCAGCAGCTTCCGCCAGGGCCCGGGCGGGTCGGCTGCGTCGCGAACGAGCACGTCGAACCCGCCGTCGGGACGGGCGGCCATCGCCGCGCGGACGCGAAAGGCGGCGTCCGCCTCCCAGCCGATCACGCTGCCCGGGTTTTCGGTGTCCGGCTCGACGGCGCCGTTCCGCAGGTTGACCCGGTAGACGTCGTGGAGGCGCCTGTCGCGCAGGTTCAGGCCGATGAGCATCTCGTCGGGGAAGTCCGGGTCCAGCGACACGATCTGTGCCTGGGCGCCCTGGAACGGCGTCAGGTCGCGCACGACGTTCGTCTCGACGTTCGCGGCGTACACGTGCCAGTTCTCGTCCCCGTCGGCGTCCTGGAGGTACAGGAGCTGCCGGCCGTCGTACGTCCAGAGGTAGCTGCGGATCCCTCGTTTCCTGTCGGCCGTCAGAACGCGGTCGTCCTCGGTGCCGAACGTTCGCAGCCAGACCTGAAGCACATCCCTTTCATCCGGTGCCAGATACGCCAGGTACCTGCCATCCGGCGAGAGCTGCGGCCCCGACCGCCTGGGGTGGCCGAACAGCACCTCGCGAGGGATAAGGGGTGCGGACGCTGCGGGAATGGTATCCTTCATATGATCTCACACTTCCCGGATCAACACACACTTGGCGTATAATAGGGCATCTCCCGGCCGCAGGGACAGCGGCTTCTTCAACAGCGAGGAGAGGAAGATGCACGAACGTGGCGTGCTTCCCCTGGCGGTTCTGGTCGGTCTGCTGTTTCTGCGCCCGGCCGCTGATGCGGCGCAGGCGGCGGCCGCGAAGCGGAAAGGGCTGACGAACCCGTTCTTCGCGTTGTGCATCGGCGCGCACGACGCGAAGCGCCGCACGCCCAGGGAGCAGGCCGAGATGCTCAGGGAGCTGGGCTATGCGGGCGTCGCGCACCTGTGGCTGAAGGGCGTTGACGAGAGGCTCAAGACGCTGGACGACAACGGCCTGAAGCTGTTCCAGATCTACGTCAGGGCCAACATCGATCCGAAGAAGCCCCCGTACGACCCGGGCCTGAAAGAAGTCATCAAGCTGCTCAAAGGGCGCGACACGGTGATCGGCCTGCTCGTATCCGGCGGCAAGCCCTCGACGCCGGAAGGGGATCCGAGGGCCGTCAGGATCATCCGCGAGATCGCCGGGATGGCTCAGCAGTCGGGTCTCCGCGTGGCGCTCTACCCTCATACGGGGGACTGGCTGGAACGCGTTGAGGACGCCGTCCGGGTGGCGAGGAAGGTCGACCGGAAAAACGTCGGGGTCATGTTCAACCTGTGCCACTGGCTGAAGGTCGATGACGAGAAGAACCTGGAGCCCCTGCTGAAGCTGGCGATGCCCCGCCTGTTTGCAGTGACGATCAACGGCGCCGACAGCGTGGCCGCCCGCCGGGCGGGATGGGATCGGCTGATCCAGTCGTTGGATCGCGGCTCGTTCGATATCCACGGCTTTCTGAAAACGCTCAAGCGGCTGGGGTATACCGGCCCGATCGGGCTTCAGTGCTACGGCATCCGGGGGGATGCGCGAGAGCACCTGGCCAGATCGATGGCCGCCTGGCGGGAGCTTTTGTCGAAGATCGCGGCCGAGCAGAAGTGAACCGGTCGGGCGCTGTCAAAACGTGTCTCGCCAAGCCGCCAACGCGCAGAGTTGGCAGTTTTCGCAGGGCCGTCCGCATCGCGGGGAGATTCGTAAGATACTTCATTTGAGAGTCTTAGGGGTATCGGCACAGCGGTTGCTGTCTTGTCAAGGGCTTCTGCTGCGCCGTGCGTTGGCACAGATCGGGGCGTTTCTGGTCGGGGCGCAGGCCAGAGGCCTTCGGAACTCTTTTCAGGACAATATCTTACAGGCCAAGCCGGCCCGGCGGCGGGCGTCGCGGCCCTCCGAGGCGCATCTGTCGCGGGAGGCAGGCTTTCCAGGAACCAGCGAAAGGAGAAGCTCCAAATGGCGGCCAAGCAGTTGACGTTTGAAAGTGATGCCCGGGAGGCACTCTTGAAGGGCATGGAGAAGCTGGCCCGGGCGGTGAAGAGCACGCTCGGCCCGCGCGGGCGCAATGCCATCCTGGACAAGGGCTGGGGCGCCCCTACGGTCACGAAGGACGGCGTGACGGTCGCGGAAGAGATCGAGCTGGTGGACAGGGACGAGAACATGGGCGCCCAGTTGGTCAAGGAGGCGGCCAGCAAGACTTCCGACGCGGCCGGCGACGGCACCACGACGGCCACCGTCCTGGCCGAGGCTATCTTCAAGGAGGGCTACCGCAACCTCGCCGCCGGTGCCGACGCGATGGCGCTGGCCCGGGGCGTTCGCAAGGCGGTCTCGGCCGTCACCGCGGAGCTGGCCAAGGCGTCCACGCCGGTCAAGGACGACGCGGAGATCCGCAACGTTGCGGCCATCAGCGCCAACAACGACCCAGCCGTCGGCAAGATGCTCGCCGAGGCGATGAGCAAGGTCGGGCGGGACGGCGTGATCACCGTCGAGGAGGGCAAGGGCATCGAGACGACGGTGGACGTCGTGGAGGGCATGCAGTTCGATCGCGGGTACCTTTCACCGCACTTCGTGACCGATCCGGAGGCGATGGAGGCGAAGCTGCAAAAGGCCCTGGTCCTGATCCATGAGGACAAGATCTCGAACGTCGGCAAGCTCGTGCCTCTGCTGGAGAAGGTCTCCAAGGCCAAGCGCCCCGTGCTGATCGTTGCCGAGGACGTCGAGGGCGAGGCGCTGGCGACGCTGGTGGTCAACAAGCTTCGCGGGATCCTGAGCGTCTGCGCGGTCAAGGCCCCCGGCTACGGCGACCGCCGCAAGGCCATGCTCCAGGACATCGGCATCCTCACCGGCGCGAAGGTCATCACGAAGGACCTCGGGATCGACCTCGAGAGCGTCGGCATCGCCGATCTCGGCACGGCCAAGACGATCACGGTGGACAACGACAACACGACGATCATCGAGGGCGCGGGCGCCACCAGCGCGATCCAGGCCCGCATCGAGCAGATCCGCAAGGAGATCGAGATCACCACGAGCGACTACGATCGCGAGAAGCTCCAGGAGCGGCTGGCTAAGCTCACGGGCGGGGTCGCCCAGATCAACGTCGGTGCGGCCACCGAGAGCGAGATGAAGGAGAAGAAGGCCCGCATCGAGGACGCCCTGCACGCGACGCGGGCGGCCATCGAGGAGGGCATCCTGCCCGGCGGCGGCGTGGCGCTGATTCGCGCCCGCAAGGCGCTGGACAACGTCAAGGCCAAGGGCGACGAGGCCACCGGGGTGGCCATCGTCCGCAAGGCCCTCGTCGAGCCGCTGAAGCAGATCGTCGCCAATGCGGGTGAGATTGCGGCCGTCGTGCTCCGCACGATCGAGCGGGGCGACCCGAAGGTCGTCGGTTTCGGCTTCAACGCCGACACGATGGTCTACGAGGACCTGGTGGCCGCGGGCGTGATCGACCCGGCCAAGGTCACGCGTATCGCACTGGAGAACGCCGCCAGCGTGGCGACGCTGCTGCTGACGTGCGACGCGACGGTCTCGGAGATCCCGAGGAAGGACGAAGGCCCGCCCGGCGGCATGCCTCCCGGCGGCGGCATGGGCGGCGGCATGGGCGGCATGGGTGGCATGGGCGGCATGGGAATGTAATCTCCTGCCCCGCCCTGTCGAAGGGCGGATTGTGAATTGCGGATTGCGAATTGCGGATTGCGAATTGGTCTCGCGCAGTAGCAGGGATCTGTTTGGAGCTGACCGACATGGACAAGAACGATCTGAAGCTGGCGGAGAAGTACATCTGCCGGCATGAGAACGACAGCTTCGAAGTTGTCGAAGAAGAAGGCGAGTTGATCAGTTTCGACGGGGGCTCGGTTGTTGAAGGGCAGTCGTACCACCCGGGAGAGCCATTGGCTGGTGGCAGCACAGATCCTGAGTTGGTCCTGGTCAAGGTTTTGTCGACGGGGAAGAGGGAACAGGTGAGAGCGTGTGATCTGAGCCCGCTTGTGTGAAGCAGTTCCGCCTAAGAGCCAACGACCATTAATGCATGGTGAAACAGATAAGGAGCAGATAGCGATGGCAGTGAAACCTCTCGATGACAGGGTACTCGTCAAGCAGTCGGAGGCGGAGGAGACGACCGCCGGCGGGATCGTCCTCCCGGACACCGCCAAGGAGAAGCCCCAGCAGGGGAAGGTGATCGCCGTCGGCCCGGGCAGGCTGCTCGACAGCGGCAAGCGAGGGAAGATGGGCCTGAAGAAAAATGACGTCGTCTTCTACGGCAAGTACGCCGGCACGGAGATCAGGATCGACGACGAGGAGTACGTCATCCTCAAGGAATCCGACGTTCTGGCGATCGTTGAGAAGTAAGAGGAGAGCAAGGCCACGAAGCACGCGAAGGGCACGCTTCCGGAGGCACGGGCACTGATGCCGCCGTTTCCCTCGCGACCTTCGTGATCGCTCTGGCAAGGAAAGCAAGGAGCAGACCATGGCTGCGAAGCAGATGTTGTACGACTCCGACGCGCGGACGGCGATGCTGACCGGCGTCTCGAAGCTGGCGGCGGCCGTCAGGGTCACCCTCGGGCCGACCGGCAGGAACGTCCTGCTGCAAAAGTCCTTCGGCGGGCCGAAGGTCACCAAGGACGGCGTGTCGGTCTCCAAGGAGGTCGAGTTGCCCGGCCCCTTCGAGAACATGGGCGCCAAGATGGCCAACCAGGTCGCCAGCAAGACTTCCGACGTCGCCGGCGACGGCACGACGACCGCGGTCGTCCTGGCCGAGGTCATCATGGCCGAAGGGCTCAAGAACGTCACCGCCGGGGCGAATCCCATGGCCTTGAAGCGCGGCGTGGACATGGCCGTCGCCGCGGCCGTCGAGTCCATCGCCCAACAGGCCAGGAAGGTCAGAAGCAACGACGACCTCAGGAACGTGGCGACCGTCTCGTCCAACTGGAACAGCGACATCGGCGAGCTCATCGCCCAGGCCTTCGACGAGGTGGGCACCGACGGCGTGATCACCGTCGAGGAGGGCAAGAGCATCGCCAACGAGCTGGAGATCGTCGAGGGCATGCAGTTCGACAAGGGATTCATCTCGGCGTACTTCATCACGAACCCGAACACGATGGAGTGCGAGCTGGAGGACCCGTGCATCCTCCTGCACGAGAAGAAGCTGTCCAGCCTGCGCGACCTGGTGCCGGTCCTGGAGAAGACGGCGTCGACGGGCAAGGCGTTGATGGTCATTGCCGAGGACGTCGAGGGCGAGGCGCTGGCGGCGCTGGTGGTCAACCGGCTTCGCGGCGTGCTGAAGGTCTGTGCCGTCAAGGCCCCCGCCTTCGGCGATCGGCGCAAGGCCATCCTGCAGGACATCGCCGTTCTGACCGGCGGGCAGGTGGTCAGCGAGGACCTGGGCATCAAGCTGGAGAACCTGGAAGCGGACATGCTCGGGACGGCCAAGCGAATCACCGTCACCAAGGACGACACCACGATCATCGAGGGGGGCGGAAAGAAGAAGGAGATCGCCGCCCGGGCCGAGACCCTCCGCAGCCAGATCGTCAAGACCACGAGCGATTACGACCGTGAGAAGCTCTCGGAGCGGCTGGCGAAGCTCTCCGGCGGGGTGGCCGTCATCAACGCCGGGGCGGCCACCGAGACCGAGATGAAGGAGCGCAAGGACCTGATCGACGACGCGGTGCACGCCACACGCGCGGCGGCCGAAGAGGGCATCGTGCCCGGCGGCGGGCTCGTGTTCCTCAAGGCCATCCAGGCCGTTGAGGCCGTGCGGTCCAGAGCACGCGGCGACGAGAAGATCGGCGTGGGGATCGTCGCCAAGGCCCTGCGGGCGCCGACACGGCAGATCGTGGACAACACCGGCGAGGACGGGGACGTCGTCGTGGCGGAAATCCTCGAGCGCGGCGCCGGCATCGGGTACGACGCGGCCACGGGCAAATACGTGAACATGATCAAGGCCGGCATCATCGACCCTGCGAAGGTCTCCCGAACGGCGTTGCAGAACGCGGCCTCCGTGGCCGGTCTCATGCTGACGACCGAGCTGATGGTGACGGAATACAAGGAAGACGAGGAAGAAGAGCCGGTGGCCGGCGCAGTCACGTGATCCCACCGCAGATTGCGGATTGACTTCGGCGAGCTCAGGACGAGCAATCCGCGATCCGCAATTGAAGATGCCTCAGAAGCGTGACTATTACGAAGTGTTGGGCGTGCAGCGCAGCGTCGGCGCCGAGGACATCAAGCGCGCATATCGGAAAGGCGCGCTGAAGTATCATCCCGACAACTTCAAGGGCGACAAGGCCGAGGCGGAGACGAAGTTCAAGGAGCTTGCCGAGGCCTACGAGGTGCTTTCCGATCCCGAGAAGCGCCAGATCTACGATCGACACGGTCACACGGGCCTGCGCGGCAGGGGGGTCCACGACTTCTCGAGCATGGGTTTCGGGGACATTTTCTCCATGTTCGAGGACATCTTCTCCGGCATGGGTTTCGGCGGCGCCGCGCGCCCCCGCCGGGACCGGGGGTACGACCTCGAGACGCAGGTCGAGCTGACTCTCGAACAGGTCGCCACGGGGGTGGATGAAACCCTCGAGTTCGAGCGGATGGACTACTGCGACACGTGCAGCGGCACGGGCGCGCGGGCGGGCACGTCGCCGGTCCGCTGCGAGACGTGCGGCGGCTACGGGAAGGTCCAGCAGCAGGTGCCGGGGTTCTTCGGCGTCAGCATTCGCGTCACCGCCTGTCCCCGCTGCAGGGGCAAGGGAACGATCGTCACCGACCCGTGTCCGGACTGCGGCGGCTCCGGGCGGCGGCGGAAGAAGCGCGTGCTGACCGTCCACGTCCCGCCGGGAATCCGCGACGGGCAGGTGGTCCGCATCCGCGGCGAGGGCGAGCCGGGTCACGGGGCGGCCAGTCGGGGCGACCTGCACTGTTACGTCCGCATCCAGCCGCACCCGCTGCTGGTCCGCCGCGGCGACGACCTCTACTGCGAAGTGCCCGTCGCCTTCACTCAGGCGGCGCTGGGCGGGCGCGTCGGGGTCCCCACGCTGGCCGGGCCCGAAGAGATCGACATCCCCGCCGGCATCCAGACCGGCGACATCATCACGCTCAAGCGACAGGGGCTGCCCGGCCCGCGGAACAATCGCCGGGGAAATGAGTACGTCCAGGTCTTCGTCGAGGTGCCCCGACGGCTGACCGGGAAGCAACGCGAACTGCTCAAGGAGTACGCCAAGACGGAGGAAGCGAATGTCTCCGAACGCAGAAAGACCTTCTTCGAAAAACTGAAAGACTGCTTCTCATGAGTAGGAAGAAGAAAAAGCACCGGCGACAGGAGGCCGGAACCGACGCCCCGATCGCCGAAGACGTAAAGGCCCAGCCCGCCGTCGAGACCGAACCGGACGCCGCAACCAAGCCGGCCGTCGAGGATGAGACGGCCGCCGAGGAAGAGGCTGCGGAGGACCCGATCGCGGCGCTCAGGCGGGAGAGAGATGATCTTCTCGCCCGCTTGCAGCGGGTCTCGGCGGACTACCTGAATTACCAGAAGCGTGCCCGGCGCGACCTGGAGGCGGCCCGGGAGTTCGCCAACGAGGAGCTGATCAAGGCCCTGCTGAGCGTGCTGGACGACATGGAGCGTGCCCTGGCGGCCGCCCGCGACGGCCACGATGAGGATGGCCCCCTGCTGACGGGCATGCAACTCGTGCACGACAAGGCCATCGAGACGCTGGGCCGGTTCGGCCTGGTGGTCATCGAGGCGGAGGGCAAGCCGTTCGATCCGGCCCTTCACTCGGCGATGATGCAGCAGCCCAGCGACGATCACCCTCCTCAGACGGTGCTGGCCGAGCTCGTCAGGGGCTATCAGCTCAAGGGTCGGACCGTCCGACCCAGCGGCGTGATCGTAGCAGTGGCGCCCGAGAGCGACGAGGGCTCCCAGCCCGAGGACAGCGAACCGGCGTAACCGAGGGCAAGGCCGCCCGGCCCCGGCCCGATTGGAGTGGTTCGATGCCGACATACGACTACGAATGCAGCGCCTGTGGCCACACGTTCGAGCGGTTTCAGTCGATCACCGCCCCGGCAACCCGCAAGTGCCCCAAGTGCGGAAAGCGCACGGTCCGCCGGCTGATCGGCGGCGGGGGCGGCGTCATCTTCAAGGGCGGCGGCTTCTACGAGACGGATTACCGCAGCGAGGCCTACAAGAAGGCGGCCGAAAAGGAAAAGACCTCCGGCGGCGACTCCGAAAAGAAGACCTCCGGCGACGGCGCCCGAAAGGAGGCCGCCGCCTCGAAGGGCGAATCGAAGAAAGACGGCTGAGCCGCGGCCTCGAGCTCGTCCGGCGGGCCCTGCCGGTCCCGAAATCCTTCCCCTTTAACCGCTGAAGAGATTTGCGGCCGCCTGCCGATCGAGTATATAATCCTAGTCTGTTTCCGATCAGAAAGGACGACACACATGGCGGACGATCAGCAAGAGCTACGGCGCGTTAATTGGAACGAGGTCTTTGCCGTCACGCACGTCTTCAAGTCCTTCCAGATGGCCAGGCAGCTCGGCAAGCTCGCGCTGGCCCTGGCGGCCGTGCTGTTGATCTGGCTGTGGGGCTGGGGCCAAGACCTGATGTGGCCAAGCGCGTATGCGTATGTGGCCGACGGAGAGATCTTCGCTCACGCATCCATGTCCCAGAAGGCCTTCGCCGATTGGCAGGAACAGATGGAGCGCGAACGCCCCGGCAAGGTCGACGAGCTCCATCGGGCGGCGCTCAACCTCCGCAAGGGAGGCGCAAGAAAGCTCGACAATCCCTTCCGGCTCTATCTCCAGAAGCAGGACGGGCTGGGGGGGTACTTCGAGACTTCCTTCTTCGGCAAGCTGGACAGCAATGAGCCGGAGTCGAAGGACATAGAGGCCGCCAAGGACTGGCGCGCCGCGCTGGCAAAGGTCGAGGACCTCATCGAAGAGGAGGAGACGAAGCTCGACGAACTGATCGAAGAGGCCGGGGACGCCGCCGCCGGGAGCATCGAAGACGATGCGAAAGGCGAAGGCGCACAGCTCGACGCCGACAAGAGGAAAGAGGCCGAGTCGAAGCTCGAAAGCGACTGCGCAGCCGCCCGAAGGGCCCTGACCCGCATGAAGATCGGCCTCGCCCAGCGGGTCGTCGACATCCGCGGGAGGCTGGTCTTCGCCTCTCTCGCCGATTACGAAAGGCATTGCCTCAAGAACGCCCTGTCGGCCGTGCGCCGGGGCAATATCAGCGGCGGACTGGCCGCCTACCGGAAAATGCTCGACGATCGCTCGGCCGTGCTGGAGCGCCCGGTGCCCGCCCCGTTCCCGGGCGCCGGATCCGCAGCGCCCGCGGCCGGGCTGTCTCCTGCGCCGGCCGACGGCCCGCCGGGCTTCCTGTACTGGTGCCTGATAGGCCTGCACGGCCTTGGGTGGCTGGGCTGCCAGCACTGGGTGTACGCGCCTATCTTCCTGGCGGCGGCCCTGGCCATCTGGGCGCTGTTCGGCGGGGCGATGCATCGCATGTCGGCCCTGCACTTCGCCCGCGACGAGAAGATCTCCGTGACCCAGGCGTTGAAGTTCTCGGCCGGCAAGTTCCTCAGCTTCTACACGGCCCCGCTGATCCCGCTGGCGATCATCGTGGTCATCGGGCTGTTCATGATGCTCGGCGGGCTGCTGATGAGCGTGTGGGTGCTGGACCTCATCATGAGCATCCTCTTCCCGCTCGCCGTCCTCGGCGGGCTGCTGATCGCCTTCCTGCTCATCGGGCTCGTTGCCGGCGGGGGCCTGATGTACCCCACGATCGCCGTGGAGAGCTCCGACAGCTTCGACGCCATCAGCCGGAGCTACTCCTACGTCTTCGGCAGGCCTTGGCGGGCCGCCTTCTACGGCCTGGTCGCTCTGGTGTACGGCGTGATCTGCTATCTGTTCGTCCGCCTGTTCGCGTTCCTTCTCCTCGCGGCGGCGCACGCCTTCGTCGGCGCCGGCGTCTGGGGGGGCGGCGAGACGATCTCTCCGGCCGCCGACAAGCTGGACGCCATGTGGCCGGCGCCCACGTTCGACAACCTGCTTCCCCAGTGGCAGTGGGAGGCGTTGAGCGGGTGGGAGGCGTTCTGCTCGGGCATCCTCTGGATCATGGTCATGCCCATCGCCGCCCTCGTGCTGGCGTTCCTCCTGTCGTACGCCTCGAGCGCCTCGACGGCGATCTACTTCCTTCTGCGGCAGAAGGTCGACGCGACCGACCTCGACGACGTCTACGTCGAGGAGCCCGAGGAGGAGCCGCTGCCCGGCGAGACACCGGCTGAGCCGGCGGGCGAGTCGACCGAGGAACCTGCTGAAGAGGAGACTTCCGCCAAGCCCAAGCGGACCCGCAAGAAGGCCGCCAAGAAGGCCAAGAAGGCCAAGAAGAGCGAGTCGGAAGGCGACCGGAAGTGACCTTCTGAGTGATCAAGGGCCGCGGAGGAGTCATCGCCCGGCCGTTCGCGACACCGTTTGTCGTCACTCGGGCGCCGGTCGAGCGCCCGGCTGGGCGGGGCCGTCCGGCCCGCAGGTCCCCGCGTGCTGCTGCTTGCAGTACCGGTCGGTCATGCCCGCGATGTAGTCGCACACCACCCGGTGCTTCGACGAATCGCCGCCGGCTGCGATGCGCTTCCGATAGCGCGGCGGCAGCAGCGACTCGTCGGCCACCAGGGCCCCGAACAGCTCGCGGATGATCCGCCGCCCCTCGTCGTCCCGCCGGACATTCTCTCCGCACAGGTATACGTTGTGGAGGAGGAAGTCCTGCATCTCTTCCACGGCGGCGGCCATCTCCGGAGAGAACGCCACGCAGCGCCCGGCCGCGTGCCGGGCGTCGTCCGGCGAGCCGATGCCCATCGTGTCGATGTTCTCCCCCGTGGTCTCCAGCAGGTCGTCCGCCATGGCGGACAGGACGGCCTTGCAGGCGCGAATCCGCTTGTGGATTGGCCGGGCGCCGGGGGCGTCGTCCTCGGCGGTCCGCCACGCCCGGCACCAGAGCCTCAGGTCGGCGAGCTGATCCGCGGCAAGGTTCTCAGCCGCCAGGGCGTCGTCGAGGTCGGCCGCGGTGTAGGCGATCTCGTCGGCACGGTCCACCAACTGCCCCGCCGGCGGGGAAAGCAGCGACGTATCGAACTCCTCGCACACCGGCGTATCGTACCGCGTCTCGTGCCTGGCGAGGCATTCCCGGACCACCCGCGTGAGGTTCAGCCCGCGAAAGCGCGGATACGGGTGTTCCAGGTAGTCCACGATCCGCAGCGACTGGCGGTTGTGCTCGAACCCGCCGTGGTCGGCCATCAGCTCGTCCAGCACCGCTTCGCCGCCGTGCCCGAACGGCGGGTGGCCCAGATCGTGCGCCAGGGCGACCGCCTCGACGAGATCCTCGTTGAGCCCCAGGGCCCGGCCGAGCGTCCGGCCGATCTGGGCGACCTCCAGCGTGTGTGTCAGCCGCGTGCGGAAGTGGTCGTGCTCGTGGGGCACGAAGACCTGGGTCTTGAAGTCCAGCCGGCGAAAGGCGGAGCAGTGGACGATCCGGTCCCGGTCGCGCTGGAAGCAGGAGCGGTAGGGGTGTTCGGGCTCGGGGATTCTCCGGCCGCCGCTGTCGGCCTCGCCGACGGCCCACGGCGCCAGATCGCCCGGGAGGGGCCTTTGGGCGAGCCACTCACGAGCGGAGGTTGCCCGTTTCGCCATGGTCGCTGCCCTCAGCGCGGCGGGTCTGGCCCTGTCTGGCCGTCGGGCGGCTTCGGCAGGCCGAGCTCCTCGCTCGCCCGGCGGATGCGGTCGCGAAGTTTCTGTAGCGAGTCCGGGATGACCCGCACGTCGCCGAAGACGGGCATGAAGTTCGTGTCGCCGCTCCAGCGCGGCACGACGTGGATGTGAAGGTGGCCCGGCAGTCCCGCCCCGGCGCATCGGCCGATGTTGATCCCGATGTTGAACCCCTGGGCCCGAATTGCATGCGACAACGCCTGCTGAATGTCTCGAACCGCCGCCATCATCTCCAGCAGGGTCCGCTCGTCGATGTCGCCGAGGCCGCCCACGTGGTCCAGCGGCGCGATGAGGCTGTGCCCGCCGGTGTAGGGAAAGCGATTCAGGACCGTAAAGCTCCGCCGCCCGCGCCAGATGAGCAGGTTCTTCTCGTCGTCGCCCGGGTTGTCACGAATGCCGCACAAGAAGCACTCCCCCTCCTGGCCGCCGAGGGATTCGATGTACTCCATCCGCCACGGGGCCCAGATGTTGGCCTTCCATTCCGGACTCGCCTGCTCGCCGCTCATGATCGGAGAATATACCCGCGTCCCCTCGCTTCTTCCAGCAGGAACGCCCGCCCTGCAACTTCCCCTTGCACGCTCCAGGCCGCTTGGTAGGCTGTTGCGGAACCGCCATCCAAGGAGCCCGTGCATGGACCAGATCGAACGCGAACGGCTTCGAAGCGCCCTTTTGCGCCTGGTGGCCGAACGGAACAAACTGGCCGAGCGATTCCTTGCGGAGATGGAATTCGCCGAAGGTCTGCTCGGCCTGCACCCCGGCCGCCGGAACCGATGGCAGAAGCCCATCGCCGACGCCTGGCGGCGCGTCGCCGACGTGATCGCCGCCGGGCGGCTCGACTGGCTCGCCAAGGCCGTCTCCGACGCCGAGAAGACCCTCGCATCGGTCGGCAAGCTCGCCAAGACCTACACCGTCCATTGTGTCGGCCACGCGCACATCGACATGAACTGGATGTGGTCCTGGCCGGAAACCGTCGCGGTCACCAACGACACCTTCCTGACGGTCCTGAAACTGATGGAGGAGTTTCCGGACTTCTGCTTCACGCAAAGCCAGGCCTCGGTCTACGCCATCGCGAAGGACTACCTGCCGGAGGTGTTCGACCAGATCCGCCGGCGCGTCTCGCAGGGGCGCTGGGAGATCGCGGCCGTCCACTGGGTCGAGGGCGACAAGAACCTCGCATCCGGCGAGTCCCTCGCCCGCCACATGCTCTACACGCGCCGCTTCATGGCGGAGAGCTTCGGCCTGGCGCCGGAGGACCTGCCGCTGGACTGGGAGCCGGACACGTTCGGACACGCCGCGACTATTCCCACCATCGTTTCCCGCGGCGGCGTGCGGCAGTATTACCTCTGTCGCGGCGGGACGTTCCCCAAGCCCCCCGTGTTCCGGTGGAAGGGCCCGGACGGATCGGAGATCCTCGTCAATCTCGAGACGACGTGGTACAACGACCACCTCGGCCCGCACAACGCGCCGGCGATGCTGGCCTTCTGTCGGAAGACGGGCCTGAGGGACTGGATGTGCGTCTATGGGGTCGGCGACCACGGCGGCGGGCCCACGCGGCGAGACATCCACCGGGCCCACGAGATGGACTCCTGGCCGATCTACCCGAGATTCCGGCTGGCCACCACGCGGGAGTATTACGGCGTCGTCGAGAAGCACGCCGCCGAGCTGCCGGAGCTGGAAGGCGAGCTGAACTTCGAGTTCACCGGATGCTATACGTCTCAAAGCCGCATCAAGCGGTCGAATCGGCTGGCGGAACACCTGATGGAGTTCGCCGAAGCGGCCGCGGTGCTGGCCTGGCGGGCGGCCGGGCGGCACTACCCCGCCGACCGGCTTCGGGCCGGCTGGATCGATACGATCTTCGCGCACTTCCACGACATCCTCCCGGGCTCGGGCGTCCGGGAGACGCGCGAGTATCACATGGGGCGGTTCCAGGGCCTCGCCGCCGCGGCGACGGCGATCGGCACGGGCTCGCTGCGGTCGCTGGCGGCGGCGATTGACACGTCCTCGCTGGCGGGCGAGAAGGATGCTCTCTGCGCCGACGCCGGGCAGGCCATGGGGGCGGGCGCGGGGCAGGGCACCCACTGGGGAGGGATCTCCACCGCCGTCCATGCAGCCGGCGGCCCGGGAACGCACCTTGCCTTCAACCCCACGGCCTGGCCGCGGCGCGAGACGGTCAAGGTGACCGTGTGGGACCACGGGGACGGTTTTGTGGACGACGGGGCATTCATCGCCCGGTTCGCCGACGGCAGCGTCGCGGCCGCCCAGCGGCTGGGCCGGGCCGCCAGGGACTACTGGGGGCACCGCTACGTCGACCTGGTCTTCCCCGTCTCGGTGGAGGCGATGGGCTACTCGGCCTTCGTGGTCGAGCCCGCCGGCCGGCACGTGCCGCCTCCCGCGTGGGAGTATCCGGCCACGGTGGTCGGCAAGGTGGCGCAGCTTGACTTCGAGCCCGCCGTTCGGGCGCCTGAGAAGCTGTCGATGGAGAACGAGTTTCTCTCCGTTCGCCTGGACTCACTGACGGGCGGGATCGTCGAGCTTACGGACAAGGCCGCCGGCGTGAACCTGGTGGACCCGTCGGACCCGGCCGGGCTGCTCGAGTACGTCATGGAACGCCCGGGCCCGATGAGCGCGTGGATAATCCACGAGACGCGGAAGCGAATCTGCCCGCTGGAGGTGCACTCGATCGAGCAGGTCGCGGCCGGGCCGCACCTGGCGTCCGTTGTTGCGAAGATGAACGTCGCCGATTCGGCCGTCACGGTCACCTACTCGCTGGGGGCCGCCCGGCGATACCTCGCGATCGACATCGAGGCCGACTGGCTCGAGCGCGGCTCGCCGGAGATCGGCACGCCTTCGCTTCGCCTGCGCGTGCCGCTGGCGCTGACGGCGGCGGCGGGGCGGTACGAGATTCCCTTCGGCTCCATCGAGCGCTCGCTCCACGGCGGGCAGGAGGTCCCGGCGCTTCGCTGGGCCGACGTGACCGGCAAGACGCCCGACGGGAAACGCGCCGGCTGTGCGCTGCTGAACGACTCGAAGTACGGTCACTCGCTCGACCGAGCCACGCTGGCACTGACGCTGATCCGGTCGAGTTACGAACCCGATCCCCTGCCGGAGATGGGCAGGCACGAGGTCCGCGCTGCGCTGATGCCGCACGCCGGGATGCTGCGAGCCGCCGAGCTGATGCGAGCCGGGGCGGGCTTCAACCAGCCGATCCGCGTGCTGGCGACGGACGAACACGCCGGCCCGCTGCCGCCCGCCGCCGCGGGCGTGCGGGAGGTCCGACCGGCCGGCGTGATCCTCACCGCCATCAAGAAGGCCGAGGACGACGATGCGGTGATCTTCCGCCTGCTCGAGACGGCCGGCCGGGACGCCAACGCAAGCGTCGCCCTGAACGCGAACCTGTTCGGGCGCATCACCGACGCCGTCGAGGTGGACCTGCTCGAGCGCCCGCTCGGCGATTCCACCGTCACCCGCCGGGAAGATCGTTTCAGCGTGAAGGTCCCGGCCCGCGGCATCGCCAGCGTGAAAGTCTCGTTCCAGCCTTGAGGCCGCCATGCAGACGCTCCGCCAGATCCGCCGACTGCTCGACGAGGCCGGGCTGAGGTTGAAGAAGCAGCTCGGCCAGTCGTTCCTGGTCGACGGCAATCTGCTCGGCAAGGTGGTGGAGTTGGCGGAGCTGACCGGGCGCGAAACCGTTCTGGAGGTGGGCGCGGGCACGGGCGCGCTGACCGAGGAGCTGCTCGATCGCGCGGCGAGGGTGGTGGCGGTGGAGATCGATCGCGGCCTGTGCGACCTGCTCCGGCGGCGGCTGGGCGAGCGAGAGAACTTCACGCTGATTTGCGGTGACGTCCTGGCGGGCAAGCACGCGCTGTCGCCGGCCGTGTTGGACGCGCTGCCGGCGGGCACGCACCTCGTGAGCAACCTGCCCTATCAGATAGCCACGCCGCTTGTGGCCGAGTGCCTCGTGCAGTCGTGGCGGGCGGCCCGTGGCGGGGGCCGGGCCGAATGCGGCTTCGAGCGGCTGACGTTCACCGTTCAGAAGGAGGTGGCCGCCCGCCTGTCCGCCTCGCCGGGCGGCAGGGCATACGGCCCCGTCAGTGTCGTGATCGCCTTGCTGGGTCGTATCCGACTGGGTCAGACCGTGCCGGCCAGTGCGTTCTGGCCCCGCCCGAACGTCGCCGGCCGGATCGTCCGGATCGACTTCGACCGCGATCTCGCCGGGCGTCTCAGCGACGCCGGCACGCTGACGGCGGCGCTGGGTCTGGCCTTCGGGCAGCGCAGGAAACAGATCGGCTCGACGGGCCGCCGGAGGCGCTCGCCGTTCTCGCCCCGGGCAGTGGAGGCGGCGCTGGCCGCGGCGGGAGTCGAGCCCTCCCGCCGCGCCGAGCAGGTGTCGCCCGAGCAGTACCTCGCGCTGGCCAATGCGCTGGGTCCCGCGGAATGAGCCATGGGCCCCGATGCGCGGAATCCGGCGCGGAAAGACGCCGACAAGTAGCCTTGTCACGAGAGCCGCAAGAAGGTACATTGGAGGTGGAAGGGCAGCAGACAGAGGCATGAGTATGGCTCAGGAACAACCATCGACGACTCCGACGACGGGCACGGGCAAGGCGTTCTTCGACCGGGCCGGGCAAGTGGCGGCGACCGGCAACTGGGACTTCGCGATCGAGATGTACCTGGAAGGGATCCAGCGCGAGCCGGGAAACGTCGAGCACGGCCATCAGCCGCTGCGCGAGGTGGCCCTCAAGCGAAAGGCCCAGGGCGGCAAGGGACCGGGCATGATGGAGCAGTTGAAACGCCGCCCGGGCAAGGACCCCGTGATCAACCTCGTCAATGCCGAGCACCTCCTGGCGAAGGACCCCGGGTCGGTGCAGTGCATGCTCCAGACACTGAAGGCGGCCAGGAAGCTCGAACTGACCGACGTGGTCTCGTGGATCGCCAAGATCCTTCTCCAGTCCCAGCAGCAGGCCAACAAGCCCAGCAAGCGAATCCTCCTGGAGGTCACGAAGGCGTTCGAGTCGGTGGAGGACTTCGCCCTGGCCGTCCGGGCCTGCGACATGGCCATCAAGGGCGACCCCGACGACGGGGAACTGCGAAACCTGATGCGGAACCTCTCTGCGAGGTTCACCATCAGCCGGGGGCGGTACGAGGAGAAGGAGCCGGGAGAGTTCACGGAACGCGTCGCGGACATGGAAAAGCAGAAGGAGCTCATGCAGCAGGACTCCCTGGTCAAGGACGAAGAATTCCTTCTGGAACAGATCCGCAAGGCCCGCCAGGAGTACCTGGAGTCGCCGAAGGTCCCGGGCAAGATCAACGCCGTGGTCGATGCGCTGCTGAAGATGGAGAGCGAGGCCTACGAGAACGAGGCCGTCGACATCTTGACCAAGGCCCATAAGGACTCGGGGGCCTACCAGTTCAAGATGCGGATCGGCGACATTCGGATTCGCCAGATGTCTCGCCGGTTTCGGGCCCTGCGGGAGGCCGGCGACATGGACGGCTCAAGAAAGCAGGCCGAACGTCAACTGGCTTTCGAGCTGGACGAGTTTACCGAGCGGACGGCCAACTACCCGACCGACCTGGCGTTGAAGTTCGAGTTGGGCCGCCGGCAGTTCCTCTCCGGAATGCTGGACGAGGCGATTGCCTCGCTCCAGCTGGCCCAGCGCGACCCGCGCCGCGCTATCCGCGCCAGGAGCCTGATCGGGCAGGCGTTCACCAAGAAGGGCTGGTACCGCGAAGCGGCCGAGACCTTTGAGCGGGCCCTTGAGGTGGAGATGACCGAGGAACGGGCCAAGGAGCTGCGGTACTTCCTCGGCAACGTGTTCCAGGAGATGGGGGAGTTGGCACGGGCCCAGGAGCAGTTCTCCATTGTCGCCCAGATCGACTACAACTACAGGGACGTGCGGCCGCGTATCGAGCAGATCCGCAAGAAGCTGGAGGAAGGCAGCGGCGACGCGGGCGCCCAGGTGAAGTCGGACGGGCAGTAGGAGGGATCTCAGCGACGAGAGCCGCCCGAGGCCGAGGGGGATGTGGGCGGAAGGTCCCGGGCATCGGACCCGCGGCGGCGCCTGCCCGGCTCGCAGGGGCGCTCGTGTGTGAGAATGTTTCCTGGCGGTCCGTAACGATTGGTTCTGTAACCTGTTAGCTCCGGAGGAGCGGACGTTGATAGCCCAGGGCGCCGCGGCGCTGTTTGCCGCAAGCCCTGGGTTTGCAGGGCGTGTATTTCGCGGAACCCCGGCAGGGGTGACCGTACCTCACGGTCGCCCCATACGAGGCTCCGCACAAAGGGTGACGCGTACCCAGGGCTCCCTCCGGTCGCCCTGGGCTACCCACGTACCGCCCCATACGGGGCGAAGAGGAAACCTCCCGGGATTTGTCCTCGCACACGGGGCGCTCTTTGGGCCAAGCAGCCTCTTGCATTTGGGGTGGGGAATGTGATCTAATACCCGATTCCGTTGTCCGTGGTGCGCCGCCTGGCTCACCTGGGCCTTGTCCTGGTGGAAGTTGGAGCGATGAGAATCCGAGATCACCTCAGTCCGGGACGCATCGTGCTGCTGCAGTCTGGCAGGAAGGCGCAGGCCCTCGACGAGCTGGTTCGCCTGCTGGCCGACGCCACGCCCGGCGTGAGTCGCGAGGAACTCTCCCGCGCCGTGATGCGGCGCGAATCGCTGATGAGCACGGGCATCGGACAGGGGCTGGCGTTCCCGCACGTGCGGATGGCGGGCTTCGGCGAGGTGGCGATGGCGATCGGCGTAAGCCGCAAGGGCATAGGTGATTACGAGAGCCTCGACGGCCAGCCGGTGCACATCGTCCTCCTGATCGGCGCCCCGGCCGGCCAGCACGAAGCATACATCCGCCTCTTGGCGGTGGTTACCGAGGCCCTGAAGGACGTGAAGCTGCGAGAGGCGATCCTCGCCGCCGAGACTCCCGGGGAGATCTACTCGCGGCTGACCCGGGAGGAGCGACCATGAGCATTCTGGCGTTCCTCGACGTCTCGCACCTGCCTGTTCTGGTGGTGATCGGCCTGGCGGTCTTTCTCGGGACCGTTGGGGCGAAGTTGTTCCGCCGCCTGCACATCCCGAAGGTCGTGGGGTACATCACCATCGGGCTGATCGTGGGGCAGTCGGGGCTGAAGATCATCCATGAGCAGGTCATCGAGAGCCTTGAGCCGTTCAACTTCTTCGCCCTGGGGATCATCGGCTTCCTGATCGGCGGCGAGCTGCACCGCGAGGTCTTCCGCAGGCACGGGCGCCAGCTCCTGACGATCCTTCTCTCCGAGGGGCTCGGGGCGTTCGTCCTGGTGGGTCTGTCGATTGGTGCGATCACGTACCTCATCCGCGGGGATATCGTATCGGCCGCGGTGATGGGGCTGGTCTTCGGCGCGCTGTCGTCGGCAACCGCCCCGGCGGCGACGGCGAGCACGCTGTGGGAATACAGGACTCGCGGGATCCTGACCACGGCGACGTTCGCGATCGTGGCGATGGACGACGCGTTGGCGCTGGTTCTCTACAGCCTTGCGGCCGGCGCCGCGACGATCCTGACCGGCCGCGGAGAGGCGAGCCTCGCGACGATGCTCGGGCGCACCGCGTGGGAGCTGGTGGGCGGCGGGGTCCTCGGCGTGCTGGCGGGGGTGCTGCTGAACTTCCTGCTGCGTCGCAGCCGCGACCACGACAACGCCCTGGCGTTCATCCTCGGCGCGCTGGCATTGATCATCGGGGCGGCGCGGGCGATGGGGCTGGACGCGATCCTGGCGGCCATGGCGCTGGGAGCGACACTGTCGAACCTCGTGCCGCGCCGCAGCCGGGAGGCGTTCCGGATCGTCGAGCGGTTCGCCCCGCCGCTGTACGTGCTGTTCTTCGTGCTCGTCGGGGCACACATTCACCTTTCGTCCATGCCGGCATGGATGTGGGCCCTGGCCGTGCCTTACATGGTGGCTCGCTCCTTGGGCAAGATCCTGGGCTCGAACTTCGGCGCCCGGCTGGCGGGGGCGCCGGCGGTGCTGCGGAAGTATCTGGGCTTCTGCCTGTTCTGTCAGGGCGGCGTGGCGGTGGGGCTTTCGCTGATGGCCGCGTCGCGGCTGGGGGGCGAGTACGGCACGGCGTTTATCCTGATCATCGCGGTCACAACGTTTGTGGTGGAGATTCTCGGGCCGCCGTTCGTGAAGTTCGCGGCCCGCCGGGCGGGGGAGATCGGACTCAACGTCACCGAGGAGGACCTGATCGGCGAATGCACCGTCGGCGACATGGTGAGCCGCACGGTGCCGACGTTCCGCGAGGACACACCGCTGTCGCGCGTCCTGCGGACCATCGCCGAGACCGACGCGATGGTCTACCCGGTCACCGACCGCCAGGGGGCCCTGGCGGGGGTGGTTACCATCCAGGACCTCAAGCAGAGCTTCCGCGCCGAGGGGCTGACCGACTGGCTGGTGGCGTTCGACGTGATGCAGCCGGCGGCCGACACCGTCACCGAGGACCTGCCCCTCGCCGAGGCCGTCACCCGGATGCGCGAGCAGGAGCTGGAGTACCTGCCGGTCATCGCGACCGGCGATCACGGTCGGCTGGTCGGCATGCTCGAGCTTCGAAGGCTCAACCGCGACCTCTCCCAGGAGCTGCTCCGCCGCCGCCGGAAGGCCGAGGCGTCGCACGAGCCCCAGGCGCCGCAGCCGTGCAGCGAACGACCCGGACGCGAAGGAGCACAGGAATAGAGGCGCACGGGCGCACGGGTTTTCGTCTTGTCATTCTCGCCCGGGGGCCTATAATACTGCCCTGCCGTCGTGGTATACGGAACAGGAGAACGATTCGTGGCACATTCGCCTTCGGCGAAAAAGCGTATTCGCCAGGACATCAAGCGCCGCAGCCGAAATCGCTGGCGGAAAGAGCAGATCAAGCAGGCCGTCCGGGATTTCAACGACGCCCTGCGAGCCGGCGACAGGGAGAAGGCGGCTGAACAGCTCAAGGTCGTTTACGAGCGGCTGGACAAGGTGGCCGCAAAGGGCGCGATCCACAAGAACGCCGCTGCGCGGAAGAAATCGCGTCTGGCGCGGAGGCTCAACCAGGCCGGCGAATGACCACTGCTCGCAGGCACGGCCTGCGGGTCCGGCGGACAGCCCACAGAGGCGCCCGCAACGGGGAATCGGGCTTCTGTGGGTTGTTGTGCGTCTGCGTGGGAGGATCGGTGAACCTGTGACGCCGCGCG
This sequence comes from uncultured Planctomycetaceae bacterium, assembly GCA_964427875.1. Classification (GTDB taxonomy): domain Bacteria; phylum Planctomycetota; class Phycisphaerae; order SM23-33; family SM23-33; genus CAYRVX01. The sequence goes on from CAYRVX010000007.1 coordinate 87,360, forward strand.
AGTCAAGGTTCGTTAGCCGGGCCGGCGAGAAGCTGCACGCCGCCCTCGACGCCTTCGGCCTGGACGTGACCGGCGCGACGTGTGCGGACTTCGGCTGCAACGTCGGGGGGTTCACCGATTGTCTGCTTCAGCGCGGGGCGCAGAGGGTATACGCCGTGGACACGGGCTACGGCGAGCTGGCCTGGAAGCTGCGGAAATCCGGCCGCGTGGTCGTGATGGAGCGAACGAACGCCCTCCGCTGCGACGTGCCGGAGCCGGTCGACCTGGTTGCGATCGACGTGGCGTGGACCCCGCAGGCGCTGATCGTGCCGGCGGCGGCGCGGTGGCTCAAAGGCCCCGCAGCCGGTGGGGGGCGGATCGTCTCGCTGCTCAAGCCGCATTACGAACGGGCGAAGATGCTCCGCGGCGGGCCCCGCGGGCGCCTCACCGACGCGGAGGCCGAGGGCGTCTGCCTGGAAGTCTGCCGCCGCCTCGCCGAGACGGGCCGCTGCGTTACGGCCGCCATGCGGTCGCACCTGCGCGGAAAGGGCGGGAACGTCGAGTTCCTGCTGCTGCTGGACGGCCGAAACGGGTGAGTTCCGCCCGGGAAACTACCCCGCCAGGCAGCCGAAAGGCTTGTTGACGCACCGCCGGGATGGGAATAGAATCGTAAAGCCGTCTTGAGAGAACCTCAACAATCGACAGGGACGACCCGTGCGCCGCGCGGTGGTGCGGCTGCGGGAGCAACCGAGGTCGACCTATGGATGAGATCCGAGTCGCCATTGTGGGAATTGGCAACTGCGCCTCGTCGCTGGTCCAGGGCATCTATTATTACGCGGAAGCGATGGCCGGCGGCAACGGGGACGGGACCGTGGGCCTGCTGCATCCGCGGCTGGGAGGGTATGAGCCGAAGGATGTCCAGATCGTTGCGGCGATCGACATCGACGCCCGCAAAGTGGGCCGGCCGTTGCACGAGGCGATCTTTGCCCCGCCGAACAACACGAAAACGTTCTACAAGGACTTCACCTGCGGCGACGTGAAGGTGGTCATGGGCAACGTCCTGGACGGTGCGGCCGATCACATGGCCGCCTATCCGGAGGCCCGGCGGTTCGTCGTGGCCGATCGCCCCCAGGCCGACGGCGCAGACGTCGAACGCCTGCTCCGCGAAAGTGGGGCGGAAATCCTCATGAACTACCTGCCCGTCGGCAGCCAGAAGGCCACGGAGTTCTACGCCGAATGCTGCCTCAACACGCAGGTCAGCCTGGTCAACTGCATTCCGGTGTTCATCGTTTCCGACCCCACCTGGGCCGGGCGGTTCCGCGACGCCGGCATCCCCTGCGTGGGCGACGACGTCAAGGCGCAGATCGGCGCGACCATCGTGCACCGCGTGCTGGCCAGGCTCATGCACGAGCGCGGCGTCAGGATCGACGCGACCTACCAGCTCAACACCGGCGGCAACACCGACTTCCTCAACATGCTCAACCAGTTCCGGCTGAACTCCAAGCGGATCAGCAAGACCGAGGCCGTCCAGAGCCAGCTCGACGTGCCGCTGCCGGCGGAACAGGTCCACATCGGCCCGAGCGATTACGTGCCCTGGCAGAAGGACAACAAGGTCTGCTTCCTGCGCCTGGAGGGGCGGGGCTTCGGTGCGGTGCCCATGAACCTGGAGCTCCGGCTGAGCGTCGAGGATTCGCCCAACTCCGCCGGCGAGACGATCGACGCCATCCGCTGCTGCAAGCTCGCGCGGCAGCGCCGCCTCGCCGGGCCGCTGGAGGCCGTCAGCGCCTACACGATGAAGCACCCGCCCGTCCAGTACACGGACTACCAGGCCTACGAGATGCTCGAGGAGTTCATCGCCGAGATGTCCTCGCCCTCGTCGGCGCCCGGCGTGCCCGAGAGGGGCAGCTACCAACCCGAGCGCCCCGCGCCCGTCGAAACGCCGAGTGAATCCGTGGCGAAATGATCGGGCGGGCGATTGGCTTCGGGTTTGCGGCGGCGCGCGACTTCATCGCCCGGGGCCTGGTCCGGATCGGCATCTCTCCCAACGCATTGACGTTGACGGGCATGGTGCTGACTCTCGCGGCGGGCGTCTGCTATGCCCTGGGCGCCGGCAGCGGGCGACATGCGTGGGACCTGGCGGTCCGGCCCGCGGCACCGAGCGCGTATCTCCTGCTGGCCGGCGGACTGTTGATCCTGTCCTCCGCCTGCGACATGCTGGACGGGGCGGTGTCGCGGCTGGGGGGCAGGAGCACCCGGTTCGGTGCCTTCCTCGACAGCACGCTCGACAGGTTCAGCGACTTCGCCGTCTACGCCGGCATCGCGACCTACTACGCCTGGCAGAGCCCGGCCAACCTCACCCTCGTCCTGCTGAGCATGGTGGCATTCTTCAACGCCTTCATGATCTCCTACGCGCGTGCCCGGGCCGAGGACCTGATCGAGTCCTGTTCGGTGGGTTACTGGCAGCGCGGGGAGCGCGCGGCCGCCGTCCTGATCGCCACGTTCGCCCATAACGTCCCGGCGTTGATCGTCCAGCAGGCGGTCCTGCCGATGCTGACGGTCGTGCGGCGAATCAACCACACGCGCGCGGTGCTGAAGGGCACGAGCCCGATCACCGATCCGGCCGCGGGGCCGATGCACCTCAAGCTCCGCCTTTGGCGCTGGCCGAGGGCGACTGTCCCGTACGACCTCATCACGGGCCTGAACATTGCCTGGCTGATCTTCGCGCGCCTTGGCGACTGCGACTGGCTTCGCAGGGCCATCGACGTAAGGGGCTAGGAACAAAACGTTTAGGTTAGAGGATTCTCGCCGGATTCCCGGTTCTTGTCCTTCCGCCGGGACGCGGCGAATCGTATGTTTCCCTTGGACGACCCAGCAGGCGTGTGAGGCCTGTTCTGCTGCTTTGCTTGAAGGATTCGGTCACGGGTGGGTGTGCACGATGGTCGTGCCGGACCCGTGGCGGGGAATCGACGGCAAGGAGTGGGCACAATGTGGCGAAGAATGAGCGCGCTGGCGGCTTCAGCGCTGGTCCTGCTTCCTATCGGGGAAACCACCTACGTGGCACACGCCAACGGCACACCTGCGGCTGCCGATCTCGCTATGGGTGCGGCTGCCGGCTGGATCCCCCAGCCGGCGGCGGTTGCGCTGCTGCTGCTCAGTGTCTCCTGGCTGATCCTCCGCTGGCGACAGCCTTCCTGCGCCGCGTGATCGCCGCGCCTGCGGGCGGGCGGATGACAGAGGGGCGACGGCGGATGTTCCGGTCGGGGTCTGGCTGTGCGCGAGCTTCAGGTCCGGTCTCCTGCCGACCGCCCGTCAACGGTACGGCACGCCCGCCGCGGGCGGGATCTTCGCGAAAAGGGCGGTTTCTCTCTGGAGCGGGCCGCCGCAGGGAGGATATACTCAACATTCTGGTTTTCAGGTCAGGACAATGAGCGGCCGGCGGGAGTCAAACGAGAGGTCCGACGATGCGCCCCGGGATCATCCTCTGGGTCACCTGCCGGCTGAGTTGTTGAAGCGCATTCAAGCGGATGCTCAGCCCGATGACGTGGTGGCGTGCGCGCCGTTCGACCTGGACGCCGACGGGATGTACCTGGAGGGTCAGCTAATCCTCACGGACAGGCGGCTGGGGAGCTACTGCCGCTGCACCGACGACGGCGACTGGACGGTCCGGTGGCACGAGATCGGCAAGCTTGGCGAGGTCCGCGTGGTCGAGGGGCTGGGGGTCAACCTCCTCCGCCTGCTCGCGGACGGGAGGATGGTGGCGGAGTATCACTACACGCTTCGATACGCCAGGTCGGTCGCCAAGCTCCAGCGCCGGATCGAGCACCGCCTGAAGGGCGAAGACGACTGGCAGGACCTGCCCGAGGAGGCCGAGCGCCCCGACGAGAAAAGGCTGAGGTGTGAGAAATGCCAGCGGGTGATCCCGGCCTGGTCCGAGACGTGCCCGGCCTGCATGAGCCGGCGAAAGATCCTCTTCCGGTTGCTGGACTATGTCCGCCCGCACCAGTGGAGGATGGTCCTTGGCATCTGCCTGGCGGTTGCGGGGACGGGCATGGGGATTGCCCAGCCGCTGCTGACCAAGCCGATGATCGACCGGGGCCTGGGCGGCACGGCGGGCTTTCAGCCCAACCTGGAGCTGTTCCTGACCTACCTGTCCTGCTTTGCGGGGCTGATGATCTTCCATTCGCTCACCGGGGCGATCCAGCGGCGCCTGGTCTTTCGGCTGGGCACGATCGTCTCGACGAGCATTCGCGACACCGTCTACGCACATCTCCACAGGCTGTCGCTGAGCTTCTTCGCCAACAAGCAGACCGGCAGCCTGGTCACCCGCGTTACGAGAGACTCCGATCGGCTGTGGGGCTTCCTGGCGTTCACGTGCATCGAGGTCGTCGTGGGCGTGCTGACCATCCTCGGCGTCTCGGTCGCCATGTTCGTGGTGAACTGGAAGCTCGCGTGCTTCGCGCTGATCCCCATCCCGCTGATGCTGTTCCTGATGGTCTTCTTCCACAGGACGATGCACAGGCTCTTCCGCAAGTGGTGGCACCGCTGGGGGCAACTGACGGCCGTGGTGGCCGACGCCCTGCCGGGCGTGCGGGTCATCAAGGCCTTCAGCCAGGAACGGCGCGAGATCGAGCGGTTCGGCGTCAAGAACCGCCTCGTCTACGACCAGGAGATGACCTTCATCAGCACCGTGACCGTGTTCGGCCCGCTGATGATGTTCTGCACCCAGCTCAGCGTGCTCGTGGTGTGGATCGTCGGCGGGCTGTGGGTGGTGCAGGACTACCCCCGGGTCAGCCAGTTGATCCAGGCCGACCCCGGGGCCGACGCCGGCGCGTTCATGACCGTCGGAACGCTGTTCGCCTACATGGGCCTGCTGCACATGTTCCTGCGCCCGATCCACATGGTCGCGCACATGGACGAGATGTTCAACCGGGCGGCCACCAGCGCCCAGCGGATATTCGAGGTCCTCGACACCGAGCCGACGATCTTCTCTAAGGCCGGTGCGAAAACGGTGGAAGACCTGCGAGGCAAGATCGAGCTCCGCGACGTCAGCTTCAGCTACGACGGCATCCGCAAGGTGCTCAAGAACGTCGATCTGACCATCGAGCCGGGCCAGATGGTCGGCCTGGCCGGACCCTCCGGCGGCGGAAAGACCACGCTGGTCAACCTGATCTGCCGGTTCTACGACGTGCTGGAAGGGCAGGTCCTCATCGACGACGTGGACGTCCGCGACTACGACGTGCACGGCCTCCGCAGCCACATCGGCGTGGTGCTCCAGGAGCCGTTCCTCTTCCATGGCACGGTCGCCGAGAACGTCGCCTACGGCAACACCGGTGCGAACATGGAGCAGATCATCGCCTCCGCCCGGGCCGCCAACGCCCACGACTTCATCCTGGGCTTCCCCGACGGCTACGACACCATGGTCGGCGAGCGCGGGCAGACGCTCTCGGGGGGCGAACGCCAGCGAATCAGCATCGCGCGGGCCATACTCAACAACCCCAAGATCCTCATCCTCGACGAGGCCACCAGCAGCGTCGATACAGAGACCGAAAAGCTCATCCAGGAGGCACTGGAGCGCCTCGTGGCCAACCGGACCACCATCGCGATCGCCCATCGGCTCTCGACGCTGCGAAAGGCCGACCGGCTCGTCGTGCTCGAGAAGGGCAGCATGATCGAACAGGGCTCGCACGAGGAGCTCGCCTCCAAGGCCGACGGCCTGTACGCCAGGCTGCTCCGCATGCAGAGCGAAGCGCAGTCCCTCCTGGCGATCGGCGGATAGGCCGCACCCCGCCGCCGGCCGGGTGCGTTGAACCGGACAGCAACAGCCCAGGTGCACTTTCGCCTCTGGAAACGCTGAGACGCGGCCCCCGCCGCGGCGGAGCTGAAACTCGCACCGCGAGGAGCAGTCGATGAAGCAGTTGGTCTTGTCTCTTGCCGTCGCGGCGGCCACGACCGCCGCCGTCGAGCCGGCCGATGACGACGGGCGAACCTCCGTGCAGGTCGTCGGCCTCCAGATTGTCAGGCCCCTTCCGGGCGACAAGGGCAAACAGTCGCTCACCGGGCGCAGGACCGGCACCGTGCTGACGATCCGGGCCGCCCGGGCCCAGGAGCACCTCCTCGGCGTCGACGTCAAGCTGTCCACGCTGGAGACCTTCACCGACGACCGCAAGACGCAACTGGTCAGCGAGTCCGGCAAGCTGCTGCGAACGTGGCTGAACGGCCGGACCTGGGCCAGCCCCGACGGGGGGAACTGTCTGTTCGAGGTCTTCTCGATGCGCACCCCCGCGCGGGGCGCCCGGCAGTTGAGGCTCAAGGCCAGGATGGTCCTCAAGTGCGGGCGGGACGGCGCGACCGCCGAGCAGCCGAACTTCCGGCTGGCAAAGGACAGCCGGCTCGCGGTCGGCCCGGCGCCCATGAAGGTCACGGGCGTGCAGCGGGGCGACAGGACGACCATCTTAACGCTTTCCACCAAGAGCAGCACCGAGCGCATCGCTTGCATCCGGTTCCTCGACGCCGGCGGCAAGGAGATCGACACGCAGCTCCTCGAGGAAAGCGTGGTGGGCTTCATGGGCAACACGTTCTACGACCGGACGTACTGCCTGAAGACGGCCAAGCCCCGGCGGATCGGGGCCGTCACCGCGCGCGTCGAGTACTTCAACAGGATCAGAAAGCTCGTCGTGCCCGTTGACGTGACCGCGAGCGTAGGCCTCTGAGCTTCCCCCTTTGTCGCAGCGCCACGGGCGAGCATGGGAGAGAGTTGATGGCTCAGCCTAGTTGACAGATCGTGCTCCCGTACCAACTTGTCAAGAGACGTCGAACCCAAGGGGCCGGTTCAGCGTTTAGAAAAAGGACGCTGGTCGCGGCCGGGCGATGTATGTATCATCTGTTCGATCAGTTCTGCGATGGCTCCGGGATTCTTACACAAGTCGGGATACAGACATGCCCAGGATCGCAAGTGCAAGCGAAGCAATTGATTACATAGAATCTGCGGCCTTGCGGATCTTGAAATACCCGCCGGGAGCCATCTGGCGGGACTGCCCAGTGTTGACGACCAATGGGACCAAGGATTGGGTGGAAATGGACCTCGCCGTGTTCGCCAGCCGACTGGGACGCGGGGTTCCGGAGAACTGCTGCATAGGTGCGCACTTGGCTGGCAGCGACGGTCTTGGAGCGGCTCAGCAACTGCTTAGAGACAGTGGCGCAACCGTTCAGATCCTCCTTACGCCCAAGACGTGGTATTGGAAGCCGGATCCCGATACAGGCCTGAAGGGACCGCACCCTTTGTCGGACCTGCCTGGTCTGCTAAGAGAGGAGAAGCAACGTCTGCTTCCCAACAGAATCCTGGAAGTGAAGCGCTACCGACAGGGCTATCTTTTCGAGCGTGTCTTTCCCATCACGCACTCCAAACTGGTTGAGGCTTTCGAGAGGGCTTGTCTGTGGGGGTACGCCCAACTCACGAAGGAGCAGAAGCTCCGGCGGGAAGACATTCACAGTCTCTACGCCCTTGGCCTGCGCATGCTGTGTTTGCAGGTGTTGAACCACCGCGGGCTGCTAGAAGGGGATGCCGATCAGCCAATCAAGGGCAAGCAGAATTACGCCAACGCATTTGGCGGCGTAGATTGTTTGCCGGATGATCTGGCCGGGATTCGCGAGTATCTCGCTCACGACTCATTCGGAAGACTTGGGCAGGACGTTGCTGCTGCTGTTTTTGGGGAGCTGGGTGCGCAGAAGGAGTATAACTTCGCCAGCGTGACTGGGGAGATGCTGGGGCCGTTCTACCAACGTGCCCTGATGAAGAATCCCAAGACGGGGCGACACGACAGGCGGGCCCAGAAGGAGTCGGGGATATTCTACACGTCTCGTCGGGTTACCCAGACGATTCTGGAAAGGCTGCCTGTTGAAGAGCTTGAGCCCCAAACGCGATACGTTCTGGACCCTACTTGTGGCTCAGGCAGCTTCCTGATGGCTGCAGAGCGACGCCTTGCTGAACTGGTTCGCCCTCGTGTGCTGACAGACACCGAGAGGGCGGGCATCGCGCAGAGCTTCATTCAGGGCAATGATCGAGACCGATTCGCGATCGAAGTGACCAAGCTCGGGATGGTCTTGGGACGTCCTGATGTTCGACTTAGGTGCGCTTTTTCGAGCATCGATATCGATGTTGATTCCTATGCGAGAGGGCGCCGAGTGCGACAGGAGCCCTATGCTCGTGCGCCCTCCATCATAGTGGGCAACCCCCCCTTCAAGCGATATAGGAGAACGGAGGAAAGAGCGGCTTTGTTCATGGAAGCGTGTGTAGACCAGTGGCTGTGCGACGGGGGGCTGATGGGACTCGTCATGCCTTCGACCTTCCTGAGTGGAGGCGGACGGTGCGAGACTGTTCGGGGAACGATCCTGGGAACGTGTGACGTGCTTGAACTGTGGGATCTGCCCAGAAACGTCCTGTCTGATCGAGCATTTGAGAAGAACGGTAATGATGGGAATGTTAGCGGGGATATAGAGACGTGCGCCGTTCTTCTCCGCAAGAAAGCAGGAGGGAGACGGTCAAGAGTCTTCCGCGTCGCTGCGGTAGCCAAAGACAAGAACCGCTTTCGTAGCAGTGGTGAACCGAGTGATCATGGGACGGTTGACTTGAGAGGACGCGCAGCGATCTTCGGTCACGGCCGCTGGGCTGTCTCAAGCACGGCCGAGATCCTAGCGAGACTTCACGAGTCACCACAACATTGTGTTCTCGAGAGCTTCTGTCGAGTGAAGAACGGCATCAAGAGATATCCTGAGGTACCAGCAGAGGAACCGACGGGGACTAGGACTACCCCATGGCTGCAATCTGCTGGGGGAACTCTCGACTTTGCATATACCTCGCCGGGCAAGAATGCGCGCACGATGTACCTTGACTACCCTGGCGACATCCGGCGGCCGCGGCACAGATGGGCGAGGACTGACTCGACTACGGGGGAACTGCTCGAGATGGGTGATCCGAGATGGCGGGAAACGGGCATCTTTGCAGCGAAGAAGATCCTTGTGCGGGCCAACATGGATCCATCGTCGCCTTACCTTACGCGGGGATTCATTGATGTGGGTCACTATCCGAGCAACAACTTCCACTGGATATGGATTGATCCAACCTTGTCGACTGCCCAGGGGTGGGACTATGAAGCTCTGCTAGCGATCGTCAACGGACGAGTTGCCCAGGCGTGGGTGGGGACCGCCCTTACGCGCAATAACCCGCTTGATCTCGTGGCAAGCGTCCCGGTGCCAGTCCTGGCCCGATCGCAGATCGAGGGTCTGAGCCGCAGGGTGTCGGCTATTCTTGAATGCCCACCTGGGGCGGACCGCGAGCGCAGAATTCGCCATCTTGAGCAGGAAGTGTTAGGCCTCCACGGCCTTTCCGATTCCGAGATCAAGAGGCTCAGTCAAGTGAGCCGCGCCGGTGACACGGCTCCCTGGGGCACTGCGTGGATCGAGGAGCCTTGGCCAATCCACGGTGTCGTGGAAGCAACTGAGAACGGCACTGTGGATCAGGCGGCGAAGATCAGGATCCGGATTCCTGGCTTCAAGAGAAGTTGTCAAGTTTACTTCGGAGAAGTCCCCCACGACATGCCTGGTTGGGCCGTGCGCGAGGGCATCCAGTTCGAGGCGGAGGTCCCCTGGTCGGACGGCGAAGCGAACAGACTCGACCCGCGAGCCGTTCGGCGTTTTCGACCTCTACCGTTCGCGTACGAGAGGCAAGGCGCGTCACATTGAGCAACACACGGGGTAACAAGCCTGACGCGGCGCTGCCCATGGAGGTGACCTTCCTAGACGTGGGGCATGGCTGCTGCACGGTTATAGTCTCCCCCAAGCAACGGGCAGTGACCATAGTTGACTGCAAGGGGGGGCCTGGTGCGAAGGCAATCAGCTACTTGAGAGCACACGACCTGGGCGATCCCTCTCTGGTCTTCATCTCCCACCTCCACGATGATCATGTGGCTGGTTTCGCAGACGTCTTCCGATACTTGAGAAGACAGAGGGTTGAAGTCAAGAGGGTCTACAGCAACTACGCCGGGCACACGTCTCGCAAAAGATCAGCCTCGGGCGGCCAGGCTGTCATGGACCAGCTTCGAGAGCTATTGGGCGACGACAATGCCCGGCTTCAGGAGTTTACGAATTCCGCTGTCCCCTATACGGATGATGGTCTCACCTTTACGATCCTGCATCCGGATAGATTTGATCTGCTCAGCCACCAGGATCGTGACGACATGCTGAACGATCTGAGTGGTGTGCTGCGGGTTGGGTTCGGCCAATCGTCTGTTCTTTTGCCTGGGGATATTGAGGGATGGGGCGCCTCCAAGATGATCCGCACCGTCGGCAATGAAGCGGTCTCTTCATCCTTGCTACTGTTTCCTCACCATGGCGCGGGATGGGAGCATGAGACTGCCGAGGGAACGCCCCGTACCAGACACCAAGAGGTGCTTAGGCCTCCCAAGGTCTTCGTTGACGCAATCGGACCTACGTGGACAGTAGTCTCCGTCGGCTCCGACAATGACGGCAATTGGGACTCCTGGGAACACCCTTCCCCTCTAGTCCTAAGCGTGCTGCGTCGGTGGCACTCACAGACCTCTGGTGGATTCATCTGCACCGAAGTGACGCGACATTGTGCCCCCGCGATGGCCAGGAATCAGACCAACGTCCCTTGTGGCGGGCATGTCAGGTTCCGACTTTATCGAGACGGCGGAATCGAACTGGTCGAACCGAACGCGGTGGAATGGAGACGCAGGAAAGCGCTGTGGAAGTGTCCTCAGTGCGAAACATGAAGGTGAGTCCCGGAGAGCGGATAGCGGTCACGAAGCCAAGGCCGTCCCGGCGCCCTGCGGGTTCTCTGGGTGGCAATAGACGTCTACATCCCGGTCGCCTTTCGGGAAGGAGAACACGTATGTTATCTGGTCCTAGATCCTGGCAAGTTCGGATGCTGCTGTTGGGGGTGGCCCTGGCCCTGCTGCTGAGCGCCTCGGGGCCGGCCGCCTTCGGCCAGGGCAGCCCGGCCGGCGGCATGCCGGTCCCGTGTGTCAAGCCCAAACCGATATGGGACCGCTTCGTGATCCTCATCTGGCAGTACAAGACGGACGTCCGCAAGGACCTGCCGCTGTACAGGCAGGTGAACATCCGCGGCTTCCACATCGACCGGGGCGCGGGCAAGGAAGACCGCGTGCAGTTCGCCATCGACAACAAGCTTCCCTATTACAACGACCACGCGGCCGACAAGGGCTACCTGCACCTCACGCCGCGAACGGGCAGGGACCGCGTGCTCCGCAGGAACACGGTGGTTCCGCGGCCGTACAGCCTGGCCGACCCGAAGACCATCCAGATCATGAAGGACCACCTCCGCAGGAACATCTCGGTGACGAAGGCCGGCCCGGTGGTCGCCTACGCCTTCGACGACGAGGTGAGCCTCGGCTCGTTCAACTCGCCGGCGGAGGTGGACGGCTCGCCGCTGTCCGTGGCCGCGTACCGCAAGTGGCTGCGGAAGACCTACGGCAGCATCCTCAAGCTCAACGACACGTGGGGGACGAGCTACAGCAGCTTCGACGAGGCCGAGCCCGTCTCGTTCGAGGCCGTCCGCCGCAGGCACGCCTCCGCGCCCTTTGCCAAGTGGAACCTCGCGCCGTGGATGGACTGGCGAGGCTACATGGACACGCAGTTCGCCGAGTGTCTCGCCGTGCTCACGCGCTACGCCAACTCGCTGGACCCCGCCACGCCGGCGGGCTTCGTCGGCGGCCAGCAGGCCGCGCCCTACGGCGGCTACGACTACTCCAAGGTCTGCAAGGCCATCCAGTGGATCGAGAGCTACGACATCGGCGGGTCCTGCGAGATCCTCCGCTCGCTGTGGCGCAAGGACCGCCGCCCGTACGTCCAGACCTGGTTCTCCACCGCCGACGCGAAGAGGGACGCGTGGTTCCTGTGGTACTACCTGCTCCACGGCAACCGCGGGGTGATCGCCTGGCCGGACCGCGGCGGCTCGTGGTTCCATCACAAGGACGGCAAGATCGCCTCCTTCATCCGCGAGAACGCCGAAACGATCAAGGAGGTCCAGGGGCCGGTCTCCGAGCCCATCCTCGACGTGGAAACGCGATTCGACGCCGACCCCGTCGCCGTGTACTACTCGCACCCCTCCGTTCAGGCGACGTGGGCGATGGACGTCGTGACGCACGGCGGCACCTGGCCGCGGCGGTCCAGCAGCCTCGACAACAAGTGCCAGTCCGCCGGAAAGAACCGCGTCGCGTGGTTCAAGCTGCTCGAGGACTGCGGCTTCCAGTACAACGTCGTCACATCCGAGCAGGTCGCCGCCGGCGAGCTCATCGACGGCAAGTACAAGGTGCTGATCGCCGGCCGCGTCGCGGCGATGTCGGACGCCGAGGCGGCCGCCATCCGGAGGTTCGTCGCCGCCGGCGGCACGGTCGTCGCCGATCACCTCACCGGCGTGCTGACCGGGCACGGCGTCGGCCGGGCCGGCGGCGGGGCGCTGGACAGCCTCTTCGGCATCCGGCGAGACGAGTCCAGGGGCTACCTCTCGGGGCGGGGCATCACCGAGATCGACGGCGAGAAGTACAACCGGCCGTTCCTCCAGCGCCTCTTGTACGAGGGGGCGCTGCGCCACAAGGGTTTGGTCGTGTACGAGCGCGGGACGACGGCGGTCGCCGGCGCCGAGGCCGAGGCCACCGTCAACGGCGCCGCCGTCATCGTCCAGAAGCTCACCGGACTCGGGCGGGCCGTCTACCTGAACCTAACGCCCATGGCCTACTACGACATGGACTACCGCCTCGGCAACGGCGGGCACGCGTGGCGCAGCCTCGCGCGGCACGTGCTGGGCGTGGCCGGCGTGATCCCCCGCGCGTTGGTCTACCGCGGCGGCCCGCCGGCGCCGCCCGTCGAGGGCCGCCCCCGCAGCACGATCGTCCCGCTCACCGAACTGCTCTACTGGCGCAAGGGCAACCGCGTGGTCGTAGGCGTCGTCAAGAACCCCACACGCCAGGGCTCCATCACGGGCGTGGGCAAGGTCCACGGCGTCACCGGCCCGCCCGTCGACGTGACCATCCACTTCCGCCGCCCCGTCACCGACGTCATCGACCTCCGCACGGGCAAAAAGCTCCCCGCCGGCCAAGACGTCCAAGTCCACCAATGGAAGCCCTGGGAGGCCCTGGTCTTTCAGATGAACATGGACTGATCGAGTCACTGCGGCGCCCCGATGTTGTTTCGGCGGTGCGCGACAGAACCGTGGCATGGGCGTCTCGCCCACGTGTCCCACGGCCATCCTGGCCGTGGCGAACAGGGCCGGGACGGCCCTGAGACGCACGGACAAGATGTCCGTGCCACAATCCCGTTGTGCACGCTGTTTCAGCGTCGCCGTCGGTTACCGTTGATCCGGTTGCGTGTATGCCGTAGCATGAGTTCACTGGAAGGCAAATCACCAAGCTGGCGCGAGAAGTCCTATGTGAGACGGAAGGCCGATTCTCGCACACCTGACCGGGAAGAAGGGACGCGCGGATGAACGGCAGGCGGCTGATCGAAATGCTGCGACTGACAAACTTCCTGTCCTATGGGCCGACGGGGACGGAGGTCAGCCTTGAGCCGCTGAGCGTCCTGATCGGCCCGAACGCGTCGGGCAAGTCCAACCTCATCGCTGCGATGTCTTTGTTGCGCGCCGCGCCGAACGACTTGTGGGCGCCCGTCCGACAAGGTGGGGGTGTCGATGAATGGATCTGGAAGGGGCCTGGCGAGCGCGTTGTGGCGACCCTGGTTGCCCGCGTCGCGTTCGAGAAGGGCGCAGGGCCCGTAGGCCACCTGATCAGCATCACTTTGTACAAGCAGTCTCCTGCGCTCTGCGATGAGGCTGTGGGGTTGGCATCTGAGCATGGCGACTGGTTCTTCCATCGCGTGAGCGATGTCCGCGCCGAACTACTGGTACGCACGTCCAGTCGGCAGAAGCTCGGGAGCACGCGCGGGCGCGCGCCGCGAACGCTCGGCCCCGAGGAAATCGACATGAACCAGTCCATTCTGTCGCAACGCCGGGAGCCCGATCAGTACCCCGAGATCACCCACCTGGCCAGCAGCTACAGCAGCATCCGCATCTACCGGAATTGGGACGTTGGTCAAAATGGGCCACTGCGCAGGCCCCAGGCGGCCGATCAGGCCCCCGACTTCCTCTACGAAGATGGGAGCAACCTCGGTCTGGTCCTTAACGACCTGGAGAACCGCGCGGATGGACTCCAGAAGTTAGTGGAGCGGCTGCGGCGGTTCTATGATCGGGTCGAGAGGATAACCGTCAAGGTCCACGGCGGGACAGTCCAGGTGTTCCTGCACGAAATGGGCCTGGAAACGCCGGTTCCTCAGACGAGAATGTCTGATGGGCTGCTACGGTATCTCTGTCTTCTCACGATCCTTTGCCACCCGTCTCCACCACCGCTGATCTGCATCGAGGAGCCGGAGTTGGGGCTCCATCCGGACGTCCTGCCGACGGTCGCGGAGCTGCTCATCGAGGCGTCCCAGAGAACGCAGTTGATCGTCACGACCCATTCCGATCTTCTTGTCTCGGCCCTGAGCGATGTGCCCGAGAGCGTGTTGGTCTGCGAACGCGACGAGCAGGGAACTCACCTCCGCCGGCTGGAGAAGGACAAGCTCAAGGAGTGGCTGGAGGAGTACAGCCTCGGCGACCTCTGGCTGAGGGGACAGATCGGGGGGACGACGACTTGAGCGGGATTCAGATCTTTGTGGAGGGTGGCGGGAAGGGCAGGAGCACCACCGTCCCATTCCGGACCGGGTTTGCCGCCTTCCTCCGTGAGCTGCGGCAAGCCGTGCGCAAGCGAAGCTTGCACTGGCGCATCATCCCGTGCGGGTCGCGCGGAGAAACCTTCAAGGACTTCCAGAAGGCTTGGCGCGTGGATGTGGACTTCTTCAACGTCCTCCTGGTGGACGCCGAGGGTCCCGTCAGCCGCCCACCAAAGGAGCATCTCTTCCGATCAGACGGCTGGCAGACGGACCAGTCCGAAGAGCACTGCCACCTGATGGTCCAGGTGATGGAGGCCTGGATCGTGGCCGATCGGGCGGGGCTGCGCGACTTCTACGGGCTGGGGTTCGGGGAGTCCGCGATCCCGGAGATGGAGGATGTCGAGCGGATCGACAAGGACCGGCTCCTCGAGGCGCTGGACAGGGCGTCGCGCGATACGCAGAAGGGGCCGTACCACAAGATCCGGCATGCCGCGAGGCTTCTGGAACGCATCGATCCGAAGGTCGTGCGGTCCAGGGCGCGACACTGCGAGCGGCTCTTCACGATACTCACGAAGGTGATCGCTGACGATCGGTAGAGCGACGGCAAACCGGGGGCCTCACTTCAGCGGGCGAGGCTTCTCGAAGTCGGCTTTCATCTTTCGCGGCAGGGCGTATACGTTGCCTTTCTTGTCGCAGAAGTAGAGCGTGGATATGGACGGCTTTCGCCCGTGGCCGTCGGCCCAGAGGGCGTAGAAACCCGGCTGCGCGTTGACCGGGCGGCGGGCGTAGGTGTGGTTGCGCTCGCTGCCGCGGGTGAGCTGGCGGACCTTCCTCCAGCTCTTGCCGAGGTCGCTGCTGGCCCACATGGCCATCTCGCCGCCGGGGTTGTAGGGCTGCGGGCCGGTCTCGGTCGGGCCTATGACCCGCCACGTGCCGTCGGGCTCCAGGTAGAGCGAGCCCATGTCGTAGTTGTTGTCGGACGTCGTGACCGGGCGGATGTCCCAGCTCCTGCCCGTCCATCGCGCCGTGGTCCAGGTGCGCGGGTCGTTCTTCGGGCCGGACCCATAGCCCCTGCTCGTGATGTAGAGGATCACCGGCCGCCCGTCGGCGCCGAGGCGGATGTCCTTCAGGTAGACGTTGAGCTTCTCGGCGCGGTAGTCGCGGACCAGGGCCGGGCTGTCGGGCTGGCAAAGGGGCGGGGCCAGCCCCTTGCCGTCCACGGTGCACCACGTGTCCCCGCAGTCGTCCGTCTCGATGTAGTACAGGTTCGTCCGCCAGTTCAGGCCCTTGGGATCGGGATGGAAGTTGAATGCCGTGCCCGCCTTCTCGCCGGCCTGGGCGCTGATCTGGTAGTGCCCCTTATCCATGGCCGCCAGGCGCAGCCACCGCGACCACTTGATCCCGTCGCGGCTGGTCATGAAGCACAGCGTCCGGGGCGCGGGGTAGTTGTAGCGGGTGAAGAAGCAGACGAAGCCCTCCCCGGCCGCGTGCCACGGCTGCATGTACGAGAAGTTCGTCATGCCCACGTCCTTGCCCTTCTCCTGCTTCGTCGCGCGGATCAGCGTAAAGGCGCTGATGTCGCGGGGCCTGTTGCTTCTGTGGACGTACGAAGGCCGGCTCGTGCCGTGCGACGTGGAGAAGATCCAGATGTGCCCCTTCCCGTCCAGCGAGATCACGGGGTTGTCGTGGGCGTCGGAGGTCTTCTTGTCGAGGAGGATCGTCGGCCGGGGCACCATCCCGGTCTCGTGGTCGTAGTAGGAGACCATGTGCAGCAGTTTCCGGTTGCCGCCCCCGGCCGTGCCGCCGTAGCAGAAGAACGTCTTCTTCGCCTCGTCGCAGTAGACGGCGAACGGCTTGTGCTTGGCGCAGTACGTGCCGAGCCCGCCGCTGTACTTGTAGACGTACTCGTCGTGGGACGGCTGGTTCATGTACCAGATGCCCCGGTAACCGTCGTCGCGGGCGTTCATGGTGATCATGGAGGTGGAATCCCTCTGCCGATCGCGGGCGGGGCAGACGGGCGACACGGCGATCGCCGCCGCCAGGGCGAGAAGGGCCTTGCCGTTCATCGTGTCTTCTTTTCCTCGGTTCCCGGCCGGGCCGGCCGCCGCCTATTGTAGGCCGGAAGTCCCGGAATGGCACGCCGGGGCAAAACTCGTTTCGGGGCCGGGCCGCCCGGGACCGCGCCGCGCACGTGCGGGGGATGTGGATATTTGCTACATGGAGAGCGACCGGACGCGACGTCTGCTTTGTCGGCCGTGTCAGACCGTGCACGCCGGGCCTATAATAACCTGGCAAGAGGGCCGGACCCATGCAAGGGGAACCTGAGTCCAACGAAACCGCCGGGGAGAGAAGCGGCCGGAGACGCGGGCACGGGCGACGCCGCTGGCTGCGGCGGCTGATCGCTCTCCTCCTGCTGCTGATCGCCCTCGTCGCGGCTGCGCCCTACCTGCTGTCCACCGACGCCGCCGTCGGGCTCGTGACCGCCCTTATCAACGACCGCATCCATGGCCGGATCAGTGTTGACGAGCTGTCACTTGCCTGGTTCTCGCCGTGTCGCGTCCGGGGCATCCGCGTGACGGACCGCGCCGACAGGGAGGTGCTGCGCATCAAGAGCATCCGCCTGGCGGGCGGCCTGGCGGAGCGAATCGCCTCGGGCCCGGCCTTCGGGCAGATCCAGGTGGACTCCCCGTCGGTCGTGATCCACCAGGCGGCGGACGGCCGGATCTCACTCGTCGAGGCCCTGTCCCCGCGGGAGCGGCGCGCACGCGACGATGACGACGACGATGACGACGACCGCCCGCCGAACCCGAAGGGGCGCGTTGCCGTGCGCGACGCGTCGCTTCTCATCGTGCGGCCGGACGGGCGGAGATACGAACTGCCCGGTATCCACTGCGATATCGACCTGACCCCCGAGGCCAATCTCGCGGGCAGGGCGGTGGTCAACTTCGCCGAAGAGGGGGCGATGTCGGTCGACTTCCAGGTCGACAAGCCTCTGGCGAGTCGGGCCGTTCGCACCGACTGGCCTTCGGGCGCGCTCCACGTGCGGACATTCCACCCCGTCAAGCTGGCCCCGGTCGGCCGGTTCGCCCTGGACGAGCCGAACCTCGACGGCAACGTGCTCGTCACCGCGGACGTCTGGCTGCAAGGCGGGAAGGTCCGCGGCGACTTCGACATCCAGGCCGTCTCCCTGCGGGCGGATCGCGGCGAGCGCAAGGAGATCACGCCCGTCGACCTGCGCCTGAAAGGGACCGTCACGGCGACGAGCGAGGAGATCGAGGGGAGCTGCGGCCTCGCCGGCGAGTGCGGCCGGCTTGACGGCGGCTTCCGCTACGTGTTCGGGCACCAGCCGCCGGACGTCTCGGGCGAGCAGGTCGTCGCGGCGCTGCTGACGGGCGAGAAGCTCGCGCTGGGCGGCTTCGCGCTCGACGCCAACGGGCAGATCGACCTGCCGAAGCTCGCCCGGGCGGTTCCCGCGCTGCTGGGGATTCGCCCCGACGTCGCGGTGACCTCCGGCACGCTGACGATGAAGGGCGTCTCTCTTCGGGGAGGCGAGCGGCCCGGCGCCCGCGGCGACGTCCGGCTGACGGGGCTCGTGGCCGAGCGCGGCGGACGCACGATGCGCTGGCAGCCGATCCTGGTGAAGTTCGACGCCGAGATCGTGCCCGGCGAGGGGCTGCGGGTCCGCCAGACTCGCGTGCGTGCGGACTTCGCGACGCTGGACGCCAACGGCACGCCGAGGGACCTGAAGGCCGTGTACACGGCCGACCTGGCGAAGCTCCGCCGCCGACTCGGCGAGGTGTTCGACCTGGGCGACCTGGCGCTGGCCGGCGGTGCAGCCGGCTCGCTGAACCTGTCCGTTCCCGACCGCCGCCGCGGGAGCTTCCGGTTCGCCGCGACGCTGGAGGCGCTGGAGTACTCGCAGGGCAAGCGGAAGCTGGAGGCGAAGGTCGCGTCCCTCACCGGCGGCGGCACCGTCGAGCGGCCGGACCCCAACGCCGCGACGGTCATCACCGCGGACTACTCGCTGGCCGCCGATGACGAGCTTGCCCTGAAGGGCTCTGCTCGCGCGGAGCCTTCCCGCGGGGCGTTCCAGACGGACGCGACGGTTGAGCGGGGCGTCCTGGGCGGCCTGATTCGCAAGGCGAAGGGCATGGGCGCCGAGATCCCCGTCGCCGTTGCCGGCGAGCTGACCGGGAGCGTCTCGCTGCGCCGCGACTCGGCCGCCGGGCCGCTGGTCTCTTCGGGCGGCCTGATCGTTCGCAACCTTCTGCTGGATGGGAACTCCGTCGGCAAAGAGCCCCTTCGCGCGAGCTGGACGGACGTCCGCTACGCGCCACAGGCCCGCGAACTGGCCGTGAAGGAGGCCACGCTGACCGGCGAGCCGGCGTCCGTCCTCGTCAAGGACCTCTCCGCCGGTTTGGGCAAGGAGCTCCAGTTGGCCGGATCGGTACGCCTGACGGCCGACCTCGCGCGGTGTGCCGCCGTCGCCGCACGATTCCGCCGGGAGGAGAAGCCCCTCGAGATCGCCGGGCGGCTGACGTGGTCGGGCACGGCGGGCCGCGCCACCGACGGCAGCGTCGCCCTGGCCGGCAGCGGGTCGGTGGCGGGCTTCGTCGTCGGCTCCGGCGAGAAGGCGGTGCGAGTCGAGCCGCTCGCCTTCAGCCAGGCCGCTAGCCTCGACGCCGCCCGGGAGGCGATCGAAGTCGAGAGCTTCCGGGTGGACTGCGACCTGTTGGCCCTGCGGGCGGCCGGCACCGTTCGGCGGTACAGGACCGAGCGGCTCCTGGCGATAACCGGCCACTACAAGGGCGACTGGCGGCGTCTGCTGGCCGTGGCGCACCGCCTGGCGCCGGATACGAGAGAGCTTGCCCTGGCCGGCCCCGTCGAGAGCGACTTCCGGCTGACCGGGCCGGCGAGTCGCCCGAAGCTGCGCCCGGTCTTCCGCGACCTGCGGGGCGAGGCCGGCCTCGGCTGGGCGTCGGCGAGCTACGCCGGGTTCTCCCTCGGTGAGGCGAAGCTCCCCGTCCGGCTGACCGACGGGCGGATCGAAGTGCTTCCGGTCACGGCCGTCGATGCCTCCGGGGGCAAGCTGCGGCTGGGCGGCGTGGTGGACCTGGGCCCGGACCTTCCGATCCTGCGGCTGCCGGGCGAGACCGTCGTGCTGGAGAACGTCCCGGTCAATCGGGAGGTGGCCGAGAAGCTGCTGAGCCGCTTCAACCCGATTTTCGGGCGGCTCGTCTCGCTGGAGGGACGGGTCACGATGTCCGTGCGGGACGTGTCGCTCCCGCTGGGCGAGGAGATCAAGAAGTCCGGCACGGCGTCCGGGCGGCTGGACCTCAGCGGGATGAGGGCCCGGCCGGGCGGCCTGCTCACGACCCTGCTGGCCCTCGGCGGGATCGGCGAGGAGAAGGCGCAGGTCATGGAGGTCGGCGGCGTCGATTTCCTCGTTCGGAACGGGGCCGTTCACTACGACGACTTCACGGTCATCTTCGACAAGACGTTCGACCTGAAGTTCCGCGGCGCGGTTCGCTTCGACGACGAGCTGGACCTGGCCGTCTCCGTCCCGGTCCGCTCGGCGCTGCTGCGGCGTTTCGGCGTCCGCGGGCGGGTGGACGACTACGCTCGCCTGCTGGAGGGCGCCCGCGTCGAGTTTCCCATACTGGGCACGCGGCTGTCGCCCAAGCCGGACCTGGCGCAGGTGGACGTCCGCCCGCTCGTGAAGAAGGCGATGGAGGCCCTGCTGAAAGGCGAGGCGGGCAAGCTGCTGGACGGCCTCCTGAAGCGGCGCGGCGGCGACAGGCCCGGGCCCCGCCAGGTGCCGCCCGACAAGCCGACCACGAAGCCTGCCCCGAAAAAGCCTGAGGAAGAGGTCCTCGAGGGCGTCTTTGACCTGCTGGACGACCTGCTCAAGCGGAAGAAGAAGGACAAGAAGTAGGCCCGGCTCGCGGCCGTTCCGAGGAACCGGCAACGAAAAGGCACCTGCTGCCGGGGGCGGCAGGCGCCTTGATCGCTGAAGGGGCGATCGCGATCCGGATCCGTTCGCCGCTGCTGGGGCCGTTCAGTCAGAGGCCGGCTTTGCCTCTCTCAGGGCCTTGATCTGCTTGTAGAGCTCGTCGATCCTGGCCTCGGTGGCCTCGATCTCCCGGATGATGGCGGCGGCCTTCGGGTCGGCGGCGAGCTTCGCCTTGAGCGCCTTCTTGAAGGCGTCTTCCGCCTCGTCGAATGCCTTTTCCTCCGCGGCGGTCTGTTCCCTGACGACCTTCCTGCGGGCGGCGTAGGCGGCTTCGCGGGCCTCCCTGAGCTGCATGACGTGTGGGCTCTTCCTGTATGCGGCCCGCTCGACGTCCGCCATCTTCTCCCGGATCTCGGAGCGGTTCTTGCGGGCGTCGGCGATGACCTCGTCGGCCTGTTTAATCCTGGCGACGAGTGGCGCAGCGCCGGGAGCGGCTGCGAGCATGTCGGCGAGCTTCCGGTCGCGCGCCTTCTTTGCCGCGGCGAGGGCTTCCTTGGCGGCCTTGACAGCGGGGCTGGCCTTCATGAGCTTCTCGAGCGCCTCCTCGGTGTCCTGGAGGGCCCTGTACTCCGGCAGGGCGTGCCTGGCCTTTTCGTACGCTTCCCTGGCGGCGTTGCGGGCCTTGTACTCGGGCAGGGCGTGCCGGGCCTTCTCGTAGGCCTCCGGGTCGTCCTTGCGCGCCTGGTATTCGGGCAGTGCGTGCCGGGCCTTCTCGTAGGCCTCCTCGGCGTCCTTGCGGGCCTTGTACTCGGTCAGGGCGCGCCTGGCGTCATCGTAGACCTTGTCGGCCTCCTCCACCGCCTTGGCGGCGGCGGCGAGATCGGGCTCGCTCCTGGGCAGCTTGTCGAGGGCGTCCTGGGCCTTCTCGACGTTTCTCGCCGCCTCGGCCAGCTCGGGCGACCCGGACAGCTTCTTCTCGATCTCGTCCAGTTGCTCGTCTGCTTCATCCTTCTGCTTCTCGGCGTCTTCGGACCTCTTGTACTGCGCCTCGATCTCCTGCTTCATCGCGGCGACGTTGGGATCGGCGGCGATCGCGTCGGCCTTGGCCTTGGAGTAGGTGTCCGAGGCGGCCTTGTAGGCCTTCTGGGCCTCGACGACGGCCGGATCGGTCTTCTCCCTCTCGTCGAGGGCCTTCCTGGCGGCGTCCATGACGGCCCGCAGATCGGCCAGCTCGGCGCTGCGGGCCAGTTCCGTCTGGATGCTCCGAAGCTGCTTCCTCAGCTTGTATCTGACCTCGCGGTCGAGCCTTTTCCTTTCCTTCTCGAGCGCCTCCAGGTCCGTCGCCGCCTCCTGGGCCATCGCCGGGCAGGCCAGGACCAACGCCGTCAGGATGCTCGATATCCTCGTGTATCTGGTCATATGTCGTTCTCTCCGAGGGGGCCTGCGACGTGAGGAGACCTCCGCTCTCGGCCCCGGGAGGCTGAAGGTCCGTCGGACTTGCCGCGTCATTCCCACGACAGCGCGGCGTAGAGCGACCTTACAGTACAACACGGAAACCCGGTTGAGGGTTCTGTCGTATCTGCCTGATGGCATGCACGCGGCCGCCGGGGCCGCATCGCCCCGCCGGGCGGCGGCGCTTCAGGACACGAAGAGCTTGTTGGTGGCGAAGCTGGGGTCGCAGGTGAGGTGGACGCCCAGTCGGCGAAGACCCTTCTCGTCGCCGGGGGTCGGCAGGTGCGTCATGTGCACCTCGCAGCCCGCCAGCCGCTTGAGCTGCTCCATCGCCAGGCGGGCCGTCGGGTTGGTCGTGGACGAGATGCTCAGCGCGATCAACGTTTCTTCCAGATCGAGACTGATGGTCTTTCGGTTGAGGATGTCCTCCTTCAGCTCGGCGATGGACTGGATGATGTTGCCGCTGAGCAGGTCTAGCCGGTCGGGGATGCCGGCGAGGTCCTTGACGGCGTTGAGGACCACGCTGCTGGCGGCGTGCATGAGGGGGGAGTTGCGTCCGAGGACGACGGTTCCGCCGGGCAGCTCGAGGGCGGCCCCGACGAAGACGCCCTGGTTTCCCTTGCCGGCCCGGGTTTCGGCCGCCGCCGCGGCCGCCCGCGCCGCACCCACCACCGCGCGGTCTTCCGGGCGGATGTCGAATTCCTTCATCAGGACCTCGGCGCGGTCGACGGCCTCGCGGTCGACCAGCCCGACGACGTATTCGCAGGCGTATCGGAAGTATCGGCGGACGATCTCCTGCTTGGCGGCCTCGCGGGCCAACGCGTCGTCCACGATGGCGAAGCCCGCGCGATTCACGCCCATATCCGTCGGGGAGCGATAGATCGAATCCGATCCCGTGATCTTTTCCAGGATCCGCCGCAGCAGGGGAAAGGCCTCGATGTCGCGGTTATAGTTGACCGCGCGGGCGTTGTAAGCCTCCAGGTGGAACGGGTCGATCATGTTCACGTCGCGCAGGTCGGCGGTGGCGGCCTCGTACGCCGCGTTCACCGGGTGGCGAAGCGGCAGGTTCCAGATGGGGAACGTCTCGAACTTGGCGTATCCCGCCCGGACGCCGCGCCCATGCTCGTGATAGACCTGTGACAGGCAGGTGCCCATCTTCCCGCTGCACGGCCCGGGGGCGGTGATGACGACGAGCGGGTGCTCGCTCTCGATGTACGGGTTGGCCCCGTATCCCTCGTCGCTGACGATCAGATCGACGTCGGCGGGGTAGCCCTTGATGGGCCGGTGGGTGTAGACCCGCACGCCGCGGCGCTGGAGCTTCTTGCGGAACCCCGTGGCCGCCGGCTGATCGGTGAAGCGGGTGATGACCACCGCCCGGATGTCGAGGCCCCATTCCCGCAGGTCGTCGATGAGCTTGAACGCGTCGGAATCGTAGGTGATCCCGAAGTCGCCCCGCATCTTCCTGCGCTCGATGTCCCCCGCGTAGATGCACAGGATGATGTCGACCTTGTCCTTGAGCTTGCGGAGCAGGCGCATCTTGACGTTGGCGTCGAAACCCGGCAGGACCCGCGCCGCGTGATAGTCGAACAGCAGTTTGCCCCCGAACTCCAGGTACAGCTTGTTGTCGAAGCGGTTCACGCGACGGAGGATCGCCTCCGTCTGCTCGGCGAGGTACTTCTCGTTGTCGAACGCCAACGCCTCCTGCGCGGCAGCCGTCTCCGTTCGGCTTTCCAGGCCGTCCATCGTTCCCTTTCCCTGTCTCAAGTCAGTCCCGATCCATCGCGGCCGCCACCATAATCCCTCCAGGGCGACTCTGCAAGCCCGGATCGACGCGCCCGGGCCTCAATCACAAAAAGGGGACAAATACCTTCCTGCAAAACACCTTGCTGATCGTCTTTCATGATTCCCTTTGTGTGCTTTGTGCCCTTTGTGGCAGAAGATCCCCAGAAAGGCCCACTGGCCACAAAGGTCACAAAGAGCACGAAGCGTCCGAACCACCCCAAACGGTGAGTTTGGATGGCCTCGATCGGGGCAAAACGCCGATAAGACGCACGAGAGTCGCGGCGCCGGACGACGGCGCCGAGGCCGCAGCAAAACAGACGGATGGATTCTGCATATGAGGAACTCGAGATGAAACGGATTTCTCTCCTCGGCTGGCTGGTCCTCATTCCCCTGGCTTCCGCCGGCTGCGACGCGCAGACCGATCAGGAGGCCAGACTCCTGGTCGTCCCCGTCCAGTGGGTCGGAAAGACCATGGAGTTCTGCGCCGGCCCGCGCGAGCGGCTGCTGAAGAGCGAGCGCATCGACGTGCACCACCGGGTGAAGACCGCCGACGGCGTCGAGATCGACGTCTGGGTCATCAAGAGCCGCCTGTACGACGAGGCCGCCAAGAACAAGGGGAGCCTCTTCGAGGGCAAGATCACCCGTGGCACGGTGGTCATGCTCCACCCGCTGATGGTGGGCAAGACCTGGTTCCTGGGCATGGGCCAGAAGCTCGCGGACCGCGGCTGGGACGTCGTCCTCATGGACCTCCGCGGGCACGGCTACAGCCAAGGGCAGTACGTCACGTGGGGCGTGAAGGAGAAGCGCGACGTCAAGGCGGTCATGGACGAGCTGATCAGGACCCAGCCGATCTCCGAGGAGATTTACGCCTGCGGCTCCTCGACGGGCGGAAGCGTCGCCATCCAGTACGCCGCCATCGACCCCCGGTGCAAGGGCGTCATCGCGCTGGCCCCGCCCGCCGGGGCGATCGACGTCTTCCGCCGGCTGCTCTGTCTGCTGCCGGAGTCCCGCTTCGAGGCCGCGCTGAAGCGGGCCGGCCAAGTGGCGGACTTCGACCCCGCCGAGGCCTCCGCCGTTGCCGCCGCCGGCGAGCTCTCCTGCCCGCTGATCCTCATTCACGGCTCCTGGGACCTCCTCGTGCCGTTCCGGCACAGCGAGCAGATCGCCGACGCGACGTCGGCGCCGAAGAAGGTCATTCCCCTGAAGTACGTCGGGCACGCCTCGGAGGTCGGCCGGTCCGGCTGGCTCACCGAGCAGATGGACGTTCTGGCCGACATGGCGCGAAGCGAGGAGCCCTCCGTTCGCACGATCACCCGGTCGCGCTGGCGGCGGAGCCTGCGGCCCTGGTCGCCGGGGATGGCCGGCCCCAGCGGCGGCGTGGGCTATGCCGGGCCGGCGGCACGGTAGAACGATCCCGGCGCTTCGGGGCCCCTCCCGGCCTTTCGGCGTCCCTTCCGGACTCCTCAAGACCGGGCTCTTCGTGAATGGGCGGACGGCGCGGCGCCTATTTGCCTTCCGAGATCGCCTCGGCGGGGCACTCAGCGGCACAGGCGCCGCAGTCGGTGCACTCCTCGGGATCGATCACGTACTTGGGATCTCCTTCCGAGATCGCCTCTACGGGGCAGACTTCCACACACGTACCGCACATCGTGCATTCATCGCCAATCACGTACGCCATGTCGTTGTTCCTTGTGCCTGGCTGACGTGGACATCAAGTTCTCTGCGAGTCTCATTGTAGCCGATCGGCCCGCAGCATCATCGCATATTTGTCATTCCCCCTGTGTGGCGTGACCGACCTTCTTTTCTGGCAGCCCTACGCCGCACGCTGCTTGGCCCAGTAG
>CAYRVX010000008.1:0-108646 GCA_964427875.1 uncultured Planctomycetaceae bacterium
CGAAGTGGGCCGGGTTCCAGTGGTGGGCCAGGTGCATCCAGTAGCGGTAGTAGGCGGCCTGCTTCCATCCCGCCGGCTCCCTGCCGGTCTCGAGGATCCGCTTGAAGCTCCGCCCCTGCATGTAGCCCGGCGTCCTGACGCCGGCGAAGTCGAGCATCGTCGCGGCGTAGTCCACGTTCTCGACGATCGCGTCGCTCCGCGAGCCGGGCTTGATCGTCCGGGGGTAGCGCACGAGGAACGGCATCCGCTGGGACTCGTCGTACATCCAGCGCTTGTCCTGGTAATCGTGCTCCCCGAGCATGAAGCCCTGGTCGCCGGTGTACAGGATCACCGTGTTGTCGAGGCTGCCCTCGGCCTTGAGGTAGTCCAGCAGCCGCTTCATGTTGTCGTCCACGCCCTTGACGCAGCGCAGGAACTTCTTCAGGTAGGTCTGGTAGGCCTGGCGCTTGGCCTGCTCGTCGGAGAGGCCCGCGTCCCTGGCCCAGTTCCGCGTGTAGTTGCGGAAGGCGTGCCGCCGGCCGATGCTCGTGCCGATGTAGCGGACCAGCTCGTCGTTGTGGCCGCGCGTGGCGATCGAGCCGAACTTCGGCTGCTTCCAGAGGCTCTTCGGCTCGGGGACGTCCACGTCGGCGAGGTAGCTCTCGTACCTCGCGGCGTTCTGGAACATGTCGTGCGGGGCCTTGAAGTGGTGCATCAGGAAAAAGGGCCTGGCCCTGTCGCGCCCCTTGAGCCACTTCAGCGTGCTGTCGGTGATGCAGTCGGAGGAGTGGCCGGTCATCTTCACGACGTTCTTCGGCCAGTCGCCCCTGGTCTTCTCCCTGAACGACGGATTGTTGTAGCTTCCCTGGCCGGGGAGGACCTTGTAGTAGTCGAAGTTGGGCTCCTCCTTCAGGTGCCATTTGCCGATCATGGCCGTCAGGTAGCCGGCCTTCCTCATCTCGATGGCGAGGTACTGCTTCCGGGGCTCCAGCCGCTCGCCCAGCGTCAGGGCGCCGTTGACGTTGCTGTACTGCCCGGTCATGATGCACGCCCGGCTGGGGACGCAGATGGAGTTGGTGCAGAAGGCGTTCTCCAGGAGGACGCCCTCCCTCGCCAGCGTGTCGATGACGGGCGTGGGGTTGAGCTTCGCCAGCCGGCCGCCGTAGGCGCCGATGGCATGGGCGGCGTGGTCGTCGGACATGATGAAGAGGATATTGGGCCTGTCCTGAGCCTTGTCGAAGGGCCTCTTTGACAGGGCCTCGGCAGCCGGGGCGAACCGCGGCAGCGTCAATCCCGCGGCACCGAGTCCGACGGTCCTGAGAAACTCTCGGCGTGTCTGGCTGCGCATCGGTTGTCTCCTTCCATTCCGAGGGGCGTTTTCCGTTGGAGTTCCTGCCGCGCACCGCAGCCGGGCACACGGCGAGCGCATTATCCGGCGGCGTCCCCGGCGGGTCAACTTCGGTCTGGGCGAACGGAACGCGGCGAGCGCCGGCGCCGCAGCCGACTCGCTCCTGGAATCCCGGCAGGGAAAAAACGTAACTTGCCCTTGACTTTGGCGGCCGCACTGCGTTACTATGTGATACAGGGATCACGTGATTCCCAGGACTCTCTTCGGAGGACCTGATGAACGAGGAAACCAAGAAGCTCTACGAGATGAAGGCCGAGGTGCTGGCGGCGCTGGCGCACCCGATCCGGCTGGCGATCGTCGAGTTCCTCCGCGACGGCGAACAGTGCGTCTGCGACATCGCCGAGCAGGTCGGCTCCGAGCGGTCGAACGTCTCGCGGCACCTGGCCGTGATGCTTCGGGCGGGCATCCTCGAGCACCGCAAGGACGGGCTGCGGATGCTTTACCGTCTGAAGACCCCCTGCGTCGTGGGCTTCCTGGCCTGCGTAACGGACGTCCTCCGCGAGCAGATCGAGGCGAACAACGCCGTGCTGAAGCGGCTGTGACTCACGGGCCCTTTTTTTGCGGCATTATGTGATTGTTCCATCACGCACTCACCAAGACAGATGGTCGGGTGACGACAAGGGACTGCGATGAAGCGGGAATGGAAGATCTTTGGCGGCATGTTGGCCGTCTTCCTGGTGGCGTATTTCCTGCCCCTGTCGGACCCGGCCGTCAAGGGCGCGGTGGTGGAGGCCTTCAGGCTGCTCCAGTGGTACGCTCGGGCCCACACGCTGGCCTGTGTCGTGCCCGCGCTGTTCATTGCGGGGGCCATCGTCACGTTCTTGTCGCAGGCGTCGGTCATGCGATACATGGGGCCGAAGTCCAACAAGCCGCTCGCGTACGGGGTAGCGTCCGTTTCCGGGGCGATCCTGGCGGTCTGCTCGTGCAGCGTGCTGCCGATCTTTGCCGGGATCTACCGCCTCGGGGCCGGCCTGGGGCCGGCCTCGGCGTTCCTGTACTCCGGCCCGGCGATCAACATCCTGGCGATCTTCCTGACGGCAAGGGTCCTGGGCCTTCCGCTGGGCGCTGCGCGGGCGGTGGGCGCGGTGGCCTTCGCGTTTGTCGTCGGCCTGGGGATGGCCGTGTTCTTCCGGAGAGGCGAGCGGAAGAAGGCGGAAGCGGCCGTGCACGTGCCGCAGCCCGACGCGCCCAAACGCCCGTTGTGGAAGACCGCACTGTACTTCGCGTGCATGGTGGCCTTCCTGGTCTTCAGCGACTGGTACAACACCAACGACGTGACCATCACGATGAAGGACGGGACGGTCTTGAAGGCCAACATACGCTACGCGACCCAGGACACGATGGACATCCAGGAATACGGGGCCGACGGGCACCTGGGCAGCAGCGTCCGACGCCTGAGCCGATCCGACGTGCAGAAGGCCGAGCCGGTGGGCGGCTTCGTCATGACGGTCCACGGGATCAAGTGGTACCTCGCCGCCGCGTGCGGCCTGGCGGTCCTGCTGATGGTCTGGCGGTGGTTCGCCCGCTCCGAGATCAAGGAGTGGATGCACAACACATGGAGTTTCGCCAAGCTTCTGGTGCCGCTGCTGTTCGGCGGGGTCTTCGTCGTCGGCTTCGTCGGCAAGCTCCTGCCGGAGGAATACGTGGCCGGGTGGGTCGGCGACAACTCTCTTTCGTCGAACCTGGTGGCCAGCGTGATCGGGGCGTTCTGGTACTTCGCCACGCTGACGGAGATCCCGATCTGCGAGGCGCTGCGGAAGCTCGGCATGCACGACGGCCCGATGCTGGCCCTGCTGCTGGCCGGGCCGGCGCTGTCGCTGCCGAACATGCTCGTGATCCGCAGCGTCATGGGAAATCGAAAGACGCTGGTCTTCATCGCGCTGGTCGTCGTGACAGCAACGATCAGCGGGATGATCTTTGGATCGCTGGTCTGAGCTGCGCCCGGGCGAAGGGACAGGGCTGCCGTCCGGTGGGCGGGGCCGAAGAGCCGAAGGGAAATCAGGATGGACAGGGACATGACACGACGGGAGCTGCTCGGGGCGGCCGGGGCGATGGCCGTCGGTGCGGCGGCGACGGCTGCGAAAGCAGATGGCGCGCCGGCGAAGAAGGACGAGAAGGCGGGCATCAGGATCCTCGGGATCTCGTGCAGCCCGAGGAAGGGCAAGACGACGGCCCAGGCGGTCAGGATCAGCCTGGAGGCCGCCGAGCAGGCCCAGGCGCTCGTCGAGACCGAGCTGATCGACCTGGGCGGCATGAGGATCAGCGGATGGATCGGCGGGGCCAAGTCGGGCCAGGGCGAGATGCCGAACGACGACTTCCGGCTCATCCTGCCGAAGCTGAAAGATCCCGCCGTCTGGGGACTGATCGTCGGCTCGCCGGTCTACTTCCGCAGCATGAGCGCTTTGTGCAAGGCCTTCCTGGAGCAGTGCGCCTTGCTGCGCAAGCCGAAGCTGCTCTGGGCCGACAAGGCGATCGGCGCGCTGGCGGTGGGGGCCTTCCGCAACGGCGGGCAGGAGCTCGTCGTTCAGCAGATCCAGACGGTATTGCTCTGCCACGAGATGATGGTCGTCGGCGGCAAGCCCCGGGCGCACCAGGGAGCGACGCTGTGGAACGCGGGCGCGGGAGACAACATCACGACCGACGCCCTCGGCGTAGACACCGCCAAGCTGGTCGGCCGGCGAGTCGCCGAAGCGGCGGTGAGGCTGGCCGGCTACGGGGACATAAAGTAGCGCGAGTCTCGACGCGACGTGCGAGAATGCGTTGGAAGAGCGGCTGGTGGACGAAGACGACGACACGCGATGCATTGGGAGAACGGTCTGGTGAACATGGAACCGATCGGAATCATTCACTCTCCTTTCACGCAGCCGGCGGGCACGCCGATTCAGCCCTGCATGGCCGGCGGCGCCGAGGGATCGGTTGAGGTGGAGGAGAAGTATGTTCCGGCCTTGAAGGACCTCGACGGGTTCGAGCGGGTCTGGCTGCTGTACTGGTTCGATCGGGCGCCGGAGCCGAAGCTCCAGGTCGTGCCCTTTCTGGACCGCGTTCCGCGGGGGCTGTTTGCGGTTCGCGCCCCGGCGCGGCCCAACCCGATCGGAATCTCGGCGGTCCGGCTGCTGGGAATCGACGGCAACGTGCTTCACGTGGCCGACATCGACGTGCTCGACGGCACGCCGCTCATGGATATAAAGCCCTACGTGCCGCGTTTTGACAGCTTCGAGAACAGCCGGCACGGTTGGCTCGAACACGTCCGCGGCGACCGCATCGTCGCGGACGACCGCTTCGAAACGTGACAGCGGGAAGGAGCGCATCATGACCGAATCGATTGAGCAATCCGCCCCCAGCGCCGGCAGGAACGTCCTGTTCTTCGCGTGCAGCGGGGCCGCAAACGTCGCCGAGGCGGCCGACCGGGCCTGCCGCCAGCTCACGTACGAAGGCCATGGGGGCATGTTCTGCCTCGCCGGGCTCGGCGCCGGCATTCCGAGCATGGTCCAGACCGCCAAGGACGCCGACCTGAACGTCGTCGTGGACGGCTGCGAGATGGACTGCGGCCGGAAGATCCTCGATGAGCACGACGTGAAGAACTACGTCCAGATCCGGGTGACGGACCTGGACATCGAGAATGTCAAGGGCGCGGCCGCCACGGACGAGGAAGTCGCCGTGGTCGTCAAGCGGGTCAAGAAGGAACTTTCGGAGAACGAGCGACAGCCATGAGCAAGAAACTACAGATTCTCGGCACGGGCTGCCCGAAGTGCCAGAAGCTGGCCGCCAACGCCAAGGCCGCCGCGGAGGCGGCGGGCATCGACTACGAGATTGAGAAGGTCACCGACATCAACGAGATCATGAAATTCGGCGTCATGATGACGCCGGCGCTGGCCGTGGACGGCGAGGTCAAGGTCGTCGGCAAGGTGCCGGAGCCGGAGGCCATCCAGGGCATGTTGGCGTGACGGCCGCCGCGGCCATCCTCGGGCAATGCCCGTGCAGCGGCGGCGGAATCAGCGCGTCGGGCGGGATGGTGCTGTTCGCGCTGGTCGTTGCCCTGTGGCAGGTCATTCGCTGGACCCGGTCTACGTGGAGACGAAGAGGAGCAAGTGCGATGAGCAGATGGGCGAAGGTGGGTCTGGTCGTGTTGTTGGGCGCAGCGGGTGTTGCGCTTCTGGGCTACGAGTTCGGGCGGCTGCCTTCGGCGGCCGCCGAGGCCGAAAGCTCCAAGAAGCTGCCGAAACTTATCGACCTCGGGTCGAAGCAATGCATCCCGTGCAAGAAGATGGCCCCGATACTGGCGGAGTTGACGAAAGAGTACGCCGGCAGGTTTGACTTGGAGTTCATTGACGTCTGGCTGAAGGAGAACGAGGCGGCCGCAGTGAAGCACGGCATCAAGCTCATTCCCACGCAGATCTTCTTCGGCAAGGACGGCAAGGAGCTCTGGCGGCACGAGGGATTCCTGTCGAAGGAGGCCATTCTCGCCAAGTGGAAGGAGCTCGGCTACGACTTCTCCGGCGCGGGTGCCCCCAAGGTGGAGCGTTGGGGGCCGGCGAAGCCGGACACGCGCGCCAAGGACGCCATCTGCTACATGTGCGACGGGGACATCGGCCCCAAGACGGCGGTGGTCGTCAAGACGGACAAGGGCGACGTCCGCCTGTGCAGCCCGCACTGCTACTTCATCATGTACTCGGCGCTGACAGAGGACAAGACCGGCTTCGAGAGGAAGGTTTCGGTTACGGACTGCACCACGGGCAAGCCCATCCCGGCCGAGTCGGCCGTGTATCTGCGAGGCGTCGATGCGAAAGGCCGAGCGACCGTCAAGGCATTCGCCTCGAAGAGCGCGGCCCTGAAGGAGCGCAGCGCTTCGGGTGGGAACGTCATGTCCTACGGAATCCTGAAGGGGAAGGAGCTGAGCCACCGTTGCGGGTTCTGCGACCGGGCGGTGTACCCGGAGGACTCGGCGCTCGTGAAGGCGGCCGGCGTGCACACCTGGGGCTGCTGCGCGCATTGCGCGCTCGGCGTGGCCGCCCGCACGGGCAAGGACATCGACGTGCATCAACCCGACGCCCTGACCGAAGAGATGATCGTCGTCAAGACGCTTGACGGGCAGTTGGCCTCTCTGGAGCCGAAAGGCGCCGTGGCTTGGTTTGGCATGCGCAAGAAGGCCGGCGGCAAGTGGGGCTCGGCCGGATGCTTCCACCAAGCAAACTTCACCACCGTCGAGAACATGGAGAAATGGCTCGAACAACATCCGTACGAGACGGGCAAGCTGATCCCCATCGCCCAGGCCTTGGCGGCCAAGATGAAGATGACGCCGCAGCAGATCTCAAAGGCCTGCAAGATCGGCGAGTGCGCGCCGAAGTAGCGCCTGCACCCGGCGAGCTGGAGGCCCACCGATGAATGACAAGCTGAAGAAGGCGGCGACGGGCGTGCTGCTGTGCTTCGTGCTCATCAGCATCGGCTACGCGATCGGCAAGGAAGTGACACTCCACAAGCTGGCGGGCCGGGAGGCAGCCATCGGTCCTACCACGGCGCCGACATCCGGCGACAAGGTGATCGTCTACTACATGCACCCGACGCTTCGGTGCGTCATCTGCAACGCCATCGAGAAGGCTGCCCACGAGGCCGTGCAGCAGGACTTCGCCAAGCAGCTCAAGACGGGCAGCGTCCAGTGGAAGGTGGTGAACTTCAGCGAGGATGAGGCGCTGGCCAAGCGATACAACGTCGCCTCCAGCACGGTCGTCGTCGTCCACCTGCGAGACGGAAAGGAAGTCCGCCACGAGAATCTCGACAAAGTCTGGGAGCTGGCGGAGAAGCCCGCCGAGCTTCGCGCCTACGTCGCCGGGAAGATCCAGGCCTGCTTGCCGCAGAAGTCCGAGAAGCTCTGATGGAGTGGTTGGCAATCGGCACGGCGCTGTGGTTGGGGATCCTGACGTCGATCAGTCCCTGCCCTCTCGCCAGCAACATTGCGGCGATCTCCTTCATCAGCCGGCGGGTCGGGCAGACGCGCCAGGTCCTGCTCTCGGGCCTGCTCTACACGATCGGCCGGACCATCGCGTACCAGGTCCTGAGCATCGTGATTGTGGTGGGCCTCCTGGCCACCGGAGACATCGCGCGGTTCCTTCAGCGGTACCTCAACCAGATCCTCGGGCCCGTCCTGATCCTGGTCGGCATGGTGCTGCTGGGCTTGCTGGGATTCACCTTCTCCCTGAACCTTGCCGGGCAAGGCGTCCAGCAGCGGGCATCGAAGGGCGGTGTGCTGTGGTCTTTGCTTCTCGGCATCCTGTTCGCCCTTTCCTTCTGTCCCGTGTCGGCCGGGCTGTTCTTCGGCGGGCTGATCCCGCTGGCGGCGGCGAAGCAGTCACACGTCCTGCTGCCGCTGCTGTTCGGGGTGGGTACGGCCCTGCCGGTCATCGCCTTCGCCTTCCTCATCGCATTCGCAAGCCAGTACGTCGGTGTGGCCTTCAACCGTCTGACCCAGGTCGAGCGGTGGGTCCGGGCGGTGACCGGAACGGTGTTCATCGTGGCCGGGGTCTACTACTGCCTGGCCCACATCTACGGGATCCCTCTGATGTCGTGGTAGGGACCCGGTGAAATGGGAGTTTCCCCTTCGGGATAGCAGCAGACAGGAACATGTGGCCCTTACAGACCGGGCCCTATGAGGAGCGAAACGATGAAACGAGACGTAAGCAGAAGGAACTTCGTGGGAGCAGCCGGGGCCGCCGCCGTCGCCGGCTTGGCCGGACAGGTCGCCGCAGAACCCACAGCAAGGGCTGCTGGTAAGGCAATCAAGATCGTCGGCGTATGCTGCAGCCCGCGAAAGGGAAAGACCACCGCGGCGTCGCTGAGAGTCTGCCTGGACGCCGCCGGCGCCGTCGACGCGAAGATCGAGACGGAGTTGATCGAGCTGGCGGGCATGGTAATCCCGGGCCAGCTTGCCGCGGGCGTGCCTCTGGCCCAGGGCCACAGGGATGACTTCCCCAAACTTGCCGCGAAGCTCGCCGACCCGAAGGTGCGCGGGATCATCATCGGCACGCCCGTCTACTTCAGCAACATGACGGCGCTGTGCAAGGCGTTCCTGGACCGCTGGATGGTCTTCCGCAAGCAGTTCGAGCTGGCCGACAAGGTCGCCGGCGTCCTCGCCATCGGCGCGGCGAGGAACGGCGGCCAGGAGCTGACCATCCAATCCGTCCAGGCCGCCCTGTTCTGCCACGACATGATCGTCGTCGGCGCCGCCCGGCCGACCTCCCGGTTCGGCGCGGCCGTCTGGAGCAAGGCGGGCAAGACCCTCGCCGACGACAAGGCCGGCATGGATGCGGCGAAGAACCTCGGCCGCCGGGTGGCCCAGGTCGCGCTGCGACTGTCGGGCGGGACCGGCTGACGGACCATGGCCGGCATCCCGAAGACGGAACCGCCGGGCGACTATCCCCCGGAAGAAGGCTGCTATCTTCGCGGCAACGACCTCTCTCCGGTCGCGGTGGTGGTCATTCTGAAATGGATGCGGCAGGAGACGCCGCCGGAGATCGAGCGCCTGGTCCGGGCGGCCGTGGAGAGCGGCGCGGCCTTGGCCGGCACGCTGCAAACGGAGAACGTCGGCCTCGAGAAGGTCATCTGCAACATCGTCTGCAATCCCAACATCCGCTACCTGATCGTCTGCGGGCCGGAGAGCCCGGGCCACCTTGCCGGCGAGGCCGTCCTGGCTCTTGCCCGAAACGGCATCGACGAACGCAAGCGCATCATCGCCTCCAAGGCCCTCACGCCGTACCTGTTCAACGTTCCCGCGGGATACGTGGAGCGATTCCGAAAGCAGGTTACCGTGATAGACCTCGTCAACGAGGGATCGCCGGAAGTCCTGCGTCAGGCCGTGTGGTCCTGCTACCAGGAAGAACCAACGCCCTTCAGGGACTACACGCTCTGCGACCCGGGAGCGTATCCCGAACCTCCGCTCAGCGGCAAGATCACCTGGCGCGTCACCGACCCGGTAAGAGAGCCCAAGAGCGAAGCGGAGCGGGCCCAGGCCGGGAGGCTCCAAGCGTTGATGGACCGGGCCAGAGAAGCCGCCGAGCAGAAGAGGCGGCGCCCGGAAGACGAGAAACGACCGGGGCAAGCCGCCCGGGGCGAGGAGTGAAGCAGTCATGGCCAGGCAAGCAAGCCGCGCCCGGCAGCCCAGGGGGCTGAGCGTCTTCGAGAAGTACCTGACCGTCTGGGTCGTCCTGTGCATCCTGGGCGGCATCGTCCTGGGCAAGATCGCCCCCGGGGTGGCGAAGACGCTCGACGGCGTCGCCATCCGCGTCGGCGGCGCTCCGGTCGTCTCGATTCCCATCGCGGTCTGCCTGTTCTTCATGATGTACCCGATCATGGTGAAGATCGACTTCGCCGAGGTCATCAAGGCCGGAAAGAGCATCCAGCCCGTCGGGCTGACGCTGTTCGTCAACTGGGCGGTCAAGCCCTTCACGATGCTCGCCATCGCGCTGCTGTTCCTGGGCGTGATCTTCCACGGCCTCATCGGCCCGGACGCAGTGGACCACGTGAAGATGCCCTTCGGCCTGGACCTGCCCCTCGGCGCGACGCACGGCGCGGGAACAGTGGTCATGCACCACGGCGCCAAGATGCTCCAGGTGCCCCTCTGGCGCAGCTACCTCGCCGGGTGCATCCTGCTGGGAATCGCGCCTTGCACGGCCATGGTGCTGGTCTGGGGATACCTCGCCAAGGGCAACGACGGCCACACGCTGGTCATGGTGGCGATCAACTCGCTGACAATGCTCCTGTTGTACGGGGTCCTCGGGGGCTGGCTGCTCGGCGTGGGCCGCCTGCCGGTGCCCTGGCAGGCGCTGCTGCTGTCGATCGCCATCTACGTGGCCCTGCCGCTTGCAGCGGGCTACCTTTCCCGGAAATCGATCATCGCGGTCAAGGGGGAGCAGTGGTTCCGGGAGAAGTTCCTTCACGTGCTGACGCCGGTGACGATTATCGCCCTTCTGGTCACGCTGGTGCTGCTGTTCAGCTTCAAGGGCGAGGTGATCCTGTCGAATCCACTGACGATCCTCTGGATCGCGGTCCCGCTGTTCATCCAGACCAACCTGATCTTCTGGCTCGCCTACGCCCTGGCGAAGCTGCTGAAGCTCGGCTACCGGGACGCGGCCCCTTCCGCGATGATCGGCGCGTCGAACCACTTCGAGGTCGCCATCGCCACGGCCACGATGTTGTACGGGCTGTCTTCCGGCGCGGCGCTGGCCACGGTCGTCGGCGTGCTCATCGAGGTGCCCGTCATGCTGATGCTCGTCAGGATCTGCCTGCGGACGCAGGGATGGTTCCGTCGCCCAGGCGGCAAGTGAAGACGGACGGCCCGCCGAGGCCGCTACTTCGGCCAGCCCATCTTGTGCGGGGCCTCGTGCTTGTAGAACAGCTTGGCGATCTGATCGGCCATCATCACCGCGAGCGCGTTCGTGATCTCCTCGGCGTTGGTATCGGAGGACCCGGCCGCGGTGGGCGTCTCGACGGGCGGCACGGAGTGGCCGGACGGGCGGTTCCTCGGCCAAAGCCGCCCCTTGGTCACGTCCACCACCCGCACGGTCGCCTCAAGCTTCCCGTGCCATAGCTGCCTGGCGGCTTCGTCCTTCAGAGCGAACTCGTCGATCTGGACGTACAGGACGATATCGGCCCCGAGCTTCTGCCCGACCTCGCTGACGGCCAGCAGATTGAAGTTCGGCGCGGAGGCGATCAGGTCGGCCAGGCGGTCGTAGGAGACGGTCCTGGCCGCGATCTTGTTGGCAATGAGGTGCTCGTTCAGGCGGTGGGTCAGCTCGATCTTGATCGGTTCGTGATCGACCGGATTGAGGATGTCGTCGACGAAGACGAGCATCGTCTTGTCCGCGGGCGGCTCGAACTGAGCCTCGACCTTCTCGGGGGGCGAGAACGTCGCCGCCAGCCAGGCGAACACCGCGCAGGAGCAGTGATTCAGCAGCAGGGGCACGAGGATCACAGCCAACGCCGTCGCTAAGAGGCATCTTCTCATTCGATCGGCACCTTATGATCGTAGAACCTCTTGGCCAGCTTGTCGGCGAAGATCGCCTCCGTCTTGTCGCGGACGGACCGGTCGTTCTCCCTCAGCAGGCCCGTCGGATCGTGCTCCGGATACACCACCCGGATGGATCTCCCGCGCCAGAGGCGGGCCTTCCGCTCGTCCAGCGAGGTCTTGTACAGGCTCGCCTGGGCGTTGATCCGCCCGCGGTAGAGGTTCAGGCTGCCCGGCTCGCGCGTGCCGTATTCCACCAGCGAGATGAACAGGACGAAGTCCGCACCGAAGGCCTTGCCCAGTTGCGTCTTGTCCATCTCGTCCCAGTAGATGTTGCCGTCCTGGTACTTCACCACTCGCCGCGGATCGACGACGTCCAGGCCCTTGACGTTCTTGGCCAGTTCGTCCGCCACCGCCGAGGACAGCGACAGGCAGACGTTCGGATACTCGTACTGCACCCGCCGGTCGCAGTAGACCACGATCACCACGCTCCTGCCGGGCAGCTCGGCGAACTGGGCCGCGACCTTCTTCTCCCGAGCACCGGGCCACCACACGTAGAGGAGATACGCCATCGACTCGCAGCCGGTCAGGCCTGCCGCGGCCAGCAGAAACGGGATCAGGAGCTTCCTTGTCATGCTCGATCCTCGCTGCGTCCATCGCCCCGACGGGGCTATCGTATCGGCAGCTCGCCGGTGGACAGGCCGTAGGCGATCTTGAACCCCCAGCCGCCCAGCAGCCCAGCCAGCGCCACCACCGCCCACCAGGGGCCGGGACGGAGAAACCGCAGGCAGTCCCGGCCGGAGAGCAGCTCGGCCGAACCGAGCACGCCAACCGCG
This sequence comes from uncultured Planctomycetaceae bacterium, assembly GCA_964427875.1. GTDB lineage: Bacteria > Planctomycetota > Phycisphaerae > SM23-33 > SM23-33 > CAYRVX01. The sequence goes on from CAYRVX010000008.1 coordinate 12,218, forward strand.
GCCAGGCCAGCCGCAATCACGAAGCCCATCGGATGGGCCAGGAACGCCTTGCGAAACTCGCCGTGGGCGACGGCGGCCGTCGAGGTCGTCAGCCCGCAGCTCGGGCACGGGTAACCGGTACGCGAGAGGAACCCGCACGGCGGCAGGCCCAGGTTCTCGTGGGTGCCCCAGCCGGCCTCTCGAGGCGTCAGCCCGTACGCCAGCGCCAGCATGCCAAGGCACGGAAGCCCCAGCAGCGCCCCGCGAAGCCGAAGGCGCATGGACGGGCGAACCGTCGGCGCCCGCCCCGTCGCAGCGACATGCTCTGCCACCTCGGACTGCATACGCCGATCCTTGTCAATGCCGCGGAAGTGTGTATCATAGTCCCGCCGCCCTGCGCAGGTCAATCACTATCGGGCCCGCGACATATCGCGGCCGTGCTGGCAGACGGCCGCGTCGCGAGGTGGAGGCCGGATCATGAAACGGCGTGAGTTCCTGACGAAGCTCGCGGCAGGCCCGCTGGCCGGCGCCCTGGCGGGGCGCCTTCGCAGCGCGGCGGCCGCCGCACGCGACGCCAAGCCCCACATCGTGATGTATCTCTCGGATGACCACGGCCTTCAGTTCGCCGGCTGCTACGGCAACAAGGCCATCCGAACGCCCCACATCGACGCGCTGGCCAGGGGGGGCATGCGGTTCGACGCCATGTTCGCCGCCTCGCCCACGTGTGCGCCGTCCCGCTCGGTGATCTACACCGGCCTGTACCCCGCCCGCAACGGCGCGATGGCCAACCACACCGGTTGCCGGCCGGACGTCAAGTCCCTGCCGGCCTATCTCAAGCCGCTGGGCTATCGCGTGGTGCTGGCCAACAAGACGCACGTCCGCCCCAGGGCCGTCTTCGACTTCGAGCACCTCAAGGCCACCCTGCCGCGCGATCCGAAGCAGCCGCGGCGCTATCGCGCCGAGGGCCTGGACACGAAGGCCGTCGACGGCTTCCTCGCCGCCCACGCCAAAGACCATCCCGACCAGCCGCTGTGCCTGATCCTCGGCGACAACAGCCCCCACGTGATCTGGGAGACCAACAAGACCTATGACCCCGCCAGCCTGCCCGTCCCGCCCTGCATGGTCGATACGCCCAAGACGCGAACGGCCCTGTCGCGCTACTACCAGGACATCACGACGATGGACGGGCGGATCGGCGAGGTGACGGCCTCGCTGAAGAAGCACGGCTACGGGCCCAACACGCTGTTCATCTACACGTCCGACCAGGGGCCCGAATGGCCGCACTGCAAGTGGACCGTGTACGACACGGGCATTCGCGTCCCGTTCGTCGCCCGCTGGCCCGGGAGGATCAAGCCCGGCAGCCTCTGCGGGGCGATGGTCTCCTTCGTGGACATCACGCCGACGTTCGTCGACGTCGCCGGCGGCAGGGCCCCCGCGGGCCTCGACGGGCGCAGCTTCCTGAGCGTCCTGCTCGGAAAGGCCGACACGTTCCGCGAGAGGGTCTTCGCCGCCCACACCGGCGACGGGACCATGAACGTCTTCCCCCAGCGCGGCGTCCGGACCAGGCGGTACAAGTACGTCCTGAACCTCCGCCCGGAGAACACCTGGACCACACACTTCACGAAGGTCCCGGGCATCCCCTTCAGCCACAAGGACGTCTGGGACACCTGGGTCGCCAAGGCGCGGACGGACCCCGAGGCCGCCAGGCTGGTCGACCTCATCGAGCACCACCCCCCCGAAGAGCTGTACGACGTGCAGGCCGACCCGTACGAGCTGAACAACCTCGCCGCCAGGGGTGAGATGAAGCAAACGCTCGAGCGGCTCAGGGGCTACGTGAAGCAGTGGATGAAGTCCCAGGGCGACGAGGGGCTCAAGACCGAGGCCCGCCGCGCCGCCCGCCAGCGGGCCCCATCCGGAAAGAAGAGGAAGTAGCCTCACGCGGCCGCTTGGGCCCTCTTGCTTCCGCAGCCCAAACTCGGAATAATCCGCGTTTGGGTTCGTTTCGCCTTTTCTCTAACACGACAGCGCCACTTAGGCCGTGACGAGTCTTCTGTGATGAGCTATCAGCTTTCAGCTATCAGCCTTCAGCAAGAGCAGAAAGGTCCGGGGATCTGTAGCTGGTAGCTGAGAGCTGATGGCTGACAGCTTGCGGTCAATGCAACATCTGATCGTGGCTGCCGTTAACTGCGTGGCGCATCGCTAAGTGGCGCTGTAGTGCTAATCCACCGCCGTTCTTTTTCTTATGATCCCCCCGTAGCAGGCATATACATCTCGCAGGCCCTTTTGCACAACGAAAATCGGCAGATTGCAGAAAAACTGGCCTGGTTCAGATGCGGGTAACATTCCGCCGCCGCTTCGCCCGCAGGCCGCGGCGCCGCCCGGGGGAGGCCCAACTCGTGCTTCGCAGCGAAGTGCTGCTTCGCAGAGTAGCAAGGGCCGGAAGGACCTGCCTGCCGGGCCTCGTCTGTAGACTCGTGGGTTCCCGAGACTCGCATGCACTGTTACGTGGGAACTATCGTTTCTGAACCAGGCCAAGATGCGGGATGGTTCAAACTGCTGCCCACGTCTGAACCATGCCGAACAGGGATTCGCCTCCGGTACGCCCACGCGCCCACGAACCCGATCCATCGGGCCGGCCGCCCGGCCAGGGCGGGGGCGCGTTACTTCCTGCCGACGCAGTGGACGTACTCGGCCCCCACGAGGAACATCCTGCCGTTGGCGACGGCCGGGGAGGGGTGGCTGCCGTCGTGCAGGTCGTTGACGGCGAGGACCTTGAACTCCCCGCCGGCCTGGATAACGTAGCTCCTGCCGGCGTTGGCGAAGTAGATGCGGCCGCTGCCGTCGGCGACGGGGCTGGCCCAGATGCTCGAAATGCCCTTCAGGTGCTCGGAGTAGATGCGCTTGCCCGTCTGGAGGCCCCAGCAGCCGAGGTGGCTTCCGTGCAGCCGGTAGAGGTGCCCGCCCACGATGAGGGGCGAGCTGATGCTGCTCGGCACGCGGCGGATGGTCCATTTGACGTGGGTGGCGGTGACGTCCCCCCGGCCGGTGGGGTCGACGGCCGTGCCCGGCCCGCCCCGCCCGCTGTCGCAGTAGACCACGCCGCCGCCGTAGGCCGGCGAGGTGGCGTCGCCGCTGCCGCGGGCCCACCAGATGATCTCCCCGTTGGCCGGGTCGAAGCCCTGGATCGCATCCGGCGTCGTATTCATGGCCGAGGCCGCGAAGACCATCTGCGGCTTGCCCCTGACCTCGAAGAGGATCGGCGTGCCGTGGCCGAACCCCGTCGCCGGCAGCTTCCGCTGCCACTTGACCGCGCCGCTGTCCTTCCGGAACGCCACGATGCGGGAGTCCTTCTTCACGCTCATCGCGCAGAGCAGGATGACGGTATCGCCGTAGAGGACCGGGCTGCTGCCCACCGTCACGTCGAACGTGTGGGGTAGGATCTCCTTTCGCCAGACGACGTTGCCCCGGAAGTCGACGGCCGCGATGACGGACGAGCCGAACGCACAGAAGACGAGCTTCCCGTCGGTGGTGGGCGTGCAGGCGGCGTATCCCCCGCCGGGCCCGCTGCGGAAGTCGGTCCGCAGCCACGGCCCGGGGCGGATCGTACGGTCCCACAGCCGCCGCCCGTCGCCGGCGCGGTAGCACAGCACGTGATGCTCGGGGATCACCTTCTTGCGGTCGCTGACCGACGCCGGCCAGTGGACCGTGCAGACGAACACGCGGTCCTCCCAGACGATCGGGCTGGCGTGCCCCTGCCCCGTCAGGGCGGACCGCCAGAGCACGTTCTCGTTTGTCTTGCCGCCCCAGCGGATCGGCAGGTCCCTCTCGGGTGTGTGCCCCAGCCCGCCGGGCCCGCGGAACCGGGCCCAGTTCTCCGCCCGCGCGCCCGCCCGAGGCCCCAGGGCAAGCATCGCGCCGGCCGTGAGGACAATACGATTCAACGCCGTGAGCATGTCATGTCCATCTCCCGACCTGCTCGCCCGTCCATCGCGGAAGAGGGCCGTGGAGTTTTGCCTTTCAAATGCAGAATTGCACGAGACGGGGTCGACTTCATGTTCCACCAAGGTAAACTCAAGGTAATCCGGCTTTCCGGAGCTGGATGGCAAACGCCATCGGGGCCCGAAAGGGCCTTTTTCTTCGCCGCCGCGTCACTTGTCTGGTTTCGGCTTCGGCGTGACGGTGATCTTGAAGGGGCTCGTGGCCGCGTTGATGGCGGCGGCGATCGTCTTGTGGTCGGTGCTCTCGCAGAAGCCGACGGTGAACCGCGCGGGGACCTTCGTCATGTGCTTGGTCAGCCCCTTGCGGCCGAAGCCGAAGACGGTCATGTTCTTCTGCATCGGCCAGTAGGAGTCCACGTGCTGGTCGTCCTCGTGGTGGACGAGCCAGAGGACGCGCTTCAGCCCGGCGTCGCCGAAGTACAGCCATTCCGGAGCGGCGATGTCGCCCGTCCAGCTCTCGGAGGCGGCGCTGCGCGTGCCGTCGGAGCGGACGCAGTAATCGCCGTCGAGCTCCAGCTTGCCGCCCGGCGTGCCCTCGTAGAGGAACCAGTAGGGCCCGGCGGCCTTCAGCACCGTCAGCCGCGCCCAGGCGGCGCTGATCTCCCACCGGCAGGCCCACTTGCCGTCCCGCGACTGCGAGCGGATGATCGCCTTCAGCGGGCCTTTCGCGATGAGCTTGCTCGTGCACTTCTTCCCGCCCGGATGGAAGTAGCCCTCCGGATGCACCAGGTTCGGGATGCCGCGGTAGTTCCCCGCCGAGCCGCCCTTGGGACGGTAGCTGATCCAATCGTTGCCGTTGGCATCCAGCAGGCCGGCGAAACCGGCGCCCTGCTTGTGGTAGTACCACCAGGCCGAGTCCGTAACGACTCGAAAACTGTCCTGCCCCTCGTGCTCGTAGTCGTCGGCCAGCTCGACCCTCGGGGGGACCTTCCGCGGAGTGAACGTCTTGCCCGCCTGACGATAGGACACGCGGAAGTGGCGCGACGCGTTCGCCTTGGTCCTGCCGCCCAGCAGGATCGACAGCGTCCCCATGCCGCGGCCGATCCGGTCGAACTGGAACGGCGTCTTGCGGTCGACGATCCGCCCGGCCGGGGAGACTTCCACCACGTCGATGGAGTCGGCCGTCAGCGGCTTCGCCGCGCCGGATCTCGTCGCCAGCGTCTCGGCATCGATCGGCACGTCCGCCAGCGCCTCGCGCCGCTCGCAGCCGGCCGCGTTGATCTCCACCGCCAGGGCCCATTCGCGCCGCACGTCGGGCGCCGCGGCGCCGGCGGCTCCGCAGACGGACACGACGACGATCGGCCAGCAGAGGTGTCTCATGTGTCGGCCCTGCCCGTTCTCCAGGCCGCCATTCAGCATCCGGCGGCTCCGTTATCTTACCGGTCGCAGCCCGCGCCGTCTCGATGAATCGCCGGCTTTGCCTTGTCGACGGGCGCGGGGGCGGGCGGTAGAATCGGCCGGACCTGAGCAGGCGAGTGACTGCGGGCCTGTATCGCTGAAGCGAACAGGCCGGCGCGTGCAGTTCTGATGGCTGAAAGACAGCCACAACTTCCCGGCGACCCGGCGGAGGGCCCGGACCCGCGAAGGTTCGGGATGTTCCTCGGCGTCTTCACGCCCAGCGTGCTGACGATTCTCGGCGTGATCATGTACCTGCGTTTCGGCTGGGTGCTGGCCAATGTCCACCTGGGAGGGGCGCTGCTGATCGTCCTGATCTGCAACGCGATCGCCCTGACGACGGCGCTGAGCGCCTCGGCCGTCGCCACGAACATGCCGCTCGGCACGGGCGGGGAGTACTTCCTGATCTCTCGCAGCCTGGGGATCGCGATCGGCGGGGCGATCGGCATTCCGCTGGCGTTGTGCCGGATCCTGAGCGTGACGCTGTACTGTTTCGGCCTGGCCGAGGCGATGGGGATGCTCTGGCCGGTGCGGTGGGGCCCGCCGCCGCTGCAATGGATCGCCGCCGGGCTGATCGTGGTGACCACGCTGATTTCCGGCCGCAGCGCGGCCGCCTCGCTGAAGCTGCAACTGCCGCTGATGGGTCTGGTGGGCCTGTCGCTGGCGGCGCTGGCGATCGGCGTGCTGGCCGGTCCCCTGCAACGCCCGCAGCTCGCCCGGTCGGCGCCACTGGCGGCGGGGAGCGTGGGCTTCTGGGTCGTGCTGGCGGTGTTCTTTCCGGCCGTGACGGGCTTCGCGGCGGGCATCGGCATGAGCGGCGACCTCAAGGACCCCCAGAAGGCCATCCCCCGCGGGACGCTGCTGGCCGTCGGCGTGGGGCTGGCTGTCTACCTGATCGTCCCCGTCCTGCTGGCGATGACGGGCAAGGTCACGTGGCGGCAGCTCGGCGACATCGAGCCCGGCGCCCCGCCCGTCTGGACGCGGATCGCGCTGCTCGGCGGCTGGCTCGTCTTCCCCGGAATGTGGGCGGCGATCCTCTCCTCGGCGTTCGGCAGCACGCTCGCCGGGCCGCGAGTCTTGCAGGCGCTCGCCCGGGACGGCCTGGCGCCGAAGTTCCTCGCCCGCGCCAGCCGCACCGGCCAGCCCACCGTCGCCACGTGGGTCGCCGGCGCCATCGCCCTGGCGGCCGTGGCTCTGGGCGACCTCAACGCCGTCGCCCAGCTCGTGACCATCTTCTTCCTCACGTTGTACATGAGCATCAATCTCGTGGCGGCCACCGAGAGCCTCGTCGGCGACCCGTCGTACCGGCCGACGCTCCGCGTGCACTGGGGCATCTCCCTGATCGGCGCGGCGGCGAACCTGGTGGTGATGTTCCTGATCAGCCCGGCGGCCGGGGCGGTCGCCATCGCCCTGCAACTGCTGCTGTTCCTGTACCTGCGCCGAAGGGACCTCCGGGCCAGTTGGGGCGACGTGTGGGCCGGCGTGTGGGGCAGCCTGGCGCGGCTGGCCCTCTACAGGCTGACGCAGCAGAAGCGGGACGTGCGCTCCTGGCGGCCGCACACGCTCCTGTTCGCCGACCGCATCGAGGACAGGGCGGGCCTGGTGCGGCTGGCTTCGTGGTTCAACCAGAACCACGGCATCCTGACCGTCTGCGACGTAGTGACCGGGCGCGGCGACGACGACCCCGCCGAGGCGACCAAGCGCGAGGAGGCCATGAACGCCTTCTTCGACCGCGAGGGCATCATCGCGTTCGGCGAGGTGGACGTCGTCGAGCGGTTCGAGGCGGGCGTGATCGACATCGTCCAGGCCAACGGCATGGGCGCGCTGCGAAGCAACACCATCGTCTTCGGCTGGCCGAGGCGGCGCGAGCGGCTTCTCGCCGAGCTGCGCGTGATCGACACGGTCGGCAGGCTGGGCAAGGCGGCGATGATCATCCGCCCGCAGCCGGCCGCCGGGCCGCGGAAACACGAGCGCATCGACGTCTGGTGGCGAGGCAAGCAGAAGAACGGCGACCTCATGCTGCTCCTGGCGCACCTGCTGAAGCTCAACCCGCCGTGGCGACAGGCCGAGATCACCGTGCGGACCATCGTCCTGAGCGACGCCGGCCGGCACGACATGCAGAGCGGCCTCGACACGCTCATAAGCTCCGTGCGGATCTCCGCCCGCAGCGACGTGATCGTCAAGCCGCACGACAAGTCCGTCATCGAGCTCATGCACGAGACCAGCCGCGACGCCGACATCGTGTTCGTCGGCCTCATGACGCCCGAGGAGGGAATGGAGGACGAGTACGCCGGCCGCCTGATCAACATCGTGGGGGGTCTGCCCACGACCGTCCTCGTCCGCAACTCCGGCCCGTTCGAGGGCAGGCTGCTGTCATGACCTGGCAGCCGGCGGCCATCAAGCGTCCCGATGGCTCGGGACGGCGCGTCGCCAACGCAAGCGATACACCCAAGGAGACCCCAGGAGGAGCCTTTGAGCTACTTCTCGAAGGAAACGCCCCGTTCACTCGCCGTCGTCTCGATCGGCCCGGCCGCCGAGAGGCGCGGCGTGGAATGCCGGTATTGCGGCCGTAAGCGCTTCCGGGTAGTCTACACCCGGCCCACTTGGGGCGCCCGCACCATGCGCGGTCGCGAGTCCCGGCACTGCGGCAAGCGCACGACAACCTTTTCTCGCGAGCTAGGCACAGGCCCTGGAATCGGGTAAGAAGTGGTTCCAGTCGTTTGCTGTGATTGAACCCATGGGCGACCGTCAACAATGGCTGTTCGACCTTCCTAAGTCCGGCAGCACCGGTGTGGTGGATGGCATCGTACCTGTAGAGGGGTTCCGCAGCCTCGGTAAGCCTCCCGAAGTGGTGGCAATCATGGAGAAGGCCAAGGACTACAGCGCCACGGCCGTGTTCTTTGAGGCGGGGCGCGACGGCAGGCCACCCGTGGCACAAGCGTTCATCTTCCGTTCCGACGGCCCAGCTCAGGACCAGAGCTTCGCCGGTCTGCACCGGCGTCTTTGGAGCTGGGGCGGCGTTCCGCTGGTGTACCGCGAGACGCCCGGTCTTGTCCAATTGTTCCGATGCGCCCACAAGGCCGATTTTGAGCGTAACGGCAAGATCGTCTTCAAGCCCTTCAGGACGCTTAAACTCACCTTGGAGATCGCCGCCGACCCGTGGTGGGATGCAGAACGGCTCCGCAACGGAACCCTCTGGGACGACCCCAAGGTCTGCAAGTCCCTTCTCTCTGGAAGTCAGGCTGCCCAGAAGACGCTGATCAATGAGGTGCGACTCCTCCACGAGGATCTCAACAAGAAAGCCATTCTGCCCGCACCTCTGCGGCGCAAGCTGCTCATCCTTTCGCTGCTGATCGCCTACCTCGAAGCACGCAAGGTATTTGAGGCCGACTATTTCGGCCGGTTCCGCGAAGGTGCCACGAAGTTCTTCGAGGTCCTGGCGGACGCCCCCGCTTTGGTGGCGTTGCTGGAGCGCCTTGAGGTACGCTTCAACGGCGACGTGTTTGGGCTCGCAGAAGAAGAACGCCGAGCCCTGCTTGGCAGCCGGAGACTGAGACAGTTTTCCAGGCTGATCGAGGCGAGGCGGGAAGCCGAGGGCCAGCTCACGCTTTGGGAACGGTATTCGTTCGCGGATCTTCCCGTCGAACTCATCAGCCACATCTACCAGCTTTTCGTCAAGGACACGAGAACAGCCGTTTACACGCCGCCTTTCCTTGTTCGCCTGATGCTGGGCGAAGTGCTCAGTTGGGATCGACTGGACCGGCTGGAGCAAGAGAATAGCATCATCCTGGACCCTGCTTGCGGATCGGGTGTCTTCCTCGTCGAGGCCTACAAGCGCCTTGTGCTCCACTGGCGAAGCCGAAACCAGTGGGGGCGCCCTGAGATCGCGACCCTCCAGAGGCTTCTCCGTCGTGTCCACGGCATCGACCTGGAAGAAGGGGCTGTCGAACTGGCCGCCTTCAGCCTTTGCCTCGCTCTGTGCGACGCCCTGAAGCCCGAGGAGATCCGCGCAAGCGTCAAGCTGTTCCCCCCGCTTAAGGACACAACCATTCACCACGGTTGCTTCTTCAAAGCCTGCGAGCAGAGGACGGTGAAGGACAAGATCGGCGTGGTGGTGGGGAATCCGCCCTTCAGTTCCACGCTCAGTACTCCAGGAGCCGAAAGAGCCTACGCCCATTACCAGGAAGAACATGGCGCGCTTCCGGACAAGCAGCTTGCTTATCTGTTTCTCCATATGTCCATGGAGATGATTGCCGAAGGCGGAACGCTCTCGATGTTGCAGCAGTATAACTTCCTCTATAACCAGAAGTCTGAGCCCTTCCGTCGAAGATTCATGGAGCGATGGGATGTCCGTGAGATTCTGGATCTGATCTCCGTCCGCGGCCTGTTCCACGAAGGCGGTGCCGACACCAAGGTTGTGGTGGTGGTTGCCGAAGCCGCCGCCCCTCCACCCGAGAGGCAGATTCTCCACGCCACTTTCCGTCGAAGCGGCCGCGCTGACGCCAACCAAGGTTTCGATATCGACTATTACGACCTGCATTGGCTGCCCCGTGAACTTGTGCTTGCAAACGACGCCGTGTGGCGAAGTGATCTGCTGGGTGGCGGGCGCGTTCTTGATTTCGTCGATCGCATGAAGAAGTTCCCAACGCTGGGGAAGTATGCGGAGGAGAAGGGCTGGGACTATGGGGAGGGGTGGATCGAGGGCAAGACAGGCAAGCGTCTGCCGGCGGAACACATTACGAACAAGCGATGCCTACCTTCGGAATGCTTGACGGTTGACGGAGTGGACGAGTCCGGCATTGAGACCGTGAAAGCCACGCTGTTCAAGACGTCCTACACAGCACGACGCTTCACGCCACCAATGGTCCTGATTAGAGAGCAAATGGACCTCCCGCACACACTGTGGTCTAAGGGATATCTGACGTATCGCCAGCAGATCGTCGGCGTCTGTGCACCGGAGAAGGACATCAAGGCTCTGTCAGACGTTTGCGGATGGCTCGACCACTTCAAGAAGCCCCTTCAGGCATACCTTGCAGCTGCAAGTCCACGACTTTTTGCGCAGAAGTCCACTGCCTTGACTGCAAACGATGCTTTTTCCCTTCCCTACTGCGCTGAGGGCGGAAGCGATCTCAGTGCCCACGAGCAAGTCCTTGTCGACGACATCGTGGACTACTACCGTGACCTGATCCGTCTCGGCGAAGGCTCTCCAGCCATGAAGCAGTCTGCCGACGCCGCACTGCCTGAGTTCAACGACGTCTACACGCAGCATATCAATGCAATCTACAAGAATAGCGTACTTCGAGCGCTTGATCCGGAACGGTTCCCGGGCATGATCTGCCAGCCGTTTGCCTTTGGCGAAGGCACGGTGGACTGGGAGGGGTCAGAGGAGTTGAAGGGCAGGCTTGACACATTGCTTGACCAGCGAGGCAGCGGCTTGACCATCACCCGCATCGCTCGCATCTACGACGGTCCCTGTATCTATCTGCTCAAACCCGACCGCCTTCGCTACTGGCTGCGTTCCGTCGCTCTGCGCGATGCCGACGAAACCCTGGCCGACTTGTGGGAGCAGGGCTTCTGACTGTTGATCCGATGCTGGCAGATTTCCCCATCACGGCGCAAGCGGGCAGACTCGACCGGGAGGTCCAGTTGCCAGGGACTGCCCGATATGCGCTCCTTGATTTCATCGTGGACGAGTTGCCCCGTTGGCGCGACAACCCCGCGAGGCCGCGAAGGACCGCTGAGTTAGATCTGACCGACCAGCTCTGCGATCACCTGAACAGTGCAGCACGAACTTCGGACGGCTGGAGCCGAATCCAGTTTCGAACCGAGGTTCCCGACGAAGCGTCGGCCGGAAGACGCGTTGACTTGGTTCCCAAGGCTTGCGCGGCGGTCCTTGTTATCAAAGGTCGTCGGCACACACAATTCGACACGCTCCTGCCGATCGAGTGCAAACGTCTGCCAACCCCGAAAGGAACGAACCGAGACGAACGCGAATACGTCGTGACGGCCACCAGAACAACTGGAGGGATCCAACGATTCAAGTTCGGATATCATGGCGCCGAACATTGTTTGGGCGCCATGATCGCCTACGTGCAGGACGGGACTCTTGCCCAGTGGCTTGATCAGGTGAACCGGTGGATCGCATCCCTTTCAGCCGATCCCGACTCGGTGTGGGACCTTTCAGACAGCCTCCTGGCAGTGAGGGATGACGTTGCCGCGGGTATCCGTACGTTACGTTCCTATCATCAGCGGGTAGGGCTCAGCAAACTCGAGCTGCGGCACCTCTGGATCAGAATGAACTGAAACCAGACTGGCTATGCCTGCTCCGAAGTCCAGACTACCCCGGTCGCATGCCTGAGGGAGCGGCTCGTAGAACGCTTCGCCACATGGTGCTGCGCTGCTCTCTGGTTCGCGAGCCTGGTGCGGTTCACCCGGGAAACGGGAGCGCGGCGACACGCCGTGCTGTTTCGGCCCTTACTCCGTCGCTCCCAGGCGGACGCCGGGGACTTCGCCGGCGGGGCAGCACTTCATGCGGATGGCCGGGTGGCCCGGCGGCAGGCGGAGGTCGCGGGCGGCGAAGTCTCCGAACGCGGGTTTGGCCGTTCGGCTGCCGGCCTCGATCTTCAGCTCCCTCCGCACCGCGTCGAGGTCGCCGTAGGCCTTGTGCCTTCGCCACGTGCAGCCCCAGAGGTAGAGGCCCTGCGGCGGCTCAGCCCAGTAGACGTTGCCCTCGAAGCGGATGTTGAGCTTCTCCAGGGATGCGTTCATGGGCTGGCCCTTGGCCTTGTACGCCGCGGCGATGTCGGCGGGCGGCCCCTTGCCGCCGGTCTCCCAGCCGCTCTGGAGGGCCTTCGGCCAGTGCCGGCCGTCGAGGACGTCGAACCACCCGCCGACCTGCCAGTCGCGGTTGCAGGCGATCAGGTTGCTGCGGATGACGTGATCGTGGTTCCAGACGGCGTGGCCCTTGCGGCCCTTGCCGTCGGTGATCCTCGGCGTGGAGCGGGTCTGCTCGCGAAGCTGGAAACCCTCCTTGTTGCCGACGATCAGGTTCCGCTCGATTCGGCAGCCGGGCGAGCTGGAGATCGAGATTCCCCCGTCGGCGCCCCAGGCCCCCGTCGAGCCGCCGAAGCCGTTGTGGACGATCACGTTGTCGTGGGCGTGCAGGCCGTAGGAGATCTCGTAGAAGATCCCCGCGTTGTCGTTGCCCGCAATGAGGCAGTTGCGGACCTCGCAGTCCTCGTTGCCGATGTCGAACCAGATGCCGTGGCCGGCGTTCTCGACGAAGGTGCTCTTCTCGATGAGCAGGCCGCGGCAGAGGACGATCTTGTTGGCCCCGGCCTCCCAGCCGCGGTTCCACGCCTTCGTGTTGTTGTCCCGCACGACGCAGCCGGTCATCATCAGCCCGTGGGCGCGGACGGCGCTGAAGCCCATCTGCCCGTTGTGCTGAAAGACGCACCGCCGGACGACGATGCCCTGGGCCTCCTGGCCGCCGAACTGGGCGCCGATGCTGTTGGCCCACTCGAAGACGCAGTCCTCGATCCGGTCGTGGTGCCCGCGGACCTGCACGGCGCCCTTCTGCGCGGCGTTGGCGCAGCAGCGGAAGTGCAGGCCCTTCAGCCAGACCCACGCGCCTTCGTTGACCCAGATGACCGGTCGGACCGACGCCTCGACGGGAACGCGGCCGGCGGCCAGGTCGCGGTTGTCCCGGCTCCAGACGTACAGCCGCTTGCCGGCCAGGTCCACGTGGAACGTCCCGCGGCTGAGCCGCTCGCGGCGAAGCACCTGCTTCAGCAAATAGCCGTGGACGAAGACCTGCTCGGCCCGGCCGATCATGCGATGGAAGTCGTCGTCGGGATGGGCGCAGCTCTTGTACCACCCGATGAACCGGTGCGGCCAGGGCGTGCCGTACACGTTGCCTTCGGCGCCCTCGACCTTCTGCCACTTTGTGATGAGGTCGGCGCCGGTGACGACGACGCGCTCGCCCGCGGCGGCCCGGAAGCGGATCGGCGCCTCGGCGTTGCCGCTGGCCTCGACCGTGACGCTCTCGCGGTACACGCCGCCGCGGATGATGACCGTCTCGCCGGCCTTGACGAGCCTGGCGGCCGCGCCGATCGTCTTCAAGGGCGCGACGCCCGTGCCGGGATTGTCGTCGCTCGCGTCGCGATGACGCTGGTTCACGACGTACGTCCTGCCCGACGCGCGCGCCGGGACCGCGCCCACCAGGACGACTGCCCAGGCGATGCGGCGTGCGATGTGGTTCATCGTGTTCTCCCGAGTCCCTCGGGCGGGCTGTCGAGCTTCCAGCGCTCGCGCTCGATGAAGGGGGTCTTGTAGGTCTTTTCGATGCGGCCGGTCTTCTCCAGGTGGTCCAGGCAAGCGCGGAGGCAGCCGCGGCCGACGCAGACCGCCAGGTGGCGAAAGCGGTGCTGGACGAACCGGTTGTAGGAGGGCTCCTCGCCGTCGGCCTCGGTGCCGTTGAAGAACGGGCTGAAGCGCGGGTCCCTGCCGGCGTGCACCTTCGCGCAGGCGGCCGCGTCGAACGGGGCGTGGGCGAACTCGCGGCCCTCGATGGTGAGCTTAACGTCGCGGCTCGTGCCGATCGCGCACGCCTCGCATTCACGGGCGCAGGACAGGCAGCCGTCGCAGATGGGCTCGGCCAGCAGCGGCGTCGGCTCGAGGGCGGCGTCGGTGAAGACGGCGAAGACGCGCTGGCGCGGGCCGAACTGGGGTGTAAGGAGCAGCTTGGAGTTTCCCAGCTCGCCGAGCCCGGCCGCGACGCCGATGACGCGGAGCGAGATCATGCCGTCCGGCCCGGCGGGCTGGTCGTCGCGGACCTGCCGCCCCGAGTGCGGATGGAACGGGTTGTGGACGGGCACGCCGATGTAGCCGTCCTCCTCCAGCGCCAGCGAGACGGCCCGGAGGACCTTTGGCGCGATGACCTCGTTGAGGTACCAGTAATTGTCGCAGTTGTACGCCTGCCAGTAGCAGCCCTCCTCGACGGCCTTCAGCGCCCCGCGGAGGTGGCGGACGGCCACGGCGATGGCGGTCTTCGTCTGGGGGAGGATCGTCCGCGGGTGCAGCTCCGGCGGGGCGTCGTCGAAGCGCCCGATCGGCGCGAAGCCGACCAGGTCGGCCCCGCTCTCCATGGCGGCCTGTCGAACGCGCTCGGTCAGACTTGGCATGGGATGCTCCCGTAGGTCACAGGTCGTAGGTCGTAGGTCATAGGGTACCCCGACGATCCCGCCGGCAGAAGACCCATGTCGGTCTTGTCCCCCTACGACCTGTGACCTACGACCTGAGACCTTCATCCGACGACCTTCTTCCTTGCGTGCGGCTGGCGTTGCTGCGATTCTGGGTCCATGGCGACCCAGCGAACCATGCCGGCGCCTCGCCGAAGGAAGGAGCAATCATGATGTCGAAGATGACACGTCGCGGTTTCCTGAAGACGGCGGCTGCGGCAGGCGCCGCGGCTGCGGCATCGGGCGCGTCGATCGCCCGGCAGGCCGGAGCGAAAGTCGATCCGTTGAACGTGGCGATCATCGGCGCCGGCGACCACGGGCGCCACCTGATATTCCACTGCATGAAGCTGCCCGGCCTGCGGTTCCGGGCCGCGTGCGACATCTGGGACTTCTCCCGCAACTACGCCGTGAACCTGCTGAAGAAGTACAAGCATCCCGTCAACGGCTACGCCGACTACCGCGACATGCTCGCAAAGGAGAAGGACCTCGACGCGGTGATCGTCGCCACGCCGGACGGCTTCCACGCCGAGCAGACGATTGCCTGCCTGAAGGCCGGCCTGCACGTCTACTGCGAGAAGGAGATGGCCACCACGCTGGCCGACTGCCGGAAGATGGTCCTGACGGCGAGGCAGTGCGGCAAGCTGCTCCAGGTCGGCCGGCAGCACCGCTCCAATGCCCGGTACCAGGCGGCGCTGGACTACATCGACAACAAGAAGGCCCTCGGGCGGATCACGCACGTATCGGCCCAATGGCACGGGCACAAGCGCGAGAAGATCGACTGGCCGGCGAAGTACACGATCGACAAGGCCGTGCTGGCGAAGTACGGCTACGAGTCGATGGAGCAGTTCCGGAACTGGCGGTGGTTCGAGAAGTTCGCCATCGGCGCGATCGGCAGCCTGGGCTCGCACCAGATCGACGTGTTCAACTGGTTCCTGCACTCGCCGCCCAAGGCGGTGTACGCCAGCGGCGGGCTGGACCACTACGACATCTACGAGCATTACGACAACGTCAGTTGCATCTACGAGTGGGATTACCGCCGCGACGGGAAGACCACGACGGTGCGGGGCAATTACGAGATCCTCAACACCACCGAGCTGGGCGGGTTCTACGAGACGTTCACCGGCACGGAGGGGGAGTTGACGATCTCGGAGATCGCCTCCCGCGGCGGGATCTGGCGCGAGGTGAACGTGCCCGTCGCCGACTGGGAGAAGGCCCTCAAGCCCGTCTCCGTCGCGCAGTACGGCTCGCGGGCGTACGGGCCCATCCCGGCGACGGACACGAAGAGGGTCTATTGGCACCACCTCGGGAACTTCTTCGACGCGATCCGCGGCAAGGCCAAGCTGGCCTGTCCCGGCGAGGTGGGCTACGAGGCGGCCGTGAGCGTCTTCCGCGTCAACGAGTCCATGAAGGCGGGCAAGAGGCTGGAGCTCAGGGCGGAGGAGTTCAAGGTCTGAGGGTGCGGGAGCGAATACGGCGCGCGGGAACGAACAGGGCGCGCAGGAGCGGTCCGCGAAACGGCAAGCCTCGCAGCAGGTGCTCGGCGTGGGGAGCGCGGTACGCGGGTTCGTCAAGAACCAGCGTTCCGGTGGGTGGTTTGATGTAGAAGTGTCTGCACGAAAGGGAATCAGAACCGAATCAACGCACAGGGAGACGATCATGAAACGGACAGCGCTTTTCGCGGCGATCGGGAGTTGCGCGGTGGCCCTTGCGATTCAGGCGGCCACGGGAGCGGAGGGCTATCGCTTCCAGGATACCGAGGGCAAGCACCTCGACCTCCTGCGGGACGGCAAGTGCGTCACGCGGTACATGTACGAGGTGGACACGTCGGACAAGGCCAGGACGTTCGACACGGCCAAGGTCTACACGCACGTCTTCAACGAGTCCGGCACGGAGACGATCACCAAGGGCACCGGCGGGCTGTACCCGCACCATCGAGGGATCTTCCTGGGGTTCAAGGTCACGTACGACGGCAAGAAACGCGGCGACTGGTGGCACGTCAGGAACGTCACGCAGCGCCACCAGAAGTTCCTCGAGCAGACGGCCGGGGGGGAGTCGGCCACCAGCACGATGCTCATCCACTGGAACGACGGGCAGGGCAAGTGCGTTCTGGCCGAGGAGCGGACCCAGATCGTCCACCGCCAGCCGAAGCCCACCATGCTGCTGCTGGACTTCATCTCGAAGCTCACCGCGGCCCGCAGCGATATCGACCTGGGCGGCGACCCCGAGCACGCCGGCATGCAGTACCGACCCCACAACGAGGTTGCCAAGAACAAGTCCGCAAAGTACATGTTCCCCGACGAGAAGATCACCTCCGGAAACGTCAAGAAGGAGCTGGACCTGCCCTGGGCGGCCTGTTGCTACGAGCTGAAGGCCAAGAAGTACACCGTCCAGCACATGAACCACCCGGACAACCCCAAGGGCACGAAGTACTCTGCCTACCGCGACTACGGCCGCTTCGGCGCGTATCCCACGGCCAAGGTCAAGCAGGGCGAGTCGCTCACGCTGAGGTACCGCATCTGGATCGCGCCCGGCGAGCAGCTCGACCGCGCCGCCATGCAGGCCCGCTACGAGGCCTTCGCCAAGGCGCCGAAGGCCAAGGCCACCAACTAGCCGCTCCGCCACGCTGCGCTGCCTTGCGGACGCCCGCGGCAAACACAGAGCCAAGTGACAGCCGCCTGTTCCGCCTCTCTACACCTCTTCTACCTGGTAGGAGAGGATCTGGAGAAGTTTTTCGTCCCCAAGATCGATCGCGGGTGGATCCGCGCCCCTCGTCGGCACGACGGTCCAGTTGTCTGCCATCCTTCCTTGGAGACCTTCCCGGAATTGCCCGAGGAGTTCCGCTCGCGGGAGTGGTTGGCCGCCGTAGCGCCAAACCTGCTGGCTCTCGCCGTATGCAAACAGGAGGCAAACTCTCTCTTTGAGGAGATCGGTTTCCCGAAGCTTTTTGGCGTCAGCTACAAGACCGGAGATGATGCTGGTCAGAGGAGAAGAACCCTTATCGAAATCAGAGCGGCATTTTGCCATCCTGTCAAGAGTTCTCTTGTGCTGCCATCCGGGACGGGCTGTCTTGATCTCCACGCCAATGAGGCGCTTGCAGTTCTTCCGAGGTTTGAGAACGAAGTCGCACTTGCTCCGCCCGTTCCCGTGATTGTATGTGACCTCGGGCTCCCAACATGAAGCTGCTACTTGGGTGCTCGCGTCGAACACGAGCATCAGTTCACCTTTGAACCATCCCTCAACTTGGCGGTCCTTCGCTATGAACAGACGCAATCTCTCTTTGGCGCTACATGTTTGGAAGTGCTCGAGAATGTCCGGCAGAATCAGTTCAAAAGACATAGGACTACTCCCTTCGTTGAATCAGTAGGTCATTCGTCACCGTCGAAAAGATAGCCGAATTCAGGCGGGAACCTTTCCCCCAAGTCTTCTTTGACTGCACGGCGGGCGCCTTCCTTCAGGGCAGGCGCTCGTGGATGAGGCGGCAAAGAAAGAAGGAGACGCCTCTGTCGAAATCCTCCCCGCCTTCGATTGTGCCGTCCTTAAGGGCATGCCAAAGCCAATCAAGCGCGAGGGCGTGTGAATGATGGTCATCGGGAATCTCGAACTCCGCGCGGACGGTGCGGGCTGCTTCCTCGGTCGTCCAATCGGGGGGGAATTGCAGCAGCTTCCCAATGAGAGACGCTGCCGCTGCTGCTGCATCTGCCTGCTCCTTCGGCCCGGCGACATTGGTTATTCGGTGGAATACTTCCAATTCGCTCAGCCAAAACTTGCGCTTGGTCGCATCCATAGCGATATCCTTTCGCATCAGCGCTCTTGTAGTCACGCCACGTGGAAGCCCATTCTGACTCTTCGCTCGATCTGCATTTCTTGCAGGGCCGCCTCGATCAGGCCGCGGTTGAACGGGATGTATCCCGAATCGTCATACTGCGGCTGTGCCGAGATGGTGTTCCCGTCGTCGATTGTATTCTCCCTGTCCACGGCGAGGATGAAAAGCGTATTCGCGGCCTGTTCAAGCTGGGCAGCGGTGTACCCGTCCGCGGCCTCGACGAGGTAGCTCAACTCGACGGGCGGGATGGGCCCCTTACTGAGCAGACGGGCCGGGACACCCCGGCCGCCGGCGGCGGCGAACGAAGCCATTCTGCGAAGTGCGTTCGCTGGTTTGTGTCGGAGCATCCGGGTAAGGTACACCGAAGGACAAGAGCGGGAATCGTGAAGGAGACAACCGTGAGTGGAGCTTTCGACCGAGAGGCGTTTTTGCGGGCCGCAGGCTGCGGCCACCTGCCAAGTACCCGGTGAGGAGCGCTGGCATGAAACGGCATCTTGTCGCGATTGCGATCGGGTTGACTGGTTTGGCGGCGGGCTCGTCGGCCGGGGAAGTGACGTTCACGGTCAGGCCGGTCAACTGCCTGGGGATGTTGTTGGCAAAGGAGACGCCGGTGCGTAGGCTACGTGGCTGTGCGGGAGCCGGGTCGGCTTCCGCGGAGAGATGGGCAGGCGAGCCAAGGAGATACTGACATGTCGAACCGTTACACGCGACGCGGCTTCCTGAAACGCGGCATGGCACTGGCGGGGGCCTCGACCGCCACGGGGCTCTGGCGCGGGCCGTACGTCCTGGCGGAAAGGGCCCCGAGCTCGAAGCTCGGCGTGGCCGTCGTCGGGGCCGGCGGCATGGGCGGCTACAGCGTCGGCTGCGCGACCCGAGAGAACTTCGTGGCCATGGTCGACGTCGACGAGGGCCGGATCGCCAAGGCGATGAAGCGGGTCGAGAAGGACAGCAAGGGCAAGGCCAAGCCCAAGGTCTACTACGACTACCGCAAGATGCTCGACGAGTGCCACAAGGACCTCGACGCCGTGCTGATCGCCACGCCGGACCACAACCACGCCCCGGCGGCGATCCGGGCGATCAACCTGGGCAAGGCCACCTTCTCGCAGAAGCCCCTGGCGCACAACATCCGCGAGTGCTACGTCCTGGCCAAGGCGGCCAGGGAGAAGAAGGTGCCCACGCAGATGGGCAACCAGCGGCACTGCGGGGACCCGATCCGGCGAGTCTGCGAGTACATCCGGGCCGGGGCGATCGGGAACGTCACGGAGACGCACACCATACTCGGGCGCAACTTCGGGGGCAGCGGCGGGCGGCCCGCGAGCAAGCCCGTGCCCAAGGGGCTGCACTGGGACGAGTGGCTCGGCCCGGCGCCATACCGCGACTACCACGACGGGCTGCACCCGTTCCATTGGCGGTCGTGGCGCGACTTCGGCACGGGGACGATCGGCGACATGGCCTGCCACCACGTGGACTTCCCCTTCTGGGCGCTCAAGATCGGCGAGGCGAAGCGCTACACCGTCACGTGCCTGAACACGACCGGCGGCGGCAAGGAGAAGTACCCGCAGGACAACGTCGTCCGCTTCGACATTCCGGCCCGCGGCGACATGCCGCCGGTGAAGGTCTTCGTCTACGACCACGCAAAGCTCAAGCCGGAGATCATGAAGGAGACGGAGGAGAAGTACAAACGCAAGTTCGGCGAGTTCACGCTCTTCGTGGGCGACAAGGGCCTGATGGGCAGCGACTCGCGGATCATCCCCGAGGCCAGGCACAAGGAGTTCACCGCCCCGCCGAAGTCGATCCCGCGCGCCCACGGCGGGCCGATCGACGACCTCTTCCACGCGTGCAGGCACGGCACGACGCCGTGCTCGAACTTCGTGGACGCCGCCGGGCCGCTGACGGCCTTCGTCCTCAGCGGCTTCCTCGCCCAGGTCGCGGGCGTCGGCAGGACCGTCGAGTGGGACGTCGAGAAGATGCAGTGCACGAACCTGCGCCAGATCAACCGCTACGTCGGGCGGACGTATCGCAAGGGCTGGGAAGTGTGACGGCGGCTGAGGCAGGCGAAGGCATCTCGTCGAGGCCTCTACGGATGAACCTGAGCGGAGTGCTGGACCGACGAGTGTTTCCCAAGGCAAGGGGCTTGTGCGCGTGGGTCGCGTTGCTGGCCGTCGTGCCGCCCGGCCGCGGGGCAACGTATTACGTCGCCCGGAAGGACCCGAATGCCAGCGACAGGAATCCCGGTACCGAGCGGCTCCCCTGGAGATCGCTGGACTTCGGCGCCCGGCGCCTGCTCGCGGGCGACACCTTGGTGGTGAAGGCGGGCCACTATTACCGCCATACCGGCCGGCGGTATGAGCCCGGCTTCCATCCCGCCCGCGGCGGAACGCCCGACAGGCCCATCACGCTTAAGGCGCACCCCGGCGACGAGGTGGTGGTGATGGGCGGGCCGACGATCGACACGCCGCCTGGCAAGTTCACCAATCCCGCCATCGGCCCGGGCCACGATTACGTCATCCTCGACGGGTTTCGCGTCTACGGGGCCGTCGGGCTCTGGAAGTGCAAGGGGTGCATCGTCCGCAACTGCGAGATCTGGGGCGGCAACGACAGGGAGTTCAACTGCTGCATCCGCATGGAGTACGCCACCGGCTGCGTGATCCGGAACAACATCGTGCACGACAACGACGGGCGAGTCTCGGCCCCCGGCGCCGGCGGCAACCGGATGAACATGCCCCTGGTCATGGAATACGACAGCGGCGACTGTGTCATCGAGCACAACGAATTCTACAACGCCGTGGGCGCCGCGGTCTTCCTGAAGGACAACGCCCGGAACATCACGGTGCGAGGCAACCTCTTCTGGGGCAGAGGCGGCGGGGTCCTCACCTGCGTCCAGGACACCGGCAAGAACGTGGTCGTCCACGCGAACATCTTCCGCGGGCTCGCCGGCGCCGCCGTCCACGCGCACTGTAGCCTGCAAGGGCTGACCGTCTCCAACAACACCTTCTACGACAATGCCACGGACATCCACACGTGGACCTCCGGCACCAGGGACATCCGTATCCTCAACAACGTCTTCGTGCACGCCCGGGGCGGCCAGCTCTTCCTGCGCGTCGCCCCCCACGGCAGCGACAGGAACACCGACGGTGCCCTGACGAACGTTCGCCTCCACGACTACAACTGCTACCACGGCAGGGCCGAATGGAAGGTCAACTACCGCACCGTCGCCGGCAGCCTCGACGCGTGGCGGCGCTACGGGCCGTACGGCTTCGACAAGCATTCGCTGCTGGCCGACCCGAAGTTCGCGGACGCCGCAAAGGGAGACTTCCGGCTCGCCAAGGGCTCCCCATGCCGCCGCGCGGGAAAGGACGAGCAGGCCCTCGGCGCCCATGGCAAGCCCACGGCGCGGATCGGCGTGCACCCCAAGGCCAACCCCTGGATGCACAATCGCGTGAAGGTGTGCTACCACACGCCGAAGGCGGAATCAGGCGAGAGCGCAGGTCGCAAGGGAGATTCGCCATGAACGAGTGCTTGGACAGACGGGCGTTCCTGAAAGCGGTGTCCCTTGGCGCGGCGTCGCTGGCGGCGCCTCGGCTGCTGTCGGCATCCGGGAAGGACGCCAGGCCCAACATCGTGCTGATCATGGCCGACGACATGGGCTTCTCCGACATCGGCTGCTACGGCGGGGAGATCCGCACGCCGAACCTCGACCGGCTGGCGGCTCGCGGCATCCGCTTCGCGCAGTTCTACAACAACGCCAAGTGCGCGCCCACGCGGGCGAGCCTGCTGACCGGGCTCTACAGCCAGCAGGTCGGCAACGGAGGGATGGGCACCTGCCGCCACTGCGTCACCATCGCCGAGGCCCTCAAGGCCGCCGGCTACCGCACGCTCATGGTCGGCAAGTGGCACCAGAACAACCTCCCCGTCCGGCGGGGCTTCGACCGCTACTTCGGCCTGGCCGACGGGTGCTGCAACTTCTGGAACCCCGGCAAGCAGCGCGAGGGCGAGCCCGCCCCCGGACGCAAGTGGGCACGATGGCGGCGATGGGCCATCGACGACAAGGAGTACACACCCTACACGCCCGAGAAAAAGGACTTCTACACCACCGACGCCTTCACCGACCACGCCGTGAAGTACCTCGACGAGTACGGCAAGGAGGATAAGCCCTTCTTCCTCTACGTCGCCTACACCGCGCCGCACTACCCGCTGCACGCCTGGCCGGAGGACATCGCCAGGTACAGGGGCAAGTACATGTGCGGCTGGGACAGGCTCCGCCAGCAGCGATACAAGCGCATCGTCGAGATGGGGCTGATCGACCGGAAGTACGCCATGAGCCCGCGCGACCCCGGCGTGCCGAAGTGGGAGGACGTGCCCGACAAGGCCGCGTGGGACCTGAAGATGGCCGTCTACGCGGCCATGATCGACCGCATGGACCAGAACATCGGGCGGATCATGGACAGGATCCGCCGGCTCGGAAAGGCCGACAACACGCTCGTGCTGTTCCTGGCCGACAACGGCGGCTGCGCCGAGCGGGTCCACAAGACGCCGGACGTCCCGCCCGGGCCGCTGGCCTCCTACCGCACGGTCGATCCGCCGTGGGCCAACGCCTCCAACACGCCGTTCCGCAAGTACAAGAGCTGGGACCACGAGGGCGGCATCGCCACGCCGCTTATCGCGTGCTGGCCGGCGCGGATCGGCAAGGGCGGGCGGATCACCCGCCAGGTCGGCCACATCATCGACATCATGGCCACCTGCCTCGACGCCGCCGGGGCCGAATACCCCGCGGAATTCAACGGCGAAGGGATCCTCCCGCTGGAGGGCAAGAGCCTCCTTCCCATTCTCGACGGCAAGCAGCGGAAGGGTCACGACGTGCTGTTCTGGCAGTTCGGCCGCAGCCGGGCCGTGAGAAAAGGCAACTGGAAGCTCGTCTCCCACGGCGGCAAGTGGGAGCTGTACGACCTCGCCGCCGACCGCACGGAGCTGCGCGACCAGATCACCGCCGAGCCGCAGCGCGTGGAGAAGATGGCCGGGATGTACAAGGCCTGGGAAACCCGGTGCCGTGCGGCCCGGAAGAAAGGCAAAGCCGGATGACGCGGCAGGAGGGCGAAGTCGTCCTCCGCGTGAACGCGGAATCGACTGCCCGCTCCTCTCGGGGCCTATTCGTCGGCCCCCCGTTCTTCCTCGTCGCGCTCCGCGCGCAGCCCTTCTCGCCGCTGCTCGATCCGCTTCGCCACGTCCTTGCCGACCTCCAGGATCTCCGCCGCGACCTTCACGTCCTCGCCGAGGAACAGGCGCAGGCCGACGATCAGCGGCTCCAGGACTTCGGCACTCGGCGACTCCACCAGCACGCGCAGCGCCTCGCGGCCGGACCCCGCCGCAGCAAGATTTGCGAAAAGGTCGACGGCATCTTCCGTGGTGCGGTTCACGCACTCGGCATCGCCAAGATACCGCCGCGCCGCCCCCAGCGCCTCGTCGCACTTGCCGACCACGCTGAGCACCGATGACAGCGTGTGTTGGTAGTGTGCGTTGTCCGGTGCGAGGCCCACCGACCGCCGTGCCCAGGACTCCGCGCAGGCGAGAAGGTCCGCCCGTGGGCGCCGCAGCAGCCCGTACGCGCCGTTGTTGAGCGCCGCCGCACGGTCCGACGATTCCGCCAGCCCGCCCTCGATCAGCTTGAGGCATTCGCCCGGTGTCGTCCCCTGGCTCGCCAGCACGGCGATCAGCCGGCCCCACGCCCCGGCGTACTTGGGGTCGAGCTCGATGGCCTTGCGGCAGGCCTTCTCCGCCTCGTCGTATCGCTCCAGACGCTCGTGCAGAAGCTCGCCGAGGCTCGCCCAGCCCCAAGCCACCTTCGGCTCCAGGTCGACTGCTTTGCGATAGGCTTTCTCGGCCTCGCCGTATCGCTCCAGACGCTGGTGCAGAAGCTGGCCGAGGTGCGCCCACGCCCCGGCGTACTTGGGGTCGAGCTCGATGGCCTTGCGGTAGGCCTTCTCCGCCTCGTCGTATCGCTCCAGATGCTCGTGCAGAAGCGCACCGAGGTGCGCCCACGCGCCGGCGAACTTCGGGTCGAGTTCGATGGCCTTGCGGTAGGCCTTCTCCGCCTCGTCGTATCGCTCCAGACGCTCGTGGAGAAGCGCACCGAGGTGCGCCCACGCCCAGGCGTACTTGGGCTCCAGGTCGATGGCCTTGCGGTAGGCCTTCTCCGCCTCCTCGTATCGCTCCAGACGATCGTGGAGAAGCACACCGAGGTGCGCCCACGCGCCGCCGTACTTGGGGTTCAGCTCGATGGCTTTGCGATAGGCTTTCTCGGCTTCATGGTATCGCTCCAGACGCTCGTGGAGAAGCGCACCAAGGCGCGCCCACGCCCAGGCGTACTTGGGGTCCAGGTCGATGGCCTTACGGTAGGCCTCTTCGGCGTCGGCGTAGCAACCCAACTTCTCGCACAGCAAGCCCAGAAGAACGTGGGCCCGGGGCGAGTCCGGCCTCAGGTCAATGGCTCGCCTGCACAGCTCTTCGGCCTCGGCCACGCGGTCTGGGTCCTTGGCAAGCTTGAAGGCCTGTTGCAGGAGCGCCTCGAACCCGCCGTCCTCGGCGGCGGGCTCGGCGGCCGGGAGGGATGTCGCAGTCGCCTCCCGCGCCAGGTGCTTCAACGACGGCGGAGCGTCGGGCGCTTCGAGGAAGCCACAGGGCGCCGCGGCGAGGAGGCGGTCGCGCAGTGGCCGCACCCCGGGGTCCTGGAGCATCGCCTCGAATGCGGAGTAGTGGTCCTGGCGAAGGTCGGGGGGCAGGCGGGAGGCCTCTTCGGCGATCCCTCGCGCGAGGCCGACCAGCTCCCCCGGCCCGTAGAGGCTGACCATGAAGTGGACGACCGCCTTGACGCGGGCGGCGGGCGAGCCACGACGGCGCATGAGGTAGTAGATGTTGTACATGCGCTCGGCGACCTGGTAGCGCTTCTTCCGCGGGCCCTCCTCCACGGCCAGGACGGCGCCTCTGCCGGCAAGTCGGCTGAGGAGCGTGCTCGTCTTGCTGACATCGAGCCTGGCGCTGTCGGCCACCTCGCGCGCCGTGGCGGGGTCCCACAGCTCCACCAGGGCCACGTACACCTTGCGCTCGACTGCGGGAAGGCCGTCCAGGTGGCTCTTGAAGTACTCGGTGTGCTCGTCTACCAGATGGACGAGGTCCGTCATGAGTTCGCGGAAGGACATGTCGGCGCCGAAGTACGAGATGATCGCCAGCAGCCTGGGGTTTCCTCCGGTCAGGATCTGGATGGGGCGGATGCGGCCGTCGGGTACTCCTTTCTCGGCAATAGAAGCCCAGATCCTCGCACAGTCGTCCTCCTCCAGGGGGTGGAGCTCGTGTACACGAAACAGGTCGAACATGGCCATCCCCGCATTCTCGATCTCCGCAAAGCGGCTGGCGGCCGTAGCCAACAGCATCACGCGGGGCTCGTGGAGCAACGTGTGGCGCAGGGCCCAGGCGTCGTCGTCCGAGAGCTGGTCGCCGAGGAGCATGTTGAGGTTCTCGACGATCAGCAGGATCCGCTTGCCCTGTGCATCCGCGAAGTCCATGAGCTGCGCCAGGGCCCGTTCCCGCAGGCGGGCCTCGTCCTCTTCCCCGCGCAGCTCCTCGTAGGCGCGCCGCCACCGGGCGTCCTTCGTCTGCTCGGCCAGGTGAAAGAGGGCCTCCAGCCAGAACTCCCCGGCCGTGCAGGCCTGGTAGCTCTCCTCGGCGAAGACCAGGGGGTACCACCTCTCGCGGAGGTCGTCGGCCCTTCGGGTCTCGGCCGCGACGCGCAAAACCAGCATCGTCTTTCCGATGCCGCGCGGGCCGATCAGGAGGACGTGCTGGTTGGATTCCGCCGTGTTCTCGCGGAGGACTTGGAGGAGGAGATCCAGCTCCGTCTGGCGGACGACGAACGCGTCGATGAGCTCCTCGTCGCTCAGGAAGGCCGGGTTGTACTTCATGGGGCGCTTGACCATGGCTCACTCCCCTCGCTCCAGCACCGGCGTGTAGAGCTGGCCGTGGCGCGCCCTCCACCAGTCGCGGAGCAGTGTGGACACGAAGACGTAGCCCTCCGTCGCTGATTCCAGATACCCGTCATGCTCCAGCACCCACAGGATCTCCTTCTGCGCGTCCGCGATCGCCTTCCCCTCGACGGGGTGATACTCCTGGAGCGCGGTCAGCGCCTCCGGCGTCAAGCGGCCGGTCACCGCCGCCTCGGTGAGCATGTCCAGCGCCAGGGGGAACAGCTCCTTGCCGAGCACCATCTCCAGGCGCTCCTCGTAGTGCGTCAGCTCCGCGTGGCCGCGCGTGCCGAGCATTTCGCTGCGGTAGACGGCCTCCACTTCCTCTGCAGCGAACTCCATCCGACCTCGCCTGCGGCACGTCTCGTGGACGTAGGTGAAGAACATCTGCACGTGGTGTGGAATGAGGCAGCCGAGGTGTCGCAACATTTCCCTTGGGGCGCCCTCCTCGAACTGGATGCCGTACTGGTTGGCCAGCGCCCGGAGGCAACCCAACGCCGTTGCCTCACCCCACGGCTTCAGCTCGAACGGGGCGAAGTTGTTGATGGTCGAGCTGAGGTTCCCCTGACGCAGGATCGGCTCCAGGCCGATGCTCCCGGAAAGCACGATCCGCACCCTCCCCTGGTGCCGGATGCTGTTCTCTCGCAGCCACGACATGAAATGGCCGGTCCTCCTCCTGCGCTCGGGTGTGATGGCGTACTCGTCGCCCTTGAGGAGCCGGCTGACCAGGATGGGCACCTCGTCCAGCAGCAGTGCGACCGGCTGCTCGCAGGCCGCGAGAATGGCCAGCAGGCGGTCGCCCTTCTCCGCCCAGTCCCCGCGGGTCAGGCCGGCCCGCAACGTCACGCCCAGGTCCCCGACGCCCACCTTCTCCACGCGGTCGGCTGCCTTGCTCAGGATGTTGGCGAAGACCTCGCGCGCCTTGGCCCAAAGCGACTTGTACTCGTGCATGGCGAGGCTGAGCTTGACAATCGCATCGGGCGCCTCCCGGCAATCCTGGAGGTCAACGAACAGGCAGACGTACGGCCCTCCCAGTCGGCGGGCGGTCTCCTTCATGAGGCTCGTCTTGCCCATTCGCCGCTGGGCCACCAGGAGGACGTGCGCCCCCCTCTCGATCCGCTCGATCAGCAGCTTCACATCCTCCTCCTGGTCCCAGAAGCGGTCGCCGCACACCCAATTGCCGTCTGCCTGGATAAGCCTGTCTCGGGCCATCTTGTGGCTCCCTATTGCCGCTATTTCCCAACAGCTTTGTTGCCAACAGATCTGTTGTAATTATCGGCGAGCGGGCACGACCCGTCAAGGCCTTACAACAAATTTGTTGCAAAAAAGTCGGGCCAAGCAGGACAAGGGTTACAGCGCATCTTGATGATGGGATTCCCGTCGCTTCACCATCCGCTTCGCAGTATCATGTGGCCGCTGCAGTGCGGCGCGGAAGGAAGACAAGGCTCGATGACACGGCGGGAGAACGATCTCGAGTTGGCCCTCGTGTTCGGCGGGCTGCCGATGAAGTACCTGACGGAATGGGAGATCACCGCCGACGTCGGTCTGGTCGCCGGGAAGCTGGGCGTGGAACTCGTTACCGTTCCGCACGAGGAGCTGACGGGGCGGTATGCAGCGCTTCCAGACGACCAGCAGCGCGAGGCGGCGGCCCTGGCCGAGCGGCTCGTCGCCGAGGCGGACCAGTCCGATCGCCCCCGGCCGGATGACGAAGAGATCCACAAGGCCGTGCGGCTGTACGTGGCCGTGAGCACGCTTATCGAGGACCGCGGCGCCGTCGCGGCGACGATCGTCTGCCGGCCCTTCATCCAGGACGAGGCCCTGCCCGTGCCCTGTCTGGCCCTGACGCTGCTTCAGGACCGCGGCGTCCCGGCCGCGTGCCAGGCGGACATCGACGCATTCCTCACGATGATCCTCTTCCGGCGCGCCACCGGCCAAGTGAGCTTCATGGGCGGGGGCTTCCAGGCCGACGGCAAGCTGGAGATCAGCCACTGCGTCCTCTCGCGCCGGATGACCGCGCCGGGCGACCCGCCGCAACCGTACTACCTCAGCGATTACCACGGCCGGAAGAGCAGCCCGACGGTCCGCACGAGCATCCCCGCCGGGCGGACCGTGACGATCGCCCGGCTGACGCGGGACCTCCAGCGGCTGATCCTGACGCGCGGGACGGTGGTCGATTCGCTCGACAGGCCCGGCCGCTGCCGGAACACGCTCATCATCGACGTGCCCGACGCGGCGAGGCTATTGGGCCTCGTGAAGGGGCATCAGAACCACCTCGTGGTCGCCTGCGGAGATCACGTCGAGAGCATGGCCGAACTTGCCGAGCGCGCGGGCATCGAGCCGGCGCTCGTCTGAGCCGCCGAGGCCTACCGCAAGCCGCTCAGGACGACCCGGCAGACGTAGGCGGCGGCGTTGGCGTCCCGGGCGTCCGAGGAGGCGTCCACGGCCGTCATCACGAACGGCCTGCCGACGGGCAGGTTGCCGTTGTAGGCGAAGGCCACGTTGTGGATGGCGACCGCCTTCACGCCGGGACCGACCTCGACGTCGCTCTGGTCCATGTCCGACAGCTCGACCTCCAGCCGGACCTGCACGTGCTCGACCGGTCGCTTGGTGATCGGCTCGGCTGCCAGCCGGAAGATGGCGCCAACGTCCTGGTATTGCACAGCGCGTATCGCCCGGCCGCCCGGGCCCGCTCGTGAGCCCGTGACGAAGGGCTTCTTCGTGCCGACGCGGATGCGATTCTCCGTGGTCAGGCTGACCGCCTGGCTGGCACGGTAGAGCGCCTGCGTCCGGCCGAGCTTGGCAAGGTGCGTCTGGAGGTCTTCGCCCCGGGCGGCCTCGGCGGTGAGGTCGCCGACGTCGAGCCGCGGGATGCTTGCCGCGGGCACGTGCGTCCTGTAGATGATCGCCTCGAAATCCGCCGTCGAGAGGGGCAGGGCCGTCGGCTGCGCGGCGGACGGGGCACAGCCCGTCAGCGGCATGGCCGCAAGAACGACAAGCCAGACGAGGGGCCACATCAGGTTTCTGTTGGATGATCGCCTCATGGGTCGGTTCCTTGGTCAGGGGGTTCGGCCGGGAGCGTCAAGGCAACCTGCTGAGAACGACCCGGCAGACGTACGCGACGCACCTGGCGTCCTTCTCGTCGGACGGGGAGTCCACGCTCAGCATCACGAAAGGGCGCCCGATCTCGGCCCGGCCGTTGTAGCTCATCTCCGCCTCGCGGGTGACCGGGGCACGGACGCCGGGGGAGATCTCTGTCCTGCTTTGGTCCATGGCTGAGAGCTCCGCGTTCATCCGCATGTCCACCTGCCTGCCGCCCGAGGCGGCCACCGGCTGGCAGGACACCTTGAAGATGGCCCCGACCTGCTCGTACTGGATGGTGTTGATCGTCCTGCCAGCCTCCGTCAGCCGGGTGTTGCGGACGAACGGCTTCCTTGCCCCCACCATGATGCGGGTGTCGCCGTCCAGGCCGATGGGCTGGGAGGCATGGTAGAGGACGCGGGTCGGTCCCATCTTCGCCAGGGCCTTCTGGAGGCCACCGACCTCGCCGGACCTGGCGGCCAGGGCCTTGGCGTCGATCTCGCCGACGCGATCGGCCGGGACCTTCGCCTCATACACGGTCACCTGGAATCCCGCCAACGAGCGGCCGCCCGGCGGCTCGGCGCAGCCGGCCACGAAAACTGCGGCCCAGACGGCGCCGAATCCGCCGAGCAGGGCCCTGCGGGCAGTTGGCCTGATACATCGTTTCATCATTTCTCTCCTTCTCCGCCGCGCCGGCGGGTCAGCCCAGGCCGAGCACCTTGTCGTAGTTGTGGATCAGGAAGTAGACGATGCTCGCGATCGTGACGACGATGCTGAGGATCATGGCCGCGTTCCAGATCACGGCCTTGGCGCCGGTCGGCGTGTCCCTGCCGAGGTACTTCCGGCGATTGTTCATGATGAAGAAAGCGATATAGGCGATGGGTGTCAGGACGCCGGCGACGGCGGACGCCCGGATGGTGATCCACCCGCCCATGTACTGCCAGAGCACCACGCCGAGGAAGCCCGGCGCCGGCAGGAGGCACGCCAGCCTGTACTTCCAGCCGGTCGGCTCGAGGCCGAACACCTCGCACGCCGCGAAGCCGCAGACCAGCATGTGAAGCGTGATCGTGCTCAGCACCATGCCGAGGATGCCGAAGCCGAAGACGATGCGGCCGAAGAACGGCCCGACGCCCGCGGCGATCATCTCCGCGCCGCGTGTGGGCGAGACGTTCCTTCCGAGAGGCGGGATCATGTCTTCATAGACACCCGCCAGCAGCGCGCGGTTAGCCCGGCGGAGGTCTTTTTTGCTCAGGGAGCCGCGGTCCCGCGCCAGGAGCGCCGTGATGTCCTGGGGGATCGCCGCGCCCGCGAAGTCCCCGGGGCGGTGGAGCCCCCGCGCCGCGATGAGGGCGTTCAGCCCGTCGACGACGTTTCTCTTTCGCTCGTCGCCGAGCGGCTCGGCCGTGGCGCCAAGACGGGCGGCGTCCTTTGCCGAAACATCCATGAGCTGCCAGACCCGCTGGCGAGCCGGCGTGTCCGCGGCCTGAAGCGCCGCACACAGCGCCGGCCACCTCCCCGCGGCGATCTCCCTGACCTGGAGGAACTCCAGTCGGTCGTAGATCGTGCAGCCGGCCGCAACGATCATCAGCGAGGTGGCCACGGTGAACGGCAGCAGCATGCCGGTGATCAGGCCGAAGCGCGAAAGCCCGCGATGCTCCCTCCCCCAGCCCCGCGCGAGCAGCGTATAGGGGAACAGGAATGTCATGTTGATGCCGATGGCCGCCCCGAGAGCGGCCATGAGCGTCTCGATGCCCTTCGCGTCGGTCGGGACGCTGAGGGGAAGGAACCCTCTCAGGACCCTGCCCCACTGGACCTTGCCGGCGATCGTGCTGCGGACGATCACGACGGCGAAGGCCACGATGATGCCCCAGACCATGGCCTTCAGCGCGCGCTCGTACAGGCGGACCCCGCGCCGGCCGCTGCCGTAGCTCCAGGTGATGGCGGTCGAGACGACGAGCACGACGAGGCCGACGGCGACGAGCAGGCCCGTCCGCGCCGGTCCGGTCGGCTGCCAGGCGGTGGCCGCCTCGATCATGTTCTCGGTCATGCCGGCCGCCAGGGCGTACTGCGGGAAGTGCCAGATCAGCGTCGCCGCCAGCGAGGCGACGGCCCACGCCCAGGCCACCGGGGCCCCGACGTGCCGCTTCATCGCCGGAAACGGGCGGGCGCCGGTCGAGAGCGTCTGGTACGAGATGGCCGCCAGGATGATGATGCCGAGGATCATCGCCAGCGGCTGGACCCACAACAGGTCGTACTGGAAGAACGCCCCGATGGTCAGCGAGGCCCAGGCGCTGCCCCCGCCGAGCGTCAGGGCGCTCTGGAGCCAGCCCGGGCCGGTCTTGCGGCCGTAGCCGATCCAACGCGAGAGAAGCGGCTTCGCGGCCAGTTCGGCCAGCTCGGCCCTCTCCCGCACCAGCGCCTCGGGGTCGCGGGCCGAGAGCATCGGCAGCCCGCGCGGGACATCGGTCCCGCCGCCGCGGGCGCGGGAGGATGGCGAACTCGAATCGACCTCGTCCACTGCCTCGTTCCTCCCGAGGCGCCTTCTGCCGGCGCTTGAGGGCGGCTATGCCTGCCCCTGTCCTGCCCGGCCCTTACGAGCGAAGTGCACGATGACGGCGAGCAGGATGAACGCCGCGACGCCGGCGATACCGTACCATCCCGCCTTCGACCATACGCTCCAGAAGCTGCCGAAGCCTGTCACCACCACGGCGATGATCATGAGCACGCACCAGGTGGCCCGCCGGCCGCCCTTGGGCATGTGCTTGCCGAGCAGGCTCCTGGAGTTCATCACCAGCGCGAAGGTGATGTAGGCGATGGGGATGAGGACCATGCCGAAGACGCTGGTCGGCACGGCCAGCCAGAACTGCGTCCTGCCGCTCCAGAGGAACGGGGCCATGAAGCCGGTGATCCCCGGGGCCAGGCAGGCCAGTCGGTACAACCAGCCTTGCGAGGGCTTGCCCAGGATCTCGCAGACCACGAAGCCGTTGATCAGCATGAGGATGATAATGCTGGAGATGGCCATGCCGACCACGCCGACGCCGAAGACGTAGTGGGAGAAGCCCTTGCCGGTAAGCGGCTTGAGCGACTCGGCCAGGTCGAACGCATCGCGTTTGATCAGCATGGCGGCCATCCGGCGGTCCGCCTCGGGCAGGGCGTCGATGAGCGGCCTCCTCAGCGCGCTGACCTCGGCAGCCCTGGCCTTGGCGTCGAGGCCCTTGTCCTTCGCCAGTTGTTCGACCTTCTGGTTGATCGGCTTGGCCTCTTGGGGCCTCTCCTCCTGGACGCGCTTCCAGGCGAAGCCCTCGAACTGGCCCTTGGCCTTGCCGTGCGGGACGACCAGGGCGCCTTGAGGGCCCTTCTCGCCCAGGAAGCCCGGCGTCGGGCGGGCATGGAACCGGGATGCCGACGCGATCACCACGCACCCCGTTGCCAGGATGAACGGGACGAACAGGCCCGTGGAGAGATCGAAGATCGCCAACCCGCGGAAGTCGCGGTCCCAGCCTCGCTTCAGCATGGAATACGGCAGAAGGAAAGTCATGTTGATGCCGACGGCAGTGGCCGTCACGGTGATCATCACGTCGCGCTGGCTGGTCAGGATCTGGCTCCTCCAGAACTCCTGGAACTTGGCGTCCACAGCCTGAAGGTAAGGCGTGAAGGTGTCGGCGGGCTCGAACAGGAGCCTTGGATTTGGCACGAGGCCCCGGGAGATGGAGCCCCAGTCCAGCGCCCCCTCGGTACTCATCTTTATGACCACACCGAAGAAGCAGACGATGATGAGGGCCACCATGATCTTCAGCAGGACCTCGAAGGCCTTGATCCCCTTGCTGCCGGTATCGTAGAACCACACGACGACGGCGCAGACCACGAAGATGATCCCGCCGATGATGATGTTGGCGTGGGTCACGGTCATGGCCTCGGCGCCGAAGGCCGCGGGCATGAGGTTCTCGCGGACCGACGAAGTGGCCAGGCTGAACTGGGGCATGGCCCAGACGAGGTTGGCCATCAGCGTCGCGATGGCCCAGCCCCAGCCCAGCACGGGGTTGATGTGGTGGTTGATCGCGTCGAACGGGCGCTCGCCGGTCGAGAGCGTGACGTAGGCGATAGCCCCGAGCATGATCACGCCGAGGATCATCGCCAGCGGCTGGACCCACATGGCCGAGAAGCCGAAGAAGATGCCCAGGAACAGGCTGCCGGCCAGCGAGCCGCCTCCGAGCGTGATGGCGCTTTGGAGCCAGCCGGGCCCGGAAAGCCTCGTGTAGGCGGCCAGCTTTGCCAGCGTGCCCCTTCGGACGGCGTTTGCGATGAGTTGACGGTCTCTCTCGACGTCGGTCTGACCTTCGGCCATGTCTCCTGCCTTTCTGCCAGCGTCGCCAGCCGCGGCTGAACGGTCCGCAGCGAACACGTTTCTGCCCGCGCCCCGGCGACTTGCATCGTGATAGTGCACACTGGCTGGCCGTGATTCAAGACATTCTTCCCCGCCACGTGGGGCGCAAGCCCTACCCGCCGCGGCAAATCCCGGGTGGGGGAGGCAGCGGTTTCGCTTGGGCTCGCCCGGCCGCGACGGTAGAATCTTCGACGAAGCTGAAATCGCTAGGGGCGACCAAGGTGAAAGGGCAGGAATGATGGGTGACAACGAGATGACCCGGCGTGACTTCATCCGGGACAGCGCGGCGGTGGCGGCGGGTGTCGCCGCAGTGACAGCCGGGGGTCGCCGGGCGGGAGCCGTCAAGTCTGCAACCGGCGCCAAGCCCTGGAAAAAGACCCGCAGCTACAACCCGGACATGGAGTACCGCCGGCTGGGCAAGACGGGGCTCTGGGTCTCGGCCGTCTCGCTGGGCGGGCACTGGAAGCGCATCGACAAGATGCTGGGGGGCGCCCAGCCCCGGCGCGGCCGATCCGCGTTTGATCAGAACCGCCACGACGTCGTCACGCGGTGCCTGGAGGTGGGCATCAACTACGTGGACGCCTGCTGCGGCGAGGAGATCCTCGCCTACGCCAAGGCGCTCCGCGGGCGGCGAGAGAAGATGTACTTCGGCTACTCCTGGCACGTGAAGGAATCGCGCTTCCCGCAGTGGCGCTCCGCCAAGAGGCTGCTCCAAGGCCTGGACGAGGGCCTCAGGGATGCGAAGCTGGAGTACGTGGACTTGTGGCGAATCTCGATGCTCACCCAGGGCAGCCGGCATACCGACGGCGAGGCCGAGGAGATGGCCGCGGCGCTGGAGAAGGCCAGGAAGCAGGGCAAGACGCGCTTCATCGGCCTTTCCTCCCACGACCGCCCGTGGATCAGGAAGGTCATCGAGAAGTACCCCGACCAGATCGAGGCCATCCTGACACCGTACACCGCCGACTCGAAGGAGCTGCCCAAGGACAGCCTCTTCGAGACGGTAAGGAAGCACGACGTGGGCGTGCTCGGCATCAAGCCGTTCGCGAGCAACTCGCTGTTCAGGGGCGACGGCTCGCCGGACGGCCCGCACGCCGCCGAGGACGACAGGCGGGCGCGCCTGGCGATTCGCTACATCCTCAACAACCCGGCCGTCACCGCGCCGATCCCCGGCCTCATCAGCATCCACCAGGTGGACAACATGGTCCAGGCCCTGAAGGAGCGCCGCAAACTGGACCTGCCCGAGAAGGCCGAACTGAAGAGCGCCACCGACGAGATGTGGGCCAGGCTGCCCGAGGGCTACCAGTGGCTCAGGCAGTGGGAGTACGTGTAGAGAACGGTCTTCCGTGATGTCCCCGGAAAGGAATGCAAGTGCGATACGTCATGTGGACGCTGCTAGCGGCGCCGGCGGCCTTCTTTGCCGGAGCGTGCCTTCAGGAAGACCCCCAGCAGTTCGGAGACGAGCCCGTCGCCAACGGCAGCGCGGCCTACAACACGTTCTGCTACGTCTGCCATCTGAACTTCAAGAAAGAGGAGCTCGTCGTGTGCCACGCGAGGGTCGGGGTCGGCTGTGCGGAGTGCCACGGAAAGTCCGAAGACCACAGTGCCGACGAGGACAACGTGACCCCGCCGGACATCATGTACCCCAAGCGAAAGGTCAACCGCCACTGCACGAAGTGCCACGGCCGGACCAAGATCGCCAAGGAGGCCGAGCACAAGCCCCTCCTGGCGGGCACGGCTACGTTCAAGAAACACTGCACCGACTGCCACGGCGGCCACCGGATCGCCGTCCGCACGCGGCGATGGGACAAGGAGACCGGCAAGCTCATCGGCGACGACGGCGTGCGGATGGTCGCGACCCAGCCAGCCGAGAAGAAGTAGGCCCCATTTCTCGACAGAGAGAGACGGGGCTTGGGCCCCAGGAGAACGTGAAACAATGCACAGGGACAGGCAGCTTCCGCGTCGGCAGTTTCTGAAGACCACGGCCTCGCTGGGCGCCGGCGTGGCGGCGGGGCTCGGCCGCGAGGTGGCCGCAACCGCCGCCGTCGCCGAGCCCGCGAGGCGGAAACGCGACGCGAGACCCAAGCTCGAAATGCGCAACGCCCGGGAAGGAATCCTCTACAAGCGGCTCGGCCGGACCAACTTCATGGTCAGCACCTTGTCGTTCGGGGGCTATCATCTATCCTCCAAGTCGCTGGGGATCTTCGACGCGGCCGTCCGGCGCGGCGTGAACTTCATCATGGCGCACCCGGGCAACTCCACGAAGGCGCTCGGCAAGTGGTTCGGGACGCAGGGCAACCGTGAGCGGGTCTTCCTCGGCCTGGCGGCAGGGGTGAAGGGCATCGACACCCACCTGAAGGCCATGAACACCGACTGCGTCGACCTGCTGATGGTGGCCATCCACAAGCCCGCATCGGTCGCCCGCGAGGAGGTGCCCCGGCTCTTCGAGGCGATGAAGAAAGCCGGCAAGGCCCGGTACCTGTGCCTGGTGTTCCACGGCAACCTTCCGGGCGTCTGGAAGGAGGGCGTGAAGGCCGGCTGGTACGACGTGCTGCTGTGCCCGTACAACTTCCCCTCGCGGCCGGAACTCAAACCGCTGATCCCCGCCGCCAAGGCCAAGGACATCGGCCTGATGGCGATGAAGGGCGCGCGGGCCGTTCCCAAGGGCAAGGACTTCGTCTCGGCGTGCAAGACGTTTCTGGCCGACGGGATGGCCACGGTGCTCAAGACGATCCAGGACACCAAGCAGTTGGCCGACTGCCTTCGCCTGGCCGTGAAGGGCGATGCGACGGCGCCCGCCAAGGCGGCGCAGATCGACTGTTCCGGCCAGTGCACGCTCTGCGGGGCGTGCAGCCCGTGCCCCGAGGGTGTGGCGATCCAGGACATCCTGCGGACGTACCAGTACTATGCGCGCGATCTGGGCTGCATGGAGCGGGCGCTCGAACGATACGCGGCGATTCCGTTGTCGGCGCTGGCGACGGCGTGCACGGACTGCGGGCGCTGCGAGACGCTCTGCCCCCGGGACCTGCCCATCCGCCGCCTGATTCGCGAGGCGCACCTCGAACTGGAGCTGGAACTGGCTCGAAGTTGAGAGCTTACGACGACTCGCGGCCGCTTCGCCGGAGAAGACAAGGTAACGCCCGATTGCTTCGGTTGACCGGAAGCGATAGGCTTGTCCGATCCGGCGGGCCGGCCGGAACCCTTCATTGGCCGGGCCGTTCAACAAGAAGCCGATAGGAGAAAAGCACAATGGATCAGAGAGACGGCCTGACCCGCCGCCAGTTGCTGAGGCGAGCGGCAGCCGGCACGGCCGCGGTGGCGACCCCGTACATCCTGACGTCCGGCGCCCTGGGCGGCGAGGATCAACTGCCCGCCAGCGAACGGATCACGCTGGGGGTCATCGGCACGGGCGGCCGGGCCGGCGCCTTCCTGGGCAAGGAGCCCATCCTCGCCATCTGCGACGTGGACGCCGAGCGCCGCAAGAAGGCCAAGGCGCGAGTGCGGACCGATGGCTGCGCGGTTTGCAGCGACTTCCGTGAGATCCTCGCGCGCGAGGACATCGACGCGGTCGTGATCACGGCGCCGGACCACTGGCACTGCCAGATGTCCGCGATGGCCGCCAAGGCCGGCAAGGACGTCTACTGCGAGAAGCCGCTTACGTCCTACATCTCCGAGGGCCGGGCGCTCGCCGAGGTGGTCCGCCGCTACGGCACGGTCTTCCAGACGGGCAGCCAGCAGCGGTCGGACGGCAAGTTCCGCCTCGCCTGCGAGCTGGTCCGCAACGGGCGGATCGGCGAGGTCAAGACGATCACCGTGGGGATCCCCGGCGGCAAGAGCGTTCCCGACGAGCCGCCCGAGCCGATCCCGGAAGGCTTCGACTACGACATGTGGCTGGGTCCGGCGCCGTGGGCGCCGTACACGAAGAGCCGGTGCTTCTACAATTTCCGGTTCCAGCTCGACTATGCCGCCGGCAAGCTCAGCGACTGGGGCGCCCACCACCTGGACATCGCCCAGTGGGGCATCGGCGCCGAGCGGAGCGGACCCGTCGAGCTCGAGGGCGTCGGCGAGTTCCCCACCGAGGGCATCTTCGACGCGGCGGTGAACTACCGGTTCACGGCCACCTACCCCGACGGCGTCAAGCTGACCTGCACCAACAACTTCAAGAACGGCATCCTCTTCGAGGGCACCGAGGGCGAGGTGTTCGTGACCCGCGGGCGGCTGGAGACAAAGCCCGAGTCGCTGAGAAGCACCGTGATCGGGCCCGGGGAGGTCCACCTGTACCACAGCAGCGGGCACTGGAGCAACTTCATCGAGTGTGTCCGGTCGCGGGAGGAGACGGTCGCGCCCGTGGAGATCGCCCACCGGTCCGTGTCGATCTGCCACCTCGCCAACGTCGCCATGCTGCTGAGGCGCAAGGTAAAATGGGACCCCCAAAGAGAGGAGTTCCCCGGCGACGACGCGGCCAATCGCATGCGGATGATCAACCGCGCCCGGCGCGAGCCGTGGCGCATATAGTGCCCGATGAAGTCAGGCCCGGCGGCCGGAATGCTCACCGGGCAGAAGGAGCAGGGCAGGATGAGCGTCAACAGGCGGATCACGCGCCGCGTATTCCTGAAGGGGGCCGCCGCGGCCGCCTTCGGCACGCCGCACGTGGTCACGTCACCCGTCTCGGCCGCGCCGCCGCCGCGGGGCGCCAACGACCGCATCAACGTGGCCTGCATCGGCGTCAGGAACATGGGCGGCGGCCACCTGGGGACGCTGCTGGGCAACCCGGAGGCGCAGGTCGTCGCGATCTGCGACGTCGACGAGAAGATCCGCGCCGCCGGCCTCCAGCGTGCACTGAAGGCCTACGCCGACCGCAAGCGCGACGGGCTGTTCAAGGGCACCGACGGCTACGGCGATTTTCGCGAGGTGATGGCCCGCGAGGACATCGACGCGGTGGTCATCGCCGTGCCCGACCACTGGCACGCGCCCATCGCCATCGCCGCCTGCGGGGCGGGCAAGGACGTGTACGTCGAGAAACCCATGACGCTGGCCATCAGGGAAGGGCGCGCCATGATCCGGGCCGCGCGACGCCACGCACGCGTCCTCCAGGTCGGCAGCCAGCGGCGGTCGACCAGCAACTGGCGCCTCGCCTGCGAGCTGGTCCGCAACGGCCGGATCGGAAAGCTCCTTCGCGTCGAGACCAGCCTCCCCACGCGGCCAGCCAAGGTGATGCCCTGGAAGCCCGAGCCCGTGCCGCCGGAACTGGACTACGACATGTGGCTGGGGCCGGCGCCCTGGGCGCCCTATACCACGAACCGGTGCCACTACAACTTCCGGTTCGTCCGCGACCACTCCGGCGGCGAGATGACCAACACCGGCGCCCACTGGTTCGACATAGCCCAGTGGGGCATCGGCGCCGACGACGGCGGCCCCGTCGAGGTCGAGGGCACCGGCGAGCACCACTGCGAAGGGCTCTGGGACACGTTCCACCACGTCCGCGTCGAATGGACCTACGCCAACGGCGTGAAGCTCGTCTGCACCAACAGCGGCAGCACGAGATTCATCGGGACCGAGGGCTGGATCCAGGCCGACGCGCGGCTGGCCGAGCCCGCCTCGGTCCTCAAGTCCACGATCGGCCCCAACGAGATACACCTGTATCCTTCCCGCGGCTCGCACATGCTGAACTTCCTCGACTGCGTCCGTTCGCGAGCCGAGCCGGCCGCGCCCGTCGAAGTGGGCCACCGCACCGCAACCGTGTGCCACATCGGCAACATCGCCATGATCCTCGGACGGAAGCTCCAGTGGGACCCCCTCAAGGAGGAGTTTCCCGGCGACGACGAGGCCAACCGCATGATGTGGCGGCCATATCGAAGTCCGTGGCATTTATAGTGAAATGAGGGTATAGTCAGCAGCCCCTGCTCGTCCGGCCACAGGCCGGCGGGGACGGGAATGAGAAGCTTTCGGGAACCTATGGACAAGGAGAGATCGATGTTTCGAAAGACCGCAGGACTGGTGGTTGCATTGGTGCTGGTAGGCTGGGTCCTCGGCGGAGCGGCGACGGCTGCGGACAAGGCCGAGCTGGATAAGGCATTCGCCGCCCTGCCCAAGTACGACTGGGGCCAGAGCCGCGACCCGCTGAACTCCATCGATAACGCCGTGGTCGAGTCCTACGGCAAGGCTGCGGCGCGAGAGGACCTGGAAAAGCGTCTCGCGGCCGTCCTGAAGGGCGACGCGACGCGTGCGGCCAAGCAGTACGTCTGCCGGAAGCTCGCCATCATCGGCACGGCCGCTTCCGTCGACGCCCTCGCGCCGCTGCTGACCGACGAGAAGCTCTCGCACATGGGCCGGTACGCCCTGGAGCGCATGGCCTGTCCCGGTGCCGGCAAGGCCCTGCGCGACGCGGTCGGAAAGCTCAGCGGCAAGCTCAAGATCGGCATGATCAACTCGGTGGGAGCACGCGGAGACGCCGCCGCCGTCAAGGCCATGATCCCCCTGCTGAAGGACGCCGACAAGCAGGTCGCCGTTGCTGCGGCCGCCGCGCTGGGACGCATCGGCGCCGCCGAGGCCGCCCCCTGGCTGGCCGACTTCCTCGCCAAGGCGCCCAAGGAGCTCAAGACCGCCGCCGTCGACGCCAACCTCGACTTCGCCCAGCGCCTGGCCAAGAAGGGCAACACGGCCGAGGCCGGCAAGATCTACGACAGGCTCTACGCCAAGGATCAGCCCGCCCGTGTCCGCCGGGCCGCACTACAAGGCCTCGCCATGGTCCGCCCGGACCAGACCGCGCCGCTCATCCTCGATGCGCTGAGCTCCGCCGACCCCACCTTCCGTGGCCTGGCCGTGAGCATGATCAAGGAGATGCCGGGCGCCCAGGCCACCAGGACCTTCGCCGCCGCCCTTGGCAAGCTGCCCGAGGCCGGCCAGGTCGCCCTGCTGGACGCCCTGGCGGCGCGGAAGGATCCGGCCGCCCGCCCGGCCGTGCTGAAGGCCGCCAAGAGCGCCAGCGCCGCCGTGGCCGCCGCCGCGATCCAAGCGCTGGGCATGGTCGGTGGAGCGTCCGACGTGGCCATGCTCGCCAAGGTGGCCGCCAGTGACGGCGGAGAGGCCGGCAATGCCGCACGCGGGAGCCTCGCCCGGCTTCGGGGCGACGACGTGAACCGGACCATCGTTGCGGCCATCCCCCGCGGCGACGCCAAGACCAAGGTCGTCCTGATCAACGCACTGGCCGCCCGCTCGGCTACGGAGTGTGCCCCGACCGTGACGAGGTGCGCCAACGACCCCGACGCAAACGTCAGCCGGGCCGCCATCGAGGCGATCGGAGCGCTGGGCGATGAGAAACAGATTCGCCCTCTCATCGCGATGCTGAAGGCCGGCAAGGACGCCGGAAGCGTCGACAAGGCGCTGTCGGCGATTTGCAGCCGCGTCAAGGAGAAGGCCGCTGCGGACGTCATCGCCGGGATTCGGGGCGCCGACGCCGGCGCGCAGGTGGTCCTGTACAACGCCCTCGGCCGCTGCGGCGGGCAGAAGGCCCTGGACGCCATCCTGGCCGGCACGAAGAGCTCGGACGCCAAGGCCGCCGACGGCGCGATCCGCGTGCTGTGCAACTGGCCCGACAAGGCCGCAATCGACCCCCTGCTCGCCCTCGCCGGCAGCACGCAGAACCAGACACATCAGGTGCTCGCCGTCCGCGGCGTCGTGCGCCTGGCACGCCTGCGCGACACGCCGGGCAACGTCAGGTGGAAAGCCCTCAGCAAGGCGATGGACCTCGCCAAGAAGGCCGGCGAGAAGAAGCAGGTCCTCGGGGCCCTGCGCGACGTGCAGACCATCGAGGCCCTGCGGCTCGTGTCGATGTACGTCGGCGACAAGGCACTGGCCGACGAGGCCGGCGCCGCCGCCGTCCGGATCGCCGACAGGGTCTGGAACAAAGACAAGGACCTTGCCCGGAAAACGATGCTCGCCGTGATCGAGAACGTCCGGAGCAAGCGGACGAAAAACGACGCCCAGAAGGTCCTCAAAAAGATCGGCCCGAAGCCCAGATAGGCCAAGGCTGACATTTTCGCAGCAGGCAATCGGTGGCCGGCAGGGCAACACCCCGCCGGCCACTTGCTTTTCCGTAACGGCACAGCGGCGCTTCTCTGCGCACGATCGCACGCGGGGGGTATTCGGCAAGAGAAGGGACACCGCAGAGAGTAACGCCGTCCGGCACATCCGGTCGACTTGCCGGCGGGTCCTGATGCCCGCGGGAGGCACAAGGATGAAACGATGGGGCGTGCTCGTCGTCGCGCTGTACGGGACGATTCTCGCGGTCCTGGCCGGGCCGCTCGTCCTCGCCGCGTTCGTGCCCGACACCTTCGGCCTCGAGATCATGAAGATGCAGGCCACGGTCGACCCGCAGCTCTGGCCGATCTGGGCCTGGGTCGGCGTGATGATGCTGGCCGAGGCGCTCCTGCTCGTGGTGCCCGTGCGGGCCGCTTCCGGCCGGCCCGTGCGGAAGCGACACGTCTTCTCGACCGTCTTCGCCAGCCTCTTCGCCATGCTGGTCATGGTCTCCGGGATGGTGGCCGCGGCCATCGAGCATCTCGAGAACACGCCCAAGGCAGAGGGCCCCCTGCCGATCGTCATCTTCTCGGCCGTGGGGATGGTGTGGCTGCTGTGGTCGGTCCTGTTCGGCTTCTACGGGGGGCGCGGCAAGCCGAAGACACTGATGTCCCGCGTGGTGAGGGTCCTTCTGGCCGGCAGCATCCTCGAGCTGCTGATCGCCGTGCCGACGCACATCATCGCCCGCTGGCGGAACTACTGCTGTGCCGGCTTCATGACGTTCTGGGGCCTGGTGACGGGCGTCTCCGTCCTGTTTTTCGCCTTCGGTCCCGGCATGTTCATCCTCTTCGTCCGCCGCTTTCGCTCCGTCACGCCGCCCGTCCAGGGCATGCGGGATCGCTGACCGTCGGCATCCGGCTGCCCCGGGCGGGGGAGCGGCGCGGGTCCGGCTTCCGCGGGTCGGACTACCTGGTTTTCTCCATGGCCGCCTGTAGCTCGGCGCAGCTTGCGAAGCCCTGCCCGGGCCCATCCCCGCAGGCGGGCGTGCCGATCACGCGGATGCCCACGACCTTGACCGGCTCGAAGCGGAGGAGGAACTTCCGGCCGTCGCGAAGCTTCTTGGCGTCCGTGGCGGTGGTGGCGGGGTAGGTATCGATGGTGGCCAGCTCTTCCCACTCGCTCTTTGGCGTGCGCTTGATCTGGATTCGCGGCTTGCCTTTTGAGGCGTCCCACCAGCCGCCGTCGTGGTAGCACCGGCCGTGGGCGTAGGTCACCGCGTTGATCGTCACCGGCGTGTGGCGCTCGACGGCAAACCAGTCCTCCTCGCGCTTCCGGCGGTCAAACGTCACCCGCCAGGTGGACGTGTCGCCGTCGGCGATGCTGCCCGGCACGTTGCCCTTGCGCGAGAAGCTCTCCTTGGCGAAGAGGAACGGCGAGGCCGAGACGCTCTTCAGCCGCTCCGGCGCCGGCAGCCAGACGGCGTAATGGGAGCCGTTTCGTCCGGCCTCGGCAAAGCTCGTGAGCCGAATGGGGACCTCCCTGAAGCCGATTGCGTCTTCTTTCACGACGGGCGTCAGGCCGCGGGCGGCGAAGAGGTGTGGCGCGGCGCCCTTCCCGTCGATGGCTGCGCGGGTCAGCTTCACCGTGCCGTCGCCGGCGGCGATGGGCGAAACCATCGAAAAAGACAGCCCCGGGTTGTGCTCCACGTCGAAGGCCAGAACGAGCGGGCCGCGCTGCACGGCCACCATGCCCTCGTTGGTGTGGGTGCCCTTTACGAGCAGGGCGGGCATGTCCAGTTCGAGCGTCACGCGGTCGCCGGCCTTCCACTGACGCGACAATTCGTGGTATCGCCCGCGGCACGCCTCCTCATCCGTCGCCTTTCCGTTGAGCGCGATCCGGTAGCGCTTGCACCAGGCGGGGATGCGGAGCATCACGTCGAAGCGGGCGGGCCTTGCGGGCTCAACGCTCAGCTCGACCTTGCCGTCCAGCGGATACTGCGTGCGCTGCGTGATCTTCACCTTCGTTCCGGCGAGCTGGGCTTCGAGCGTCGAGGGTTCGTAGAAGTTCACCATGACGGCCTCGGGCGCGAGCGTGCAGGCGAAGGTGGTGATCAGCGCGATGCCTCTCGGCCCGCTGGACGTGCAGCAGCTCGTGCCGGCGCCGTAGGGCTTCCTGCCTCGCAGCGGGGTGAAATAGCACAGCGCTTCGCCGCTGGGCTTCTGGGCGGCCAGCAGGTGGTTGTAGACGACGCGCTCCAGCGTATCGGCGTACCTGGACTCGCCGGTGATGCGAAGCAGTTGGATGCACAGTTGGATCCATGTCACCTGGGCGCAGTTCTCGCTGACGCGGCCGGTGTTGGGCAGGAAGTGAGGCTCCTGGAAGTGCTCGCCGAGGCTCGTGCCGCCGGTGATGTACATCTGGTTCTCGACGATGTCATCGTGGGCATAGACGGGGGGCTTCAGGCAGGTCTCGTCGCCGGTGGCACGATACAGCTCACACAAGCCAACCAGGT
Organism: uncultured Planctomycetaceae bacterium; assembly: GCA_964427875.1. Taxonomy (GTDB): domain Bacteria; phylum Planctomycetota; class Phycisphaerae; order SM23-33; family SM23-33; genus CAYRVX01. The sequence goes on from CAYRVX010000008.1 coordinate 56,654, forward strand.
TGGACATCATCTCGTAGGCCTTTCGGTTGGCCGTCCTGGCGACGCTCCTCGTCCTGGTGAGCGTGCGGATGATCTTCGGTCCGTGCGCCTGGTCGTAGGATCGCGTGATGTACCTGGCCAGCTCGAGATGCCGCCCCTCGCCGCTGGCACGATAAAGCAGCATCAGCGGCTCCAGAACGCTCGTCGCGGCCATGCCCACGTGCGTCCCGGAGCGGATGATGTCGCGCTTGCCATCGCCGAAGGTGGCCGCCAGCAAGTCGCCGATCCTGCCCGCCGCCGCGAGGGCCGCCTGATCGTCGGTGTACTCGTAGTAGGTCATCAGCCCCATGAGGTTGTACTTGTGGGTCCAGACGTCCCACCCGCCCCAGCGGTTCTTCCTGGCGTAGGTGCCCAGGTAGCCGTCGGCGGCCTGGCAGGAGATCAGCGTCTTGACGGCCTCGTCCATGCGTTTTCGCAGGGCGGGGTCCTTGCAGTGGTCCCAGCAGATGGCCGCGGCGTGCAGCCACTTGCCGATGTGCTCGCCGCTCCAGCCGCCTCGCTCGGCGGGGTCGCGAAACGGCTTGAGACGCTGCTCCAGGTTGACCGTCATCAGGCGGTTCTTCCAGTTGGCGGTGATCCGTCGGCCCAGCCAGCCGGTGAGTCTCAGTTGCCCCGGCCGGACAGGGCGGGCCTTGTCCGGGACCTTCCCCGACGTCATCGGGCGCGCGTGGGCGGCCGCTGACGCCAGGAGCAGGCCGATCGTACAGGCGGCGAGCATCGTGCGGTTCATCGTGCTGCCCTCATTGACATACCCACGGAAACTGCGAACGGTGAGCGACTATATCACGAGCGGGCCCTTGCGCACAGATCACCGGCGCGCAACACAACCGATCGCACCTGGGGGCCGCGATCGGTTGTGCTCCCCTGCCCGACGAGCCCCCGCCTTGGCGGCGGCCGAGCTCCGGCGCGGTCAGACGAGCTTCGTCTTGCCGGGCATCGGCACGGGCGGGAAGATGCCCGGTCCGGGCTTGAGGTTCTTCTCCACCTCCGCCGGCAGCAAGTCGCGCTTGGAGGAGTCCAGGAGCCACTTCCAGGAGAACTCGCGGCCGGTGTAAGCGCTCATGCCGCACCCGACGGCGGTGAGCGTGCTCTCGGCGATCCGCTTGCCCTCGTTGACGGGCTTGCCTTCCTTCAGCGTGCGGATGAGGATGGCGTGCTCTTCCGTCCGCCCGTTCGTTCCGCCGCCCGGGAATTTCCAGATCACCTTGTTCTTGCCGTCGTCGCCTTTCTCGTGGGACCAGATCGTGCCGTGGCAGTCGCTGAACCCCTTGGTGCCGACGATTCGCTCGTTGACGCGGGAGGTACCCCTGGGGGCGTGTCGCCCCATGCTCTGGACGCGGGCGCCGTTGGGATACTCCAGCTCCGTGCCGATGTGGCAGTAGATGTTCCCGCGGTAGATCTCGGTCTTCTTGTCGTCGCCGTTGAGCTTCATGCTGGCATCGCGGGCCTGCTTTTCGTAGTCGCGCGTCTGTCGCCCGCCCATGCCCAGGAACCTTGCCGGCGGGCCCTGGAAGCACCAGTTGATGATGTCGATGTTGTGGACGTGCTGCTCGCAGACCTGGTCGCCGCTGAGCCAGATCCAGTGGTACCAGTTGTGGCACTGCCACTCCAGCTCGCTCATGCCCTCGCTCGGCCCGCGATACCAGATCCCCCCGCCCATCCAGTAGCACTGTCCGCTGACGAGCTCGCCGATGGCGCCCTCGTGGATCTTGGCGATGGTGGCCTTGTAGTTGCCGGAATGCCGGCGCTGCGTGCCGCACGTGATGCCCAGCCCCTTCTCCGTCGCCATCTTGGCCGATTCAATCACCGACCGGCACCCCGCGGGGTCCACGGCGACGGGCTTCTCCATGAAGACGCTCTTGCCGCCCTCGATCGCCGCACGCAGGTGGTACGGGCGAAAGGCCGGCGGCGTGGCCATCAACACGAGGTCCAGATCGCACGCACACAGCTTCCTGTAGGCGTCGAAGCCCCAGAAGACCTGATCCTTCTTGATCTGGCAGCGGTCCTTGAGCTTCTTCCTGAAGTTCTCCGCGGCGCCCGTGGCCTTGCTCTCGAACGCGTCGGCAACGGCCATGACCGTCACGGCGGGGTCCGCGCGCATGCAGTCCCCGACCGCTCCTCTGCCTCGCCCGCCGCAGCCGATCAGCCCGACCTTGATGCGGCCGGACCCCTGCGCGTAGGCGGAAGGAAGCCGCAGGCTGGAGGCCATCACGGCCCCGGCCGCCGACGTCTTCAGGAAACCCCGACGCGTCAGTTTACTGCTCCTTTTGCTCTCAGCTTTTTCCATGGCCCATACCTTTCCTTATGAGTGACTTCTCGTTTTCTCCTAACGAACGCAGCCCCGGACCTGGATACCTTCTCCGAACAGGTTCACGGAACGCGTAATGTAACCCGACGCGCCCGCGAAAACCAGGAATATTCCCCCGGCGCCCGGGCCGGCTTCGTCTGTCCGCCTCGGCCGGGCGGATGCTCGTCCGCCACACGATTCTGCTCCCGCGGCTTCCGCCGTGCGCGATTCAGTGCACGCCGAGCTGGTACAGGCTGCGGGGCGTATGCGGGTGGTCCTGGAGGATGACCGCGTCGAGCAGGCAGTCGCGCAGGCCGGCGCGGACGGCCGCGAACTCCTCCTCGCGGGCGACGTTCGTCGTCTCGTCGGGATCGTCGGCCAGGCAGAACAACTGCTCGCCCCCGCCGGCTGGATAGTACGTGTACCGCCAGTTGCGCCCGCGGATCGTGCGGGCCCACTCGGCGGGGCTGTTCGTGCGCAGGTTGTTGTAGCTCTCGACGTAGACGGAATCCCGCCACTGCCCCGGCGTCTGGCCCGCAGCCAGGGACAGGAGCGATCTGCCCGGAAGGGCGGTCGGCTCGGTCTTCTGGAACACGCCGCCCACGGGCAGCGTCGGCTCGCGCAGGTGGGCCATCTCGAGCACGGTCGGCATGATGTCCTCCAGTTGCACGAACGCCTCGCACGTCAGGCCGGCCTTGACGCCCGGGCCGGCCATCATCAGCGGAACGCGGATGGACGCGTCGTAGTGCCTCTCGCCCTTGCCCGTGAAGCCGTGGTCCAGCAGCAGCTCGCCATGGTCGGAGAGGAATAAGAGGTACGTGTTGTCCCACCGGGCGGTCTCCTTCAGCGCCTCGACGACGAGCCCGAGCTGGCGGTCCAGGTGCGCGACGTCGGCGAAGTAGAACTTGCGGTACAGGCGCCAGTCGTCGGGGATGCTCGTTCGGACGCCTTCGCTGCGGGCGAAGCACTTCGGCTGCCGCGGGTCCTCGACCCACTCCGGACCGATCGGCCGGGGGATCCTGCTCTCGTCAACCAGGTCCATGTACTCCGCCGGCGGGCAGAACGGGCTGTGAGGCTGCACGTAGCTGATGTGCGCGTGCAGCGGCCGGTCAGCGTCGGCGCCGCGGATGAAGTCGATCGCGCGGCGCGTGATCCAGGCCGTCTGCGAGACCTCCTCGGGAAACGGCAGCGTGTAGTTCCCGTGGGCGCGATCGCCGACCTTCATCCGCTTTCGGATCTCCTTGATGCGCGCCCGCAGGTCCTCCGTGTCCGGGCCGTAGGCCATCAGCTCGGGAATCTCCGTGCTCCAGCAGCAGCTCAGCGCCGCCTCGAAATGCTCGCCGTGGGCGGCGCGGACCCAGTCGATCCACTCCCCCATGCGGGGGTCCTCGGTATTGTGGACCACGTCGAAGCCGTAGACGCGGTAGTCCGGGTGCACACCGTGATAGTGGCTCCGCAGGTGCACCTTGCCGAACGCCCCGGTCTGCCAGCCGGACAGTTGCAGCGCCCGCATGAACGTCATAATGCCCGGGTTCAGCTCGTAGCCGTTCTGGAGCACGCCGTGGCCGCGCGTCGTCAGCCCCGTCGCCAGCGTCGCACGCGCGGGACAGCACAGCGGGTTGCTGGTGAACGCGTTGACGAACGTCGCGCCGATCCCGCGCAGGCGGTCGATGCTCGGAGTCGGGATGACACCCGCGCATTGGCCTTCCAGCCACTTCGCGGAGAGCTGATCGACCATGAAGAAGACGATGCTGGGCCTGTCCTGAGTCGCCATGGCCGTTCCTTTTCCTCTGCACTGCCCCTGATAAACACACCGCCCGGCCGATGCAAGCTTCGAGTCCACGGCGAAGCGGCGCCGGCTGCCGCGCCCGTGCGAGACTCCCGGAAAATGTGAACTTCTTCCCCGCGGCGGCGTCTAAGCCCGCGTATTGCGTTCAGTGCATTTGAACTCCGACGGGACTGATGAAAGGAGACCCGTGATGCGACGGACCATTTACTTTGTCGCGATTTCGGTGATCGTCGGCATTGCGCCTGCGGCGTCCGCCCAAGCCCCGGCCGCCTTCGCCGACGGCAGGAAGGCCTACGAGGCCGGCCAGTTCGAAAAGGCCAGAGACCTCCTCCTCAGCGCTTCACGAACCGCGCCCAGGAACGCGGAGGTCTTTCTCCATCTGGGCAAGGCCCACTACCAGCTCGGCGAGCTGCCCGAGGCCATCGCCGCATGGCAGAAGACGCTCAAGCTCGCCCCCGGCGAGCCGTATGCCACGAAGATGCTTAAGCTCCTTCGGGCGGAAGTGCGTGACGTGGACGTCCAGATCAAGCTCATCGAGCAGGCCCTGGCAGAGGGCCTGAACGCGTGGGCGCGGACCACGGTCACCAACCTGCTTGCGAAGAAGGCCCTCACCGACGCCCAGCGCGGCCAGCTCACGGTCCTGTGGGCCGAGGCCAGGCTGGCCTTGGGCCTGTATAAGGACGTGCCGCCCGCGGTGCTGGAGATCCAGACCAAGTTCCCCAAGGCCGCCGACGCGGTCCGCCTGGCGCTGCTGATGGGGCGGGCGAAAATCCACCTCGACGACAAGAGCATCCGGGAGGGACGGAAGCTGCTCCAGGGCATCGTGGCCGACCACAAGGACACGCCGGCGGCCGCGATCGCGCAGTACGAGCTGATCCGCTTCGATCTCAGCCAGGGCCCCAGCGCCGAGCTGGCCGGCGAGCTGGCGGCCTGGTTCAAGGCGAACGCCACCCACCGGCTGGCGACGGACGCACTGCGCCTGCTGATGGATTCGCAGTTGGCCCTGACGCGGCGAGGCGCCCGGCCGACGAAGGACTCGCCGCTGGCGCCCACGGACGCCGCCGCCATCGGTTTCGTCAAGCTCCTCCGCGGCCGGCTGCCGAAAGAGGCCGACCGGATCAAGCTGACGCAGCAGTTGGAGAAGCACTTCAACGCGCACTACGATCCCGCCGGCGCCTACGCGGCGGCCATCCAGGGCGCCGAGGCCCTGCTGAAGATCAAGCTGTCCCGCGCCGAGCAGGCGCTGGTGATCCAGCGGATCCTGGACCGGCACCTGGCCGTCTCGCGTACGGCCGGCAGGCCGACGAAGGACATGCAGCTCGCGGCCGCCGACCTGGCCGCAATCGCGCGGATGAAGGATCTGCTCGCCTTCCTCACGACCGATGCGGAGGTCCAGAAGCTCACGCAGCAGCTCCTGGGGCATTTCAACTCGCGCTACTCCGCGGCCGGGGCGCACCCCGCCGTGATCCAGGCCGCCGAGGAACTCCTGAAGATCAAGCTGCCGCAGGCCGCCCGGATAGCCGTGCTGCGGCAGTTGATCGATTCGCACCTGGCCATTACCCGACAGCAGCCGAGCCCGGCGAAGGACGCCAAGCTCGCCGCCACCGACCTGGCGGCCATCGCCCGCGCAAAGGAGCTGTTCGCCCTGCTGACGACAGACGCCGACGTCCAGAAAGTAACGCAGCAGCTCCTGGCGCACTTCAACTCGCACTACTTCGCGGTCGGGGCACACGCCGCGGCCATCCAGGGCGCCGAGGAGATCCTCAAGATCGACCCGCCCCAGGCCGCCCGCGTGGCGGTGCTTCAGCACCTGGTCAATTCTCACCTGGCCATCACCCGGCAGCAGCCCAGGGCGATGAAGGATGCCAAGGTCACCGCCGCCGACCTGGCGGCCATCGCGCGGGTAAGAGAGCTGTTCGACCTGCGGCCGAAAGATGCCGATCGGCAGAAGCTCACACAGCAGCTCCTGGGGCATTTCAACACGCACTACGTCAAGGCGGGCGCGTACGCCGCGGCCGTCCAGGGGGTCCAGACCGTCCTGAACCTCGCCCTGCCGCCGAGCGACCGGCTGACGGCGCTGAAGACGCTCGCCTCCTACAAGACCGAGCTGGCCATTCGGGCGCTGACGGAGCAGGCGGCGGCCGGCACGCTGCCTCAGCAGATGCCCGAGTCGATCCGGGAAGTCCTCGCCCTGTACGCCACGATCCGCAAGGAGTTCCCCACGCAGTCCACGAGCGTCGAGGAGGTCAAGCTCGCCCACACCGTCGCGGCGTTGGCGGCAAAACTGCCGCAGGCGATCGAGGTGACCGCGCTGTCCGCGCCGGACGCCTGGGCGGTCGAGATCGCCATGGCCGTCGTCCGTCGGGACGCGAAGAAGGGCGCCGCTCAGGCGATCGGCTTCGTGGACGGCGTGCGCAAGCGTTACCTGCCCGTTCAGGCCCCCACGGGGCTGCGAATCGCCCTGGACCTTTCGGCCCGCCTGCTCGCGGCGCTGCACGAAGACCACACCTACTGGGCGTCGACGAGGCTGGAGCACGCGCGGGTCCTCGGCCTGCTGGCGACGTGGCAGTTCAGCGAGAATGTCCGCCTCGGGCGGGACGAGCTCAACGCGAAACTGTCCGACACTCAGAAGCAGATGATCGCCGTGCTGGTCGAGCTGGTGAAGCGGGACGTTCGCGGCCAGGCCGCAGGCGCCGTCGCCACGCTTGCCAAGCACCTGGGGCCCTGGCAGGCACGCGGCCACTACGCGGCGGCCGAAGAGGCCTACGCGCTGCTGATCGACTCGCTCCCGCCCGCACGGCAGCGCGAGGCGAGGCTCGCGGTGACCGAGCTGTGGATTCGTCAGGTCGTCGCCGAGCACAACCGGCTGATGGCAGTCGGCCTGAAGGTGCCGGCCAAGCTGGACCCGGCGCTCGTCAAGGCGCTGAAGCAATGCTACGACCTCCAGGCGGGCCTGGAGGAGGGCGACGCGTTCCTCACGAGGGTCCGCGGCGTCTGGCAGGGCGTCGTGAGCCACTACACCGGCCTGGAGTACTACGCCACCGCGGCCGAGGCCATTGCCGTCAAGGCCGACAAGCCCGTTGCCGCGGCGGACCGGTACGCTCAGCTCCAGCTCGCCAATCATCGCTACGCCGACGCGCAGCGCGAGCTGGCCCGGCTGCTGCGGACCTACAACGCCAAGACGAAGATCGCCATGACGCCGGCGTTTCAGGCGGCCCTGGCGGCGTACCGCGCCTTCATCTCTCAGCATTCGGCCAGCCCGCTGGCCGACACGGCGGTGCGGAGCATATTCAGCATCGCTCAACTGTTCGAGTCGCACGATGCGCACCCGATCGCGGCGACGGTCTACGACGAATTCGCCAAGTTCGCCGCGACGATCAAGACGCTCTCCCAGGCCGCGCCGGGCCAGGTCAGCACGGCCGAGCGGGCGGCACTGGCGCACGTTGCCGCACTCGATGCCCACGCCCGAAAGGCGCTGACGAAGGAGCTCGCCGAGCGGAAAGACAAGACCCCCCCGGCGAAGATCCGCCCGGAGTTCACCACGGCCATCGGCGCCTGCAAGCAGTTCGTCAAGGACCGCCCGAAGAGCACCCTGGTGGGCCCGGCCATTCAGAAGATCATGGCCGTCGCGCTGGAGTACGCGAAGGTCGACGCCTGGGACGTGGCGGAGGGCATCTTCGCCGACCTGGCCAAGAGCGGCCTGGAGCTGGACAGCCCGGAGCGGATCGAGCTGTCGCGGGGCCTGTGCCATCTGGGCAAGGTGATGGGCGACCACGCCCGCAGCGTGCTGACGGCCCTGACGAAGGGCCACGGGCGCCCGAAGGGCCCGGGCGGCCAGAGCCGCCTGGCCCATGCGTACGGGGAGGAAGAGTCCAAAGCAGGCGGCAAGGGCCGATCCGGCGCCGGCGCCGCCTCCGGGCGCAAGCCGGCAGGCATGGGGAAGCTGAAGGCCCCGACGCCGAGGCCCGCGGTCCCGGGGCCCGTGACGGCCCCCCCGTTGCGCCTGGGCGAGTTGGAGAAGCTGGAAGACTTCGCCCGCGACGAGGCGGACATGCTGGCCATGGCGGCCATCCGCAAGCAGCAGTCCCTGCGGGCCCGGCAGGTGGCGATGCTGCGCGAGAAGGTCGCGTACCACCAGCCGGCTGAGAAGCCCGCGAAGGACCAGAAGGCCCAGAAGCGGACCGTCGCGCCCCCGCCGCCGGTGCCGGTCCTGTCGGAGGCGGAGCTGGCCCGGCAGGAGCAGGCCTTCGCCGCGGCGTACGCGATCTTCCAGGGGATCCGCAAGAACTACCCGCGCCGGCCGACCGCCGAACAGGCACGCGGCGAGGTCCTCGTGATGGCCGGGCACTGGCGGGCGATCGCGCAGTGGAAGCGGGCCGCAGGCCTGATGGGGCTCTACCTGAAGGACAACCCGACCGACCGCGAGCTGCCGCAGCTTCGCCTCGGCACCGCCCGCGACATCCTCGCCTGGGCCTCCCAGCCGATCACGAAGGAGGCCACCAAGCAGGCCAAGCTCGCCGAGGTGATCCAGCGGTTCGCCCAGGCCCGCGCCGAGCTGGAGCGGATCGTCAAGGACTTCGCCGAGGACCGCCCGTTCATCCAGCAGGCCCAGTGGGACGTCGCCAACAGCTTCCTGACGCAGGCCCGCGTCGTGGACCAGTTCTCCCCGACGCTCGCCCGCGGCCAGTACGTCCGGGCGGCCAAGGAGCTGCTGGCCGTCGCCGAGAAGTTCCACGACCACCCCCGGATCTCCACCATCCCGCAGATGCTCTGGAACATCGCCGAGGAGCTCGCCCGGCGGCAGTACTACGACGAGGCGATGATCGTCTGGAACGACCTGACGATCCATTACCTGACGCACCCGCTGGCCTCGCAGGCGGCCATGCGAATCGCCCAGACCTACGAGACCAACCTCTCCCGGCCCCTCAAGGCGGCCGAGACCTACGTGGAGATCAACTTCGCCCGCGGCGGCAGCGACGCAGCCGTTCAGAACGCGATCTACAACATCGGCACGAAGCTCAAGGCCCAGAAGCGGTGGGTCGAGGCCCTGCACGTCCTGGCGACGTTCGTGGACAGCTTCCCGCGTCACGCCCAGGCCGGCCAGGCCCTGACGACCATCGGGCAGATCCACCAGATCAACGAGGCCTGGGAGGATGCGATCGCCGCCTACGAGCGGGTGATCGACGAGTTCCCCACGGGCAACTGGATCCGCGAGGCCAAGTGGTCCATCGCCGACTGCCGGATCAACCTAAGCCAGTGGCGCCAGGCCATGGACGCATACCGGGCGTACGTGCAGGCCTACGCCAAGGATAAGCGTGCCGCCGATGCGTCCCGGCGAATGGGCGTGGTGAAGGACCTCGCCCGCTACCAGGTCCTCGTGGACGAGAAGGGGCAGCGCAAGGCCTTCGACGCGCAGTTCCAGATCGCCCGGATCGTCCACGAGCAGCTTGCCAATCCGGCCAAGGCGATCATCGAGTACCGCAAGGTGGCGGCCAACTGGCCGAAGACGCACCTGGCCGACGACGCGCTCTTCGCGGTGGGCAACATCCACCTGTCGATGAACGAGACCGCCAAGGGGCGGGAGGCCATGCTTGAGCTTGCCAGGACGTACCCCGAGAGCCCGCTGGCCGACGACGCGCTGTACAAGGTGGGCCAGAGCTACGAGGCGGAGGCCCAGCAGCTTGCCGGCGTGACGCGCAGCCGGGCCGTCGAGAAGAACAAGGAGATCGCCCAGAAAGCGGCCTACCGCCAGGTCCAGGGCTTTCGCCGACGGATGCAGTTCGACAACGAGACCCTGGTGACCGAGCTGCGGAAGAAGGGGCAGAAGGACATGGCCGACCTGGCGCAGGCGCGGTTCGCCGGGCAGCTATTGCAGTACAACCTGGCCGGCACCATCGTGGCCGCCCAGGCGGCGGAGCAGCAGGTCGAGATCCTCACCGCGGCCCAACTGGCCGACCGGCAGGACAAGATCAACGCCGCCCTTCGTCAGGCGGTGGGGTCGTATCAGCAGGCCTCGAGGGTCGCGACGGCCGACAAGGCCGACGAGGCCCTGCTCCAGATGGCGAAGATCTACGACGAGAATCTCAAGGACGCCGACGCGGCGATGGCCACGTGGCAGGAGATCGTGCGGCAGTTCAGCGGGACGGCCGTCGCCGAAGACGCGAGCTGGCGCATCGCCCAGTGGCACGAGCGGAAGGGCCAGCACGCCGAGGCCATCCAGGCCTACCAGGCGTTCCTGCGGAACTACCGCCGCAGCAGCCGGGCCGCCGCCGCCCAGTTCGCCGTCGCCGAGAACTACGAGCACCTCGGCGAATGGGTCAAGGCCATGGACGCCTACACCAACTACATCAACAACTTCCCCAAGGCCCCGATGGTCCAGAAGGCCAGGGAGCAGATCAATTGGATCAAGACGTATCGGCTGTGAGCGGTGCACAGGTACCGTCGGGACGTTGGGATTCGAAGCGTACGGTGACCTAGCGATATACGAGGAGACGCAACGATGCGTGGAAATCGAATCATCCTTGGAGCGTTGACGGGGCTGGCGCTGGTCGGGTCGATGGTGCGGGCGGACGTTCCGCCAAGCGGCAAGCCGGGGACGGCCCCGACCGCCAAAGCGGGTCCCGCCAAGACCGAAGAGGACAAGGCGCCCAAGGCGAAGAAGAAGGAAACGCCGCAGGAGAAGGCCGAGAGGCTCTTCGACGAGGGGCGCGACGCCCTGTTCCGGGGTGAGTACAAGAAGGCCGTCGAGCTGCTCCGGCAGGCGGCTGCGGCCGACAAGACCAAGACCCGCTACCGCCTCTACCTTGCCCGGGCGCATCGCTACGCGGGCAACACCGATGAGGCCGAGAAGCTCCTCGGGGGCATCGTCAAGGCCTCGCCCGACCACGTCGAGGCCGGGCAACTGCTCGGCGAGGTCTACGCCAAACAGGAGAAGTGGAAAGACGTCGCGCGCGTGCTGGAGCGGCTGCTCAAGTACCGCCACGATTACCCGACCTACCACATGCTGGCCGAGGCGAAGTACAACCTCGACGACCACAAGGCCGCCCGCAAGTACTTCATCGAGGCCATCAAGCTGAATCCCAAAAGCCCCGGCGATCACTACCAGCTCGGGAACATCTACCTGGCGGGGAACTTCTTTGCCCTGGCGGCCGAATCGTACCAGAAGGCCCTGGCCCTGGGGCTGCACTCCCCGGTGCTGCACTACAAGCTCGGCACGGCGTACTTCAACCTGCGGAACTACTTCGGGCGGGTCTCGCAGGTCACGGTCAAGTCCGGCAAGATCGACTCGATCAGCGGGAAGTGGTACCTGATCGAGCCCGTGCCGGGCAGGAAGGACGTGTTCCGGGTGGCCCCGAGCGACTCGGCGATCTACCAGGTGGCCAAGGCCGTCGAGACGGGAATGAAGGAGGACCGCGACATCCGGTTCCTGCGGACGAGCATCTACCTCAACGCCCGCCGCTATGCCCAGGCCTACGAGATGTTCAAGAAGCTCGCCGCCTCCGCCCCCAAGCCGAAGGACGACAAGCGGACCAAGGAGGACAAGGCGCTGTTCCAGTATTACTTCGCCCAGGCGGCCTTCGGCGTGGGCAAGTACGACGAGTACCTCCAGCTCCTGAAGAAGGCCATCGAGCTGGACGCTGCGTCCTACAAGGCCACGCTCCTGGACGCCTATCTGCGCGTGGCCGAACAGCACAACCAGCGGGGGGACATCGACGGGTACACCAAGTATCTCAAGCTGGCCGTCAACGAGGCCCCCCGGAAGGCCGGCCCGCACCTCAAGCTCGGCAACGCCTACGAGGAGGCCCACAAGTACGCCGAGGCGATCGTCCAGTGGCGGATGGTGCTCGACATCCAGCCCGACCACCCCAAGCGAATGGCGCTGCTGGACCTGATGAAGAAGTACCAGGCCTCGGCGGCCGCCCCGCCGGCCAAGAAGACGGAGTAATCGCGGGCAGCCTGGCGGAAGACACGCGAAGTTCGGGCGGGGATCCTGTATGATCCGGCCTGCGGACAGGGAGAGGCCGTCATGCGGGATCTGCCCGGCACGATCGACACGGTGCGCCAACTGGAGGAGCTTCTCAGCACGCCTTCCGAGCCGCTGATTGAGCTCGTGAAGTCGCTGGACGGCGACGTGATGGTGCTCGGCGCGGGGGGCAAGATCGGGCCGACGCTGGCCCGCATGGCGAAGCGGGCCGTGGACGCCGCCGGCGCAGAGAAGCAGGTCTGTGCCGTGGACCTCGCGGACCTGCCGGCGCTGGCCGATGCGGGCATCCGAACCATCACGTGCGACCTGCTGGACCTCGCCGCCGTGGAGGCCCTGCCGCGCTGCGGCAACATCGTATACATGGCGGGGCGGAAGTTCGGCTCCACCGGCGGCGAGCACGTCACCTGGGCGATGAACGTCGTCGTGCCGTACCACGTCGCCCGGACGTTCACCGACTCGCGGATCGTCGTCTTCTCCACCGGCTGCGTGTATCCGATCGTGGACGTGGCCACCGGCGGGGCAACCGAGCAGACGCCGCCGGGACCGGTCGGGGAGTACTCCATGAGCTGCCTCGGCCGCGAACGGATGTTCGACTACTACTCGCGGACCTGCGGCGAGAGGGTGCTCCAGTTCCGCCTGAACTACTCCGTCGAGCTTCGATACGGCGTGCTGGTGGACGTGGCCGCCAAGGTCTACCGCGGCGAGCCCGTCGACGTGACCACGGGCTTCGCCAACGTCCTCTGGCAGGGCGACGTGTGCGATCGGGCGCTGCGGTGCCTCCCCCTGGCCGACAGCCCGCCGAAGGTCCTCAACGTCACGGGCCCGGAGACGATCTCCATTCGCGAGGTCGCTCACGAGTTCGCCCGGCTGTTCGGCAGGGACGTCCGGATCGCCGGCGAGGAGAACGGGCTGGGCTACCTCAGCAACGCGGCCGAGGCGACCGCCCTCTTCGGCGAGCCGTCCGTGCCGCTGGAGCGGATCATCGAGTGGACGGCCCATTGGATCCGCCTCGGCGGGGAGGACCTCGGCAAGCCGACGCACTTCGAGACGCAGGATGGGCGATACTGAGACAATGGACCAGAAGGCAGCGGAGATCCTGCGGCGGGGCGTGGTGATCCCGGCCAGCCCGTTGGCGCTGACGGCGGACCGGAAGTTCGACGAGCGCCGCCAGCGGGCGCTGTGGCGGTATTACGTGGCCTCGGGCGCCGGCGGCATCGCCATCGGCGTCCACACGACGCAGTTCGCGATTCGCGACCCGGCAATCGGCCTTCTCCGGCCGGTGCTGGAGCTCGGCGCCGAGACGATTCAGGCCGCCAAGGCTCAAGGCGCCGGGCCCGTCGTGGCCATCGCCGGCGCGTGCGGCAAGACCGCCCAGGCCGCCGCGGAGGCGCAGCTCGCGCGAGACCTCGGCTACGACGCCGTCCTGCTGAGCCTGGCCGCACTCGCCGATGCCTCGCAAGACGAGCTCATCGCGCACTGCCGGACCGTCGCGGACGTGATGCCCCTGGTGGGGTTTTACCTCCAGCCGGCCGTGGGGGGGCGAGTCCTGCCGCACCGCTTCTGGCGCCGCTTCGCCGAAATCGAGAACGTGCCGGCCATCAAGATCGCACCGTTCAACCGCTACCAGACGATCGACGTCGTCCGCGCGCTGGCCGAGTCCGGGCGGGACGACGTCGCCCTGTACACCGGCAACGACGACAACATCGTGATGGACCTGCTGACGCCGTATCGCTTCATCGCCGAGGGGAAGCCCGTGGAACGACGGATCGTCGGCGGCCTGCTGGGGCACTGGGCGGTCTGGACGTCCAGGGCGGTCGAGCTGCTGGAGACCTGCCACGCGGCGGCCGAAGCCGGCGGAGAGGTCCCCCGCGAGCTTCTCCGCAGGAACGTCGAGGTCACCGACGCCAACGCGGCGCTGTTCGACGCAGCCAACGGCTTCGCCGGCTGCATCGCCGGCGTCCACGAGGTCCTCCGCCGCCAGGGCCTCTTCGAGGGCACCTGGTGCCTGGACCCCGCCGAGACGCTCAGCCCGCACCAGGGCGAAGAGATCGACCGCGTCTACGCCGCCTATCCGCACCTCAACGACGACGACTTCATCAGAGAGCATCTGGACGAGTGGCTCGCGTGAATCCATTGCGAATTGCGGATTGCGGATTGCGGATTGAAGACGCCCGACCTTGAGTCCTCGAAAGGTCGGGAAGCTCCCTATTCCCCGAGCATCTTCACGCGGACGTTATCGAACGCGGCGCCGCCCTGGCACACCAGGCCGACCGTCCCACCTGCCGCCCGGCGCGTTCACGTTGATGGCCACCCGCCCGTCTTCGCTTGTTCGGTCGAGGCCCTGGATACTCAGGTGGAGATTATACGCACCGGGCTCGGCCCCCGCCGGGCGGACCTCGACTTGCAGCAGCCGCGGCACGCCCGGGGGCAGATACAGCGCGCCGAGCGAGTTGAGCTCGCCCCAGGCGGTCGGGCGATTAGCCGTTCATCTCTTCAGCTTCCGCACCCGCAGGATCTCGCCGGCCACCTGGCGGCGGGCCGCCTCGATCCGGTCGTGGGTCTCCTGCGTGTCGGGCGGGAAGAACTTCCCCGTGATCACGTCGTCGACGGCCTTCGTGAGCAGTCCGCGGGCGGCGTCGAGCTTGTCCTTCGCAATGCCGCGCTCGGCGGCCTGGTCGATCTCGTCCCGCAGGAGCCGCAGGACCTGGTAATCCTCGACGCCGTCGCGCCAGGCCTCCCAGTGTCTCGTGGCGAAGCCCCCGCCCGGCCGTTGTGGCTGGTACACCAGGCCGAAATACAGGAAGAAGCCGATGGCGTCGAAGTCGAACTTCATCGCCCGCCAGCCGTACGTGCGAAACTGCGCGATGGGCTTGGACTTCGGCGTGCACGGCATGTTCCAGCTCCAGATCCCCTTGCCCCTGGCGCGCTCGGCGGCGAAGAAGTCGTGCTGCTCCTTGCCCCAGATCGCGCCGTTGCGGTTGATCCAAACGTCCACGTGCGGGGCCATACGCTTGAGGTCGGCCAGGTCCGTCATGATCGTCATCGCCACGCGGACCTTCGGGTCCACCTCGCGGATCAGCGGCGTGGTGTCGATCACCTGCTGCACGCCGCGCCCGTGGGCCTCGTCGATCGACTGGAGGGCGAAGTCCTCGTGCTTCAGCCCGGCCGCCAGCCACTCGGTGACCATGCGCGAGAGGACCTGCTTGAAGAGGCCCTTGAAGCGATCGCTCATGTACTCGACCTTGTTCTTCTCGGCCCACTGGATGAAGCCGCCGGCGTAGCCGTAGGAGAACAGGAACTTCCGGGCCCCCTCGCTCATGCGCCTGGTGACCCGGTCGATGTCGGTCTTGTAGGGCTTGAGCGTCCCGTCCGGGGCCAGTTCGAGCTTGTTCGGGAACGCCCCGCGGAACCAGAGGTTGATCTTGTACGACTTCATCCATTCGTAGTCGCCGGCGTAGTCGAAGCAGAACACGCCGATGGGGGCCTCGTCGTCGATGCGGAAGGGCCAGACTGTCATCTCCCAGGGCACGGCGACTGCCGGCAACGGCGTGCTGAGCGGCGCAAGACGCAGGCCGCCGCGCTTCGTGCCGGGCTTCAGATCCCGCGTCTGCACGGTGAGCCAGACCTGCCGCGTCGAGAACGGCTGGACGAAGAACGTGCTGAGCCCGTTCAGCTCGACCAGCGGCATCGCCAGGCCGTCCTCCTTCTCCGGCAGCTCGGCGACCTTCTTGCCGAGCAGCTTCGGCTGGTAGACGGCGAGCTTCTGTACGGTCGTATCGAGCCCCGATCGCGGCCGGCCCACCTGGCCGGGCAGCGCCCCTTCAAGCCGGAACTCGATCGCCTTATCGGTGAGGTTCGTCACGTTGATGGCGACGTGCTCGTATTCGTTCTGCGCGGCGGCGATCTTCAGCGTGGGCGGCCCGGCGAGCGCGGGAGGCATGGAAGACGGCCCGGTCGCGATGTAGGGCGAGCAGGTCCAGACGGCGAAGGTCGCAGCCGCCTCGAGCCTGGCCACGGTCTCGTGGAGATCCTGCCACCGTTTCCGCAGGGCCGCGTCGGCCGTCCGCTTCTCCAGACTGCCCAGGAGCGCTTTGGCGTCGGCCGCTGCGGACGCCGCCTCGATCTTCCGGCGAACCAGGTCCCGGTCGAACGGTGTGCCGGCCCCGGCCTTGGCGCCGATGGCGTCCAGGCGCCTCTTGACTCGCGCGGCGGCCGTCAGCACGTCCGGCACGTGGAACGGCACGCGCGTGCAGGACAGCAGCGAGCCCGTCTTCTCGTCGGCGACGATCAAGGCCGCCATCCGCGTGCCTTCGCCGCGGACCGCGGCACGCGCCTTGACGAGCGTGGGCCCGCCAATGGCGAGCGCCGCGGCGGTGGCGCCCGCGTCGGCCGCGCCGGAGGCGGAGGCCGTCCGGACCGTCAGCTTCACCCCGCGCGCCCGGCCGGACGGATCGGTCAGCTCCGCCGCCAGCTCGTGGAGGCCCAGGAACGGCCGCTCCAGGCGGATGTCCTGTCGCAGGCCGCAAAAGATGACCTCGCCGAACATCTCCGGCTGCTCGAATCCCCCGACGAGGCCGCTCCACGTGCTGTATTCGATGAGGGCCTTGTACGACGCGGCGTACCGCTCGCGTGCGAAGTTGATGCCCCAGACCTCTCCGTGTTTCGGCGCCGCGGCGCCCAGGCCGGCGAACGGCAGTGCCGCCTCCACCGTCCAGTGCGACCCCTTCCCCGGCGGCGAGACGCGCGCGGCGGCCGCCAGGCCTTCCATGTCCCAGTCCGAGCCCCTCTTCGTCGCCGGCGAGCTCCTGGCGTCGTAGGTCCATCCCCGGGAGTTGAAGATGAAGTGGTAGTGACAGCCCGCGCCCGGCGGGGCGAGGAACAGCTCGACGCAGTCGTCCCGCCACAGCGCGCCGTCTCGCTTCTTCTCGCCGGTGACCTGGAGCGTCTCGATCTCCGGCTCCCCGCAGCGGAAGGCCACGTAGAGGCCCTTCGCGTCGTGTGTCACCCGGACGGTTGTCCGGGCGGCCGCGTAGTCAAAGCCGGCCACGCCGCGCCACTTGGGCGAGTCCGTGCCGATGAAGTCCGTTACGACCGACGCCGCTCGCCACTCCGCCTCGCCGATGCGGCCGTCGATGGCCGGGGCTGCCGGCGTCGGCGCTACGCTGAGCCTGGGCCTCGGGAGCTTGTGCCAGACGGCCGCAACCTTCCGCGACGAGACCTGCCCGCTCGCCCCGCCCGCAAGAGCCGCGACGCCGGCCGCCATCGCCAGGAGCCTGCCCCTTCGCGTCATCATTCTCCGCTCCCTTCGCTCTCGGGGGCACGCCCCTCGGGGCGTCATCACAGGGCGGCCATGAACTGGAAGCTGATGTCCGCGTGCCCGGCCAGCGCCTCGTGGCCGAAGTCCGGATAGAGGACCATCGACTTGGCCGAGGGGATCTTGTTGTACGCCGCGAACTGCGTCGAGGGCGGGCAGACGGTGTCGCGCAGGGCCACCGCCATCTGCACCTCCGCACGGATGCGCGGGGCAAGGTGCTGGACGTCGATGTAGCCGAGCTTCGTGAATATCTCCTCCTCGCGCTCGTGTCGCGGATCGAAGCGGCGGAAGTAGTCCCTCAGCTCGGAGTACGCGTCCTTGTCCTGGTCGATGTCCCACACGCGCCGGTAATCGCAGAGGAACGGGAACACGGGCGCGGCCCGGCTGATGCGCGGCTCCAGCGCCGCACACGCGAGCGTCAGCCCGCCGCCCTGGCTGCCGCCCATCGCGCCGACGCGGGCCTCGTCCACGTCGGGCATCTCCATCACGATCTTCGCGAGCTGCGCCGTGTCCAGGAAGACCTGACGGAACAGCAGCTTCTCCGGCTTGTCCTCCAGGCCGCGGATGATGTGCCCCCGCAGCGTGGTGCCCGCTACGACGCCGGCATCCTCGCTCGCCCCGCCCTGCCCGCGGCAGTCCAGCGCCGCCACGGTGTGGCCCATCGCGGCGTAGCCGAGCTTGTCCGACCAGTCGCCGGCGTCGCCGGAATACCCGTGGAACATCAGCACGGCCGGGTGAGGCCCGTCCGCCTCCCTGGGCCGGACCAGCTTGGCGTGAATCCGCGCCCCGCCGACGCCCGTGAAGTACATGTCCCGGCAGTCGGCGAAGGGCACCTGGAAGTCCGCGTCCCTGACCTCCACGTCCGGATCGACCGACCGCATCTCCGCCAGGCCCCGGTCCCAGAACTCGTCGAAGTCCCCCGGCCGGGGGTTCGTGCCCCCGTACGTCTCCAACTCATCCAACGGCAGATCAAACGTAAGCGGCATACATCGTCTCCTGCACAGAAGATCACATCCGGCGACGCGTAGCCTACGTGCGCACGACCCCTGTGGCAAGCACGCGCCGGGCAGCGGCCCCTACGGTTGGAAGGGAAATCGCGCGTCCGCAAGTTTCCGGACGGCGGTGACGTAGGCTCGGACGTCGGCGGGGGAAAGGGGGCGGTTGAGGATTAGGATCTCGTCGATGGTCATGGGGTGAGCCAGCCAGTGGGGGCCGAGGTCGATGCTCTTCACCACGTCCCCGGCGTTGAAGAGACGGCCCTTGGTGGTGAGATCGCTTCGGAGCCGCGCGTTCCAGTAGACCCGGACGCGCGAGCCTTCGGAGACGCTGACGGCCGCGTGGTGCCACTTCCTTTCCGGCAGCCAGGCGTCGCCGAAACGGATGCCGTTGACGTTGCTGATGCCGGGGAAACGGTAAAGCTGCACAACGAAGGTTGGCTCCTTCAGGGCGCACCATTGCCCCTTGCCGCGGACGAAGTTGCTGATGTAGCCGTTGGCGCGAAGGCTGATCAGGTGGAAGGACGTCTCGGGTTTCATGGGCTCCTCGAGGCGGAACCACAGGCTCACGGTGATGGGCTTCGTCAGCGGGCGGCTGAGGGCGGTCAGGCCGAGCCGCGCCTTCCCGCCGGCGCTTCGGTAGCCGCTCCCGGTAAGGGCCGGGGCGAGCTGTGCGTCCTTCGTGCCGACGATGCGGGCCTTGAGCAGGTTGATCTCCGGCCGGTCGGCTCCCCTGCTGAAGGAGTGATAGAAGACGACGCTTCGGGCCAGGTCGGGGGGGATGTAGAGGTATTTGCCGCATACATCCGGTCGGGGATCCTGCGCGGCCCGTGCCTGCGCTACGAAGAGGAGAAGGAGAAGGAAAGAGCATTTGCCACAAAGGACACGAAGGTCACG
The DNA here is from genome assembly GCA_964427875.1 of uncultured Planctomycetaceae bacterium. Taxonomy (GTDB): domain Bacteria; phylum Planctomycetota; class Phycisphaerae; order SM23-33; family SM23-33; genus CAYRVX01. The sequence continues at coordinate 75,959 of CAYRVX010000008.1, forward strand.
AAGATCAGAAGACCGGGGACGCCGCTCTGCCGCCTTCTTCAACACCTTAGTGCCCTTGGTGGGCTTTGTGGCAACACCGGTTCGATTCATTTGTGTTTTCCGGGCCTCAGCCACAGCAGCTTGACGTCGTGTTTCTTCAGGCCGAACGTGAGCTTTCCGTCCTTCAAGGTCAGGGCCTGGTGCGTCTCGGCGTCCTGGACGCGGCAGTCGGCCTGGAGCCCAAGCGGCTCGATGTCCACCTCGAGCGTGACGGTTTCGTCCTTCGTCGAATAGCTCGTGACCACGACGAGGGCCTTCACGCCCGGCACGCTGTAGACCAGCGTGGGGATGTCGGCGTTGGTGGCCGCCACGGGCTGGGGGCGCTCGTCCCAGTACCGGTAGACCTCGAGCTTCGGCTCGTCGAGCATCTCGGCGACCGGCTGGAAGAGCCGGGCGTTCTCCTTGTGCGCCGCGATGTATGAGGCGCCGAAGCCGCCGTAGCCGTCCAGCTCGTGGACGAGCCGCACGGCCGTGAAGGTCCGCTGCGTCCAGGGGTCGTTGGCGAGCTTGCCGTGGTCGCCGAGCGGCACCGGCCAGACGCCCGCGAGGTCGCCGCTGGACATGAGCAGGATCAGCTCGCGCGTGTGCCGATCCTGGACGTCGCCGAGGGAGTACTTCCATTCCCAGTCGTACTGGACGGTGCAGAAGGCCATCATCGGCAGGGGATTGAAGCTGGTCATGTGGGGGAACGTAACGGGCGGCATGCCGCGTTCGTTCATGAGGATGAACGTCCGTTTGGCCAGCTCGCGCAGAAGCCAGATGCCCGCGGCGGGGACGACCTGGCCTTCGGCGTCACGGTAGGCGTCGGTCATCTCGGTGTTGCAGGACGGGGCGATGAAGAAGTTGTCCCAGTAGACGCCGCGATTCGCCCCGATCTCGAACGAGCGGGCGTACCAGTACAGGGCGTGGTCGATGTACGACGGCGAGGGGACGATCTTGATCTCGCCGATTCCGGTCCCCTTGGGGACCGACCGCAGGTCCGTCAGGCACCACTCGTCCTTGAACGTCTCGAACTCTTCGAAGAGCTGGCAGCTCGCGCGGTTGTAGTAGAAGACCATCTTCTTGCCGTACCGGCTGGTCAGGTTGTGCCTCACGTGCGCCTCCCAGCTCTTGATGCGGCTCGGGTAGGCCTTGAAGTACCGCAGGCTGTGGTCGATGACCTTCTGGATCTCTTCGCGCGTGAGCTTCTCGCGGTTGCCGCGGGCGATCATCTCCCAGAGGTACATGTCCTTGCCGGCCGGGTAAACCGAGCCGCAGTTGCCCCGGGCCAGCCAGTTGATGTCCGTGCCCAGCAGCGTGTACTGATCGCGCAGGTATCGGTATCGCCACCAGTGTTTCCCACCGGGGCTCAGCCGCGGCTTGACCGGCGCGGCCAGCAGGCCGAAGACGATCCGCCGCGACCGGTCGCCGACGTGCGGCTTGTTGATCAGGTGCACGCGAAGCACGACTTCTCCCGGCCGGCGGACGAGCGTGACGTTCGGCGTGCCGCGATCCCACACCCATCCCAGGTCGTTCTCGGCGAACCAGCAGATGCCGCGGACGGCGTCGCCGACGTAGACGTACGGGCAGAAGCCGCGGGGCATCTCGTCGCAGGCGACCTTCGAGGCGTCCCAGACGACACCCTGCCGCTCGGCGATGCGCTCGGCGACGGGCGCGCGGATGCGATCGGAATTGGCGTGGATGAGCGCCGCGCCCCTCGCGGCGAACGGGATCTCCAGCGTCAGCTCGCCAAGCTCCCCCCCGCCCGTGCCGCCGACGTGCAGCTCCACTTTCGCCGTGCCGTCATAGTCCCACGTGCTCTTCGACGTGCAGCGGACCGGCCCGAGGAGGAACTCGCTTCGCGTGACGGCCTCGTGCGGCTCGGCTGAAACGATCCGAAGCGGCTTGGCCTGCGCCTTTACGGCCTTTCCGTCGTGGACGGCCGCGTAGCGCATGGGCGCCGCGAGGATCGGCCTGGCGATGCCGGTGTGGGCGGACCTGGCCGTCACCTGATCCCACAGGCCGAGGCCGTTGAGCTTGTGCTCGCGCAGGACCGTCCTAAGCGTCCGGGCCTTCGCGTCGACCTCGATCGGCGAGAAGGGCGGGTAGACCTTCGTGCTCCGCCCCACGGGCGTGCGCTCCCACGGGAAGACCTTCCGCTCGAAGGTCTTGACGGTCTCCTTGCCGGGCACGCCGCGGCCCTCGGGAATCAGCGCGACCTCGTAGAGGCCGTCGAGCGGCGGCAGCTCGAACGAGATCTCCTGCCGGCCTTCGTGGAAGCCGCCGGGGTCGAAAGCGGCGCGATGGACGACCTGTTTCTCCAGCCGTTCGCGGACTTCAGCGGTAAGTTTCGTCAGCTTCGCGCCCTCGGTCAGGGCGTTGATGTCCGCCAGGATCCGCATGCGGCTGCGATAGGGGTAGTAGGCGAAGCGAAAGCTGACGGGCGCGGGCCTGGCCTTCTCGCCGGCGACGTATCGGTACGGCTTGCCCCTCGGCCAGGAGACCTTTCGGTCGTAGAAGACCGTCTTCCCGTCGGCCGACGCGACGCGCACGTGAAGCTCGAAGCGCGTCGTCGCCTCGTCGGGCGGGCAGGTCAGCACGATCCTCCTCGCCTCGCCGGGCGCGAGCACGAGCTTCCCGCCCGCGCGGACGGCAGGCATGCGGTTACGGGTGAGTGTCGCGGAGGCCTGGAGGTCCATGCGCCGCGCCGATGGGTTCCGGACCGTCAATGTGCCGGTGAAGTTCGCCAGGAACGGATCGGTGTCGGCCTCGTACTGCACGGCCGGGGCGTCCTTGGCGAAGCTGAAACGGAGCCCCGTCCACGCATATCCGCCGGCGGCGGCGCTGAGGCTCGACCACTGCCAGGGGCTCTTCCAGTCCCGCGTGAGGTTGATCTTCCACGCCCCGTCGGTGGTCTCGCGGCCATTGCCGGCCATGGGCATGCCGGCGATGGGGATCCCGCACTCGAAGTGCCAGTATCCGCCGTGGAACCCGTGAGCGTGCTTCCACCCGCCGCGCCAGGCGGCGCTCTCCTTCGCACCGCCGAGCGTGTGGATGTTGTAGCCGCCATTGCCCAGCGAGTTCGCGAGGAACTGGTAGTCCACCTGCCCGGCGTCGTCGGGAGTGGGATTGACGAAGACCTCCACGGCGTCGTCGAACACCGCCTTGAGGCTGTCCTTCCCGACGTTCGCGGCCAGCGAGCCCTTGTCGGGAAGCTGGCTCCGGACGGCGACGAAGACGTGCGTTCCGGTGGCGCCTACGCGGGCCTTGACGCGGCGCCGGGCGAGCTGTCCGCCGTCGCGGCCGAAGCCCTCGAAGCCGGCGCTGACGGCCCATTCGCCGGCATCGATACGGCCGTCGATCTTCGGCGGCGCCTTCATGAGCGGCACACGGAACTCCGCCGCCCCGGCCGGAGCGAGATAACCAGGCAGAACGGCAAACACGAACGTCCACAGCAGCGGTCGCTGGTGCATTCTCCGGTCCTTTCGAGGGCACGAGAGGCAGTGGCCGCGGCATCCGGGCGCGGCGCCACGGGCGAGGATATCGGCCGGCGGCGGGCATTTTCAAGGAGCCACTTGCGCCGGGCACCGCAAGGGGACTATGATATGCACCGCCCGGTCGGTCCCGGGCGGTCCGTTTCGGCAATCCGTCGGGAGGAGGCGAATGAGCGAAGGACGCAACCGTTCGCTGGTGCTGTTCTGGAGCGCCGGCGGCAACACGCGCAAAGTGGCCCAGGCCCTGAACGAGACACTCACCCAGGCCGGCTTCGACGCCGACCTCATGGAGATCGCGGAAGACCTCGACGTGGGCCTCGATGACTACGCCCTCGTCCTGCTCGGCGCGCCCGTGTACCAGTTCCTGCCGCCCGAACCGGTGACCCGCTTCCTGAAGTCGCGCATGCGCTCCTGCGGGCCGGTCCGCGAGGCCGCGCCGGAGCGGCCGGAACGCTTCGCCGTCGTGTTCTGCACCTACGGCGGGCCGCACACCGGCCTGCGCGAAGCAATCCCCATGCTCAAGTACACGGGCCAGTTCCTGGAGCATGCGGGCATCCGCGTCGTCGACGAGTGGGCCGTGCCGGGCGAGTTCCACGAGCCCTCGCAGGCCACGCTGAACGTCTCGGGCCGGCTGGGCGACATTCGCGGCAGGCCTAACGAAAGCGACCTCCGCGACGTCTGCGGCCGGCTGGGCGGCCTGCTGCGCCGCCTGGAGGCCCTGCTGCCTACTTAGCCTCCCTCATTCTGGCGGCAGGAGTTTCCCGATGGCCGCGCGGCCGGCGATCAGGACGTTACGCGGCAGGCCATGTCGCAGATCGCGAAGTAGGACGACGGGATATCGCGCCCGAGGTCGCCGAGCAGGCGGCGCAGGGCCCACTTCGCCTGGCGCCGTTCTGCCCAGTCCTGGCCGCTCAGGGCCCCGAAGGACCCGCAGCAGCGAGGGCAATGAGAAACGCGCTCGTCGTCATCGCAGCGGTCCTTCCCGCCCCGGAAACACGTGTGCTACCTGCCGACGTCCTTCTCTTCCGCCCGGTCGGTGGCCAGGGGCGGCTCGGGGCTGAGGGCGGAGAGCTCCGCTCGCCACTCGGGCGTCATTTCGACCTCCGCAGCCGCCAGGGACGGGGCCAATTGCTCGAGGTCGCGCGCCCCGATGATCGGCGCCGTGACGGCCGGATGAGACATCACCCACGCCACCGCCAGCGTCGCCGGGTGCAGCCCCCGCTCGCCCGCGTGGGCGACGAGCTTGTCGGCCGTCTCGTAGCAGGATGGGTCCGCGTAGCGCTTCACGTACCCGGGGTGGTCCACGAGCCGGCCGGCCTCGGGCCTCCTGCCCACGCCGTACTTGCCCGTCAGCAGCCCGCCGCCCAGCGGGCTGTAGGGGATCACGCCGAGCCGTTCGGCCGCGGCCATCGGGAGGATCTCCACCTCCGCCTGGCGCTTCGCGAGGCTGTACATCGGCTGGATGCACTCGAAGCGCGCCAGGTGCTCGCGGGCGCAGACGCCGAGGGCCTTCTCGATCTGCCACGCCGCCCAGTTGCTCACGGCCGGGTAGAGGACCTTTCCCTGCCGCACGAGGTCGTCCAGCGCTTGCAGCGGCTGCTCGATCGGCGTGTCGGCGTCGAACATGTGCAGGAAGTACAGGTCGAGGCGGTCGGTCTTGAGGCGCGTCAGGCTGGCCTCGACGGCGAGCATGACGTGCCGCCGCGACAGCCCGCGGGCGTTCACGTCGTCGCCCATCGGGTTGTAGACCTTGCTGGTCAGGACGATCTCGTCGCGGCAGTCGGCGATCAGGCGCCCGAGGATCTCCTCGGCCCGGCCCCTGGAGTACATGTCCGCGCAGTCGAAGAAGTTGATCCCCGCCTCCCGGCAGCGGTGGAACATCGCGGCGGCAGTCTCCTCGTCGGCGTCGCCGCCGAAGCTCATCGTCCCGAAGCACAACTGCGAGACCCGAACGCCCGTGCGACCCAGGAGCACGTATTCCATCGGTCCGCCCTTTCGCTGCGTGTTGCCTCCCTCGCGGCGTCCCCCGTGGACGCCGGGGGAGATCATACCCGTCTGTCTGCCCCGTTGTCACGGGAGCAGGCGGAGGTGCTCGACCGGCCACTGAAGTGGCCAGCCCTCGAAGGGGGGCGGGAACCGGGCCTATCGGCGCGGCGCCGCGGCGCGCCGCGTGTCGACCCAGACCGCAATCGTGAAGCGGCCCTTCTTGGGCGCGGGGTTCACCCGCGTCCTGACGAGCATCCCTCGATCGAGTGACCACGTGTGGCTGGCGGACCACTTGCCGTCGGTCCCCACGCGCCCGGCTTCGGTGGCCCTGCTCCTGCTGCCGCGACCGTGGTTCTCGACCCATTCCCAGACGTATGGTGTCCGGTACGGTTCGCTCTCCAGGCGGATCACTCGCAGGTTGAGCGTGCGGAGTCTCTCTCCTTCGCCCTCGTAGAGCAGCAGCGCCGCCTGGCCCGGGCCGACTTCCAACTCGAACGCCTGCGTGTTGGCGTCGATCTCATGGAAGCCCGCCGCCCGGAAGTCCTCGGCCGTCGGAGGCGCGGCCTTCTTGGCCTTCTCGTCGCCGAGCGCTTCGGCCAGTTTCTTCGCCAGGCCGTCGAGCTTGGCTTGGAACGGGCCGGCGTCCCATAGGCCCCAAAGCAGGGCGCGCCCTCGGCGGATGCCGGCCTGCGCCTTGTCGTGCTCCTTCCGCCCTAGGTAATGGTGAATCAACTGCACCTGCGCCGGCAGCGACCGCCAGGGGCGCCGCTCGAGCAGATTGTACATCCGCAGCCGCTGATCGTCGTCGAACAAGCGGCTGAAGAACAGCAGCGCGTCGGTCGGCGCCGGCTCGGCCAGCAGGCGCTCCAGGGCGGCGCGGCGCTCCTCCGGCCCGAAGCGCTCGCGCAGGCGGACGTACAGCGTCGTCTGCGGTTCGCTCGCTTCGCCGCTGTTCACCACCCAACCGGTCCGCACCCGCTCGGACGGGCGGTAAACGTGAATCCGCGCCGGACCGTGCTCCATCCGCAGGTTCCTCTTGCCGCAGGAGAGTTCCCGCCATCCGCCGGCCTCCAGCTCCTTCGAGAGCCGTTCGAGCAGCTCGGCCAGTCCCTTCTTCCCCACGCGAAGGCGCCAGTACGTTTCGCCGTGCGTCAGCAGCCCGCGATAGGAACAGAGGCGCCTGGCGCCGATCTTTCGCAGCGGCTCCGGCAGCTTCGCCGCGCGGTAAGCGCCGTAGAGGCCTTCCGGCACGTCCCGCGGCACGCCGTACTTCTCCCGCCACTTCGTGAAGGCCTTCCCCAGCCCCTCACCGATCTCCCCGGCGATGTTCCTCGCCGCCAGGCCGTGCCGCAGCGACTCGTAGCCGACCGTCTTGCTCTCGTGCCGCACGGTGCCCTCCCAGTGGAAATCCAGCACCGGGGGGTCCCTGCCATCGTGATAGCTGGCCGTGCCCCGCCAGGGCGACGATCCGGCCGAGACGTCGATCTCGGCCCGGAGCGTCACGGCGTACGGGACCGGCGTGACCCGGACGTTGCGGGCAGCCACCAGGACGAAAACATCGGGACGAAGCTCGCCGTCCGGCGGGAACCGGCCTTCGGTGAACAGCACGGCCTCCTCCACGAATGGCATCCCTGCCAGCACCTCGCGGAGCGCCGAGCCGATCAGCGAGTCCAGCGCATGCCCGCCTTCGGCGATGACGGCCACGCGACGGCAGGCGAGGCGCGCATTGTCGCTTGAGGAGGACACGGTCGTCGAGCTCGTGTTGTTCCGCGCCTCGATCGTGGCGGCGTGGGCGCTGAAGCGTGCGGACTCATCCGGGCCGTCGCCGCCGCGGCCGACGAACGGCGTCATCCACAGGTGCGTCAGGCCCGGGAAGTTCAGGAAGAAGCCCGCGATGGCGACGACGGCGGCCGTCAGGGCAATCTGAACCGCGCCGATCCGCAACTTCTGCGCCTCGGGCGAGCGGCGATGGGCGAAGAAGAAGTACATCGCCGTCAGGAACGGGTTGACGAAGACGAACGTGGCCAGCCAGAACCACCGCGTCCTGCGGTCGTCGCCCAGGATCGGGTAGAACCGCCGGCGGCGGGCGCAGCGGACCAGCAGCACCGCCCAGGCAACCACATAGGCCGCCAGGACGGCGTAGACTGCGTAAGGCAAGAGACTCAATATCTTCTGCATTGGGACTGCCGCCTCGTTGGGGGCCTTCGTCCGTCCCGTAGTCGTCCGCCGCGGGGCTGCATTGCACGGTTTCCGCGAGGTCTTCCGGCCGCGAACCGGCCAGATCTGTCCGATTCATTGGCAAGAGGGGGCCGAAACGATCAGATGTTCCCAGGTTTCTTGCCAGTATCGTGGGCCACTACCGCATTTCGAGCGAATGCCATTGCACGCAAGCGGGCCCCCGAACGCAAGGCAAGAACTGGTCGCGGTTCACCGCGCCCTGCGCCCGACGGCCTCTGTTTCGCCCAGCGACAGAGATAACAAGAATTCCTCTTGACCCAAGACGTCGTGACGTCTAGCATGGCAGGCATGGCAGAGCAGGAAGTCAGGTATCCCCCGGGGCGCGTCCGAGATGCAATCCTAGGTGTCCTCTCGCTGACTTCCAGGCCACTCTCGGTCAAGGAGATCGAGAAAAGGGTAAGCGATGTGATCGGGCCCACTCCGTCGTCTTCGGTCCGCTCTTACTTGCGGCTCAACACCCCCGAACTGTTCGTTCGGGAGGCTCGAGGGTATTACACCGTCAACGGGCGGGACATCCTGGGGGTAGAAACGCCCTCGGTGCCCGCGCGCGCGTGGCGGGAACCGGTGAAGTTTGGGGCGGCCACCCTCTTCCATGCGGACTGCTTCGACTGGATTCCCCGGCAAAGCGATCAGACGATCCATGCCGTCGTCACGGACCCCCCCTACGGGCTCCACGAGTACACTCCGGAACAACAGACGAAGCTGCGTAACGGCAAGGGAGGCGTCTGGCGAATCCCACCGTCTTTCGACGGGAATCGCAGGGCGCCTGTGCCCCGATTCACGACGCTTACGCCGGGCCAGCTCGAACAGATACGGACGTTCTTCACCCTGTGGGGGAAGCTTCTGGAGCCGAAGCTTGTCCCGGGCGCCCACGTGGTCGTCGCGTCGAATCCCTTGGTTTCATACATCGTATCCGGCGCCTTGGCGGCTGCCGGGCTGGAGCGCCGTGGCGAGATCATCCGCCTGACCATGACCATGCGGGGGGGAGATCGACCGAAGGCGGCACATGAGGAGTTCCCCGAAATCAGCGTGATGCCTCGATCAATGTGGGAGCCGTGGATCGTCTATCGCAAGCCTATTGAGGGAAGGGTCCAGGACAACTTAAGGAAATGGGGCACGGGCGGCTTCCGGCGGCCGAGCAGGGACAAGCCTTTCGGAGACGTGGTACGCTCGGCGCCCACGCGAAAGGAGGAGCGCAAACTGGCCCCCCATCCCAGCCTCAAGCCCCAGGCGTTCCTCCGTCAACTGGTGCGCGCCGTTCTCCCGCTCGGGGAAGGCGTCGTGCTGGATCCCTTCGCGGGGGCCGGCTCCACCTTGGCTGCGGCGGAAGTGGTCGGGTACCGGAGCATGGGCGTGGAGAAAGACGAACACTACTTCCAGATGGCTCGCAGGGCCGTCCCCAAGTTGATTGCCTGCCGGCAGGGGAGGGCTAGGCCCGGTAAATCCAGTTCTCCCTGAGCTTGTGAATGCCGTCTCTGTGGAGGGTAGCTGTTCTTGTCCCAAGTTCCCCCCGCGGGTTCTTCCGAAAGTCCTGGTCAGTCACGTGCCCAAGATACACCTCGGTGAATCTCATGGGGCGACGGTCACAAGCGGGTTCGGTCTTGGTGTCGACCTCGTATACGAACACACACATCCATTGCTCTCTCGCACCGTGTGTATCGACGGCCCCTCCTGCCTTCCTTGTCGTCTTCACTTCCACGCCTTCCGTCCCGGCCTTCACGGAGTTACCCGGGTAGATGCCCTGTACGATCAAGTCGGGGTGACCGTTGAAGTACTTGTTCTCGGTCAGCACTCGCGAATGGCTTGCCAGGCTCGCAGTCAGCATATCAGAGAGGACCCCGGACATAATGGCTGGGCGCAACATGTCGTCAAGGCGCCGAAGGCCCTTCCGGGCGAGGAGCGTATTGACATCGTAGAAGAAATCGTAGACGTCCTGCATAGCCGTCTGGAAGTCCAGCAGCCTCAGCTCATAAGGCAGCTCCGCCCGTGCGTTGAATCTGTTCGTGTCAACATTGCTGCGGGCGGTTTCCATGGCGTCGTGTGATCCGAACTGATCTGTTTCGCCGAAACTACCGCCATCCCCCGTTCCCCGTCAACCGCAAAGCTCGCCCGGACCGTGCTGCGTGGGGATAGCCCAGCAGCACAGGCCCCGGAATCGACGTACCCTTGCACAGGGCGTGCGTCCCCAATCACTCGAACTTGTAGTGCTTCTTCACCGGCGCGGCTACGTCCCAGACACAGTCCATTCCCTTGGGGAACACGACCATGTCGCCGGGGCCGAAGCTGACCTGCTCCCCGCCGGCCGTGACGGTCACCTCCCCGGCGAGCACGTAGCAGGTCTCCTGTTGGTCGTAGTGCCAGTCAAACGTCGAGACGTCGCACGACCACGTCGGCCACTGCCCGGCCTCGGCGATCTGCTCATCACTCGGCTGGGTCACCTGGATCTCACTCATGGGCGTCTCCCTGCATTATCCTTTCAGCCCCGTAGTGGCCACGCTGCGCATGAACGTCTTCATCGCGAAGAAGAACAGGACGATCAGCGGCAGGCTGAACACCGTCGAGGCGGCCATCAGAAGGTGCCACGGCGTGCCACCGTGCTCGCTGGCGAACGCCTGAAGCGAGAGGCTCAGCGTGAACTGCTTCTCGTGGTTGAGGTAGATCAGCGGCCCGAGGAAGTCCTTCCACGTGCCGAGGAAGGTGAACAGCGCGACCATGGCGATGACCGGCCGGCTCAGCGGGACGACCACGTTCCAGAGGATCTCCAGCTCCGTGCACCCGTCGATGCGCGCGGCGTCCATGAGGTCCTTGGGCAGCCCGAGGAAGAACTGCCGCAGCAGGAAGATGAAGAAGGCCGTGCCGAACCACCGGGCCACCCACAGCGGCTTGAACGTGCCCACCCATCCCAGGTTGCGGTACATCAGGTACACCGGGATCATGGTCACGACGAAGGGCACCATGATCGTCGCCAGCGTCAGCGCGAACAGGGCCTTTCGCCCGGGAAACTCCAGGTACGCGAAGCCGTACGCCACGATCACCGACGAGATCACCGTCCCGCAGACCGTCATCGCGCACAGAAGCAGCGTGTTGCCCAGGCTCCGCGCGAAGTGCACCCGCCGCAGCGCGACGGGGTAGTTGTTGGGGATGATCTTCGGGCCCTTGCGAATGCGGCTCTCCGGCACGATGTCCCACGCGCGCTCGACGTTCACGAAGGGCGAGCTGACGCCCTTGGTGTCGGTGTCCTCCGGCCGCCACTCGCGGACGAGGTAGAGCTTCTCGCCCCCGGCGGCCGGGGCGACGCGGCGGACGAGATCGGCCGGCACGACGCGCCCGGAGCGAAGGGCCAGCTTTCCGGCCGCAGGGTCGAACGTGTTGTTCTCGTCGGCCAGCACCTTCGTCTCGGGCGTGACGTTGGCGTCCATCTGCCGGCGCTCCTCGTCGGTGAAGGAGACGCTCTGCCGCCAGGTGTCCGGGCCGAAGGGCAGCGTCAGCTCGCCGGCGGCGAACGTCTCCCGCGGGCGGACGATGTACAGCGGCTTGTCCTTCTCGGGCTCGATCGGCCGGGCCAGCGTGACGTCGTGCTCCGTCCCGTCGATCGTCGCGTGGTAGCCCGTGGCGAAGAAGGCGGTCGTGAGGGCCTCGGGCTTCTGGAGCGTCTGGTCCAGCGGCTTGAGGCTCGTCGCGATCATCCACACCAGCGGCAGGACGAAGAACAGCCCGCCGGTGATCAGGACCAGGTGGATCACCGATCGAGCGTGCCAGGGCGGTCTCTTGTCGCCGACGGAGGACATGCTGCCAGGTCACCTCGCCGCGTAGTGCACGTGCCTTTTCGACAGTCTGAAGGCCAGGAGCGTCAGGGCCACGATGATCAGAAACAGCACCGCCGCCACGGCGGAGGCGTAGCCGAGACGGTGGTACTGGAATGCCTGGTCGTAGACGAACATGGCGACGAAGCGGGTCTTATCCTCCGGCCCGCCCTGGGTCATGATGTAGGGCGCCGCGAAGACCTGGAACGCCCCGATGATCGACATGACCACGTTGAAGAGGATCACCGGCGAGATCATGGGGATGGTCACGCTGATGGTTTTCCGCCACCACCCGGCGCCGTCGATCTCGGCGGCCTCGTAGAGCTCGACGGGCACGTCCTGGAGCTTGGCGAGGTAGATGACGGCCATCTGCCCCACGCCCCACATGGACATGATGATGATGGCCCACAGCGCCCAGCACGGCGCGAACGGCAGGCCCGCGGGAAACGGGTCGCCGTCGGTCAGCCAGCCCGGCGCGTGCATCTTCTTCATGTCGCCGGGCGCGAAGCGGTAGCCCAGTGCGCCGGCCGCGGCCAGGGCGCCGAGCACGACGGCCGCCGCCGCGGCGGCCGCGACCACGCGGCGAAGTTGAGACTCTTCCGCCCAGACTCGCTTCGCAGTCGGCCCCCACGCAATCAGCGCGAGCGCCGGCGCGATCAGCAGCCAGAGCGCCCCCGCGCCGACGCCCCCGGCGCCGGCCTTGAGGAGGTCGATGTCGAAGAAGCGGCTCGTCCACCAGTCGCCGGCGCGAAACAGGTACTTCAGCACCAGGTTCAGCAGGCCGGCCTCGGCGTTGAAGATCCACAGCCAGAGAATCGCCACGACGACGGTCGGCACGAGGTGGGGCAGGTAGAAGATCACCCGGTAGAACGCCTGCCCGCGGACCCGAGCGTTGAGCAGCAGCGCCAGCGACAGCGCGAGAAACACGCCGATCGGGATCGCCACGGCCGCGAACATCGTCGTCACGCCCAGGCAGCGGTGGAAGACCGGGTCGCCGAGCAGCTCGGCGTAGTTGGCCCCCCCGATCCACATCGGCCCCTTCATGGGCGGGAACTCGCAGAAGCTGAAGTACCCCGCCGCGAGGAACGGATACGCGATGAAGAAGGCCAGCCCGCACAGCCAGGGGAGCACGAAGGCGTAGCCCGTCAGGGATTTCCTCATCCCGCCGGTCATCGCCCGCCGTCCCCCTCGCGCATGCGCACGCGTTCGGCGCGCTGGGCCAGCCGGCGCTCCAACCGCTCGCGCATCTGGCCGAGCGTCTTGACGATCTCTTCCCGGCAGAGCTCGCGGACCTTCCGCTCGCGGGCCTCGCCGGAGAGCCCGGCCAGCCGCCCTTCCGGCACCTGCCAGTGCCAGACGTGGTCAAACGCCCGCCGGTAGTCGTCGTTGTACTCACGCCAGATCACCGTGGTCGGCATGATGAACGAGTGCGGCGACTTGGCCAGACTGTCGAATACGTCAAGGAAGCGGTTGGGGTGCGCCTGGCGGAACTTCCGGTCCTCCTCCACCGAGAGCCGGATCGGCAGGTGCTTGCCCTGGAGCCGGCAGATGATCGGCAGGCCCTTCGTCTGCACCCAATGCACGAAGCGCCACGCCTCCTCGGGGTGCTTGCAGCCGCGGGGGATACCCATGACGTCCTCGTTCATCAGGCTCCTGGGGGCGGCTACGCCCTCGATGCACGGGAACGGCACCACGCCGTACTTGAGGTGCGGGCGATGGCGATCGATGAAGGCGGGGAAGTACACCCCCTGAAGCACCATCGAGACCTTCCCGTCGATGAAGGCGTTCTGGGGCGAGTCGTAGTTGCCGAAGCCCTGGCGGAAGCGCGTAAGGTTGTCCCGCCCGTAGCGGTTGGCGTAGCTCTTGAGCCACTCGAACGCGCGGACGTTCTCCGGGCGGTCCGGCGTGGGCAGGTGCGTCTGCTCGTCCCAGAGGTCCCCGCCGAAGTAGTACGGCCAGGACGTGGGGAACCAGCCCGGCTCGGTGGGTATGAAGCCCATGATCCTGGGCGTGCCGTCCGGGTTGAACTCGCTGAGGGCGTCGGCGTAGCGGTCCAGCTCCGCGATCGTCCGAGGCGGGCGGTTGGGGTCCAGGCCGGCGGCGATCAGCTCCCCGGCCTTCTGACGGTAGTGGTCCTTGTTGTAGAACAGGGCGATCGTCGCCGGGGTCGTCGGCAGGCAGTACGTCTTGCCCTTGTGGCGGCACAGCAGGAGGTAGTTGAGGATGTAGTGCTCCTCGGTCAGGCCCGACGCGGCCATGCAGGGGTCCAGAGGCAGCAGCGCGCCGGCCTCGGCGAATGGCTGGACGTTGTTCGACCACAGCCCCACGATGTCCGGCGGCTCGCCCCCCACGACGGCCAGCATCGCCTTGCGGTCCACCTGGCTGGTGCGAACGTAGTGAACGAAGATCTCCTCCTGGCTTTCGTTGAAGGCGTCGACCATCTTCTGGCACGCCTCGGCCTCGAAGCTGCCCCACTTCTCCCAGTAGGCCAGGTGGACGCGGCTGCCCCACGTGTCCTCAAAGGCCGCGTGGACGGCCGGGTCGAAGTCCGAGACGCTCGGCTTGCGCTCCAGCCACGCAAACCCCGCGACCGCCAGGATGATCAGCCCCAGGACAATATGAACCGGTCGCATCGGGATCTCCGCTACCCGGCGCCGCCACCGCGCGCCCGACCCATCGTGCCCCGCGAGCATAGCGGCGCCCCGCGATCCGGTCAAGGCAACGGGCCTAGTCCCCCTTACTATCCCTGATCGCAGATCTCGAACGCCTTGCGCAGCGCCTCTACGGCGTCGCCTTTGGGCTTGAACTCGTGGCCGACGTATAGGGCGTAGCCGGTGGCGGCGATGGCGGCGCAGATGCCGCGGTAGTTCAGCTCCTGCGTGTCGTCCATGTCGTTGCGGCCGGGCACGCCGGCGGTGTGGAAGTGGCCGATCCATTGGATGTCCTCGCGGATCGTCCGAATCACGTCGCCCTCCATGATCTGCATGTGGTAGATGTCGTAGAGCAGCTTTGCCCGCGGGCTGGCGACCTTCTGGCAGACGGCCACGCCCCAGGCGGTGTGGTCGCACTGGTAGCCGGCGTGGTCGATCTTGCTGTTCAGCAGCTCCATGTTCAGGTTGATGCCCTTCTCCTCGGCGTAGGGCGCGACGCGCCGCAGGCCGTCCGCGCAGGCGTCGATGGCCTCCAGCTCGCTCGTGTGCGGCTGGCGGTTGCCGCTGAAGCAGATCACCCCGGGGATGCCCAGCTCGGCCGCCTTGTCGATCGACTCGCGAAGCTCGGCCTCGATGCGGTCGTGGTTCGATCGCTTGTTGAGCCCGCCGGTCAGGGAGCCGTGCCCGGCCATGCTCGCCACGGCCAGCTTGTGCTCCCGGGCCGTTGCGACGATCTCCTCCAGGTCGTCGCCCCAGCCCCACAGCTCGATGGCCGCCCCGCCGATTCCCGCCCAGGCCTCGAACAGCCTGGCCATGGGCACGTCGTCCCGCTTGTACATCGGATAGCAGATCGATTGCTTGATGCGCATTGCCGGGGTCCCTTTCTCGGTGATGGGCTCTCTTGACCGACAGACAGCGTGGGTTGTTCTATCACCCCGCCGGTGCCGAGGCCAGACTCAAAGCAGACCGTTGACCGCGTGCCGTCGAATGCTATCCTTCGGAGAAGCCTCACGCAGCCCGGAAAGGACGCCGCCATGCCGCTGGACGATCTGTTCCGCGCAGCCGAGCCCGCCGTTGCGATTCGCGGGGTCCATCTCGACCTGAAAGGCACGCCGCCGACGGCCGACCGCCTCCGCCGGCTGCTCGAGATCTTCGCCGCGTGCCGGTACAACGCCGTCCTCGTGGAATGGGAGGACACGTTCCCCTGGACGGTGGACGAGCACTTCCGCTGCGAGACCGCCTATACGCCGCGGCAGGTGGCCGACTTCCACGCGGCCGCGGAGAGGCTCGATATCGAGATCATCCCCCTGGTTCAGTGCCTCGGCCACATGGAGAACCCGCTGTCCGCGCCGGGCTACGAGCATCTTCGCGAGGTCCCGCACCGCTGCGACGTTTTAAACCCGCTGGCCGACGGGGCGCGGGAGCTGGTGCAGAACATGGTGGACGACGTGCTGGCCGCCCTGCCGAACGTGCGGCGGTTCCACCTCGGCGGCGACGAGGCGTGGTCCTTCGGCACGCACCCGGACACCAAGGCCTACGTGGCCGAGAACGGCAAGGGGGCGCTGTACCTGCACCACGTCGAGCCGATCCTCGATTGCCTCAACGAGCGAGGCGTTCGGCCGATCCTGTGGCACGACATGATGAAGGACTGGGACCCGCCCGCGCTGCGGCGCCTGGCGGAGAAGGCGGACCTCTGCGTCTGGGGCTATCGCGGGCATCCCGACACGACCGAGCACCATTACAACACGAAGTACATCCAGCGGTTCGCCGATCACGGCGTGCGGTTGTGGGGCGCGACGGCCTACAAGGGCGCCGCGGGGCACAACGTGGACGTGCCGGACCTCGCCGCTCACGAGCAGAACGCAGCCGCCTGGGTGGAGGTGGCGCGGCGCTTCGGCATGCAGGGCGTGTTCGCGACGGCCTGGAGCCGCTACAGCACGCACAACGTGCATTGCGAGACGATCGACGCCTCGCTGGACTCGCTGGTGAACGTGGGCGTGATCCTCCACGACGGCCAGGCGCCCGAAGGCGGGATCGAGGCGTGCGTCGCGGGCCTGGAAGACCTTGGCGAGCGAGAGCGGTTCGAGGCCTGCAAGTCGGCGATGCAGCGGCTCCGCGACGTGCGCGCGGCCGGCTGGCGGAACGTGCGGCACCTGCGGGAGATCGTCACCATGGCCACGCTGGACGCCCGTCGGCGAACCGGCGGGGGGATGATCCGGTCGCTCGGCTGGCTCCGGGCCGGCCTCGTCGAGGCCGACGCCATCGCCGACGACGTCCGGCGGGCCTTCGCCGGCCTCATCGAGCCGATCTGGATCGACCGCTACCTGGCCGAACGCATCGAGCCGCTCCGCGAGGAGCTGGCCGCCCTGGGCGCCCGCGTCCGGCAGCTCGACCCGGCCGGATATGCAGCCACGTTCGCTGCCGTGTAGAGAACCTGCGACCTACTTTCGGAGCAGAGATCATGAGCGAGACAGTCGGAATGGGAGTGGTCGGTGCCGGCGCGATCGGCATGCGCGGGGCGCTGACGCACCTCTCGATGGACGACGTGAAGGACCGCGTGTCGCTGGCGGCCGTGTGCGACCCCGTGCCCGGCCGCGCGAGGGCCGCCGCCGAGAAGTGGGGCGTGGCCGCGAGCTACGAGACCTACGAGGAGCTGCTCGACGACCCGAACGTGGACGCCGTGACGCTCTGCTCGCCGATCGGCCTGCACTACGAGCAGGGGATGGCGGCGATCCGGGCGGGCAAGCACGTGCACTTCAACAAGACGATGGCCACGCGGGTCGCCGAGTGCGACGAGCTGATCGCCGCCGCGGCCGATGAAGGCGTGCTCCTGGTGTCCTGCCCGGGGCAGATGCTTCACCCGTTCAACCGGCGGATCCGCAGGCGAATCCTCGCCGGCGACGTCGGCAGGCTGATCTGGGCGATCACCGGCGCCGCGCCGGGGCGGTATCACATCGGCGAGGAGTACCGCACCGGCGAGGACGTCCTCACGAACGTCGATCCCACGTGGTACTTCCGCAAGCCGGGCGGCGGGCCGATGTACGACGTCACCGTCTACTGCCTGCACACGCTCACGGGCATTCTCGGCCCGGCCAGGCGAGTGACGGCCATGTCCGGCCTGACCATGCCCGTCCGACAATGGCGCGACAAGGCCATCGAGGCCGACATGGACGACACCACGTTCATCCTGATCGACTTCGACGAGGCGGTCTTCGCGGTGGCCTACGGCACGTACGCCGGCTCGATCACCAGGGGCTTCCAGCCGAACATCTACGGCGCCGAGGGCGCGGTGATCGGGACGGAGGTCAACGGCGAGGACATGAAGACCGAGGGCGACCACGAGCCCCACGTCGTCGGCGAGCACGCCGGCAAGCCGGAGTCGCACGTCTTCGAGGACGTGATGCAGCTCGTCGACTGGATCCGCGGCGCGGCCCCTTCCATCGCGTCGGCCGAGCACGCCCGCCACGTCATCGACATCATCGAGTCCGCCTACCGCGCCGCCGATACCGGCCAGACCCAAGACCTCACCACCACCTTCGAGCCGTTGAAGGCCGAGGAATGTTGAGTCGGGCCCGTGGGACGCGGGCGGCGCACGCGACCTTGTGCCGCCCCTACAGGGCTTGATGATATGGGGACGCACCGCCTCCCAGGGCGTTGCCCTCGTTGTTGCACACATCTGCTCATGTGAAGGGAGGCGGGAGAGGAAGGCTCAGGCAGCGTTGTGTGTTAGGCCACGGCTTCAGTCGTGGTAGCAGGCGCTGCAGGAACAGGTTAGCCCGTTTCAACAGCCATCTCCGCTTGGCGTTGGCCCTCGGGGGCTTGTTTGGCAGCCGTGGCAGGATTCGCGAGGTCGCGCCGTGGCCCAAGCCATCCGGAGAAGGACGCCAAAGCGCCCTAAGCATCCAGGGAAACAAATGTAACCACGGCTAAACCTGCCTGCCGGCAGGCAGGGCCGTGGCCTGATACACGGCCACTGTCGGCGTCAAGTCAGCCGGCAAGGATGTGTGCAACAACGACGGCGTTGCCCTGGGCTGATGGATTCCAGCCTTTCTTTCAGGCTGGATAGGTGTCGCAGCCCATGGACGCCGCGGGGGAAGCTACGCACGATGGGCGGGTCTTGCTGCTCGGAGCGACAAGGGCCCGAATGGGTAGGACAGTTTCGGAAAGGGGTTGCACTATGGCAGACCCAGCGAAGAGGGCGGTGGAAGGAGTGGGGCTCACCTCGAAGCCGCTGGACTATTTCATCCCGGGAGTAGGTACCATCGTCGAGGTCATCGAATGGTATAAGAGGCAATCGCCCCGGCCGGCCTTTGCGGCCGACCGGGGCGATGCACTCCATGTGTGCTTACAGGTGCCACTTCAGCCATACTCCAGCTTGGCCGTGTAGACCACTTTGCCCGTCTTGTCGACGACGTCGATGGCCGGGCCTCCGGCCGCCGGCCCGCGGCGTTCATCACACGCAGGATGCTACGGCCCGCCGCATCCACCCGCTTGAGCGAAAACGTCACCTTCCCCGGGGAGACCTTTGCCAATATGGTCGCCTTCATCGGCAGGCCCATCTCGATCTTCGCCGTCTCGCCCTGGGCGACCTCGAGGGACGCCCTCGGGTAGCGGTAGCTCTTCACGGCCGGGACGGCCTTTGCCGCCGCGACCAGATGACGGAGGACGGATGCTGAGGAAGTCCGCTTCCCGCCGGGGGAGTGCCGTTCGGCGCCTCAGTGCGAAGGGCCTGACGGGAGCCGGGCGGGGCGGCCGCGCCTGAAGAGCTCCAGGCGATGCGCGATCCGTTGGGCGAGGTCGTTCTCTCGGCGGTCGCGTGCGAGTTGAAGCGCCTTTTCGGCGGCCTTCACCGCTTCGGGGAACCGGCCGGTCTCGGCATAGGCCGCCGCCAGGCCATCGAGAAACGCCGCCACTTTGTAACGGGTCAATTCGCAGGCCCTGGTGGCAAGCCTGACGGCTTCGGCGCCGTTGCGCGTTTTCGGGTCGTCGGTCGCAGCCAGGATGGAGGCCATCGCCCCGAGGGTCGGGAGGTGGTCGGGCTTGTGCTTCAGCACGTGCCGATAATGGACCAGGGCCTGGGTGGGCCTGCCCTGCTGAAGCAGCGCGCGAGCGAGATTGTAGCGCGGGTCGGGGTTGTCCGGATCAAGGCGGACGGCCTCGGCAAGTTGGGCCAGGCCTTCGTCGCGTTTGCCGGACTGGAGCAGAGCCAGCCCCAGGCTGACGCGGTGGGTCCACTTCGGCTCCAGCCGCAGCGCTTGACGGTACTGCTCGGCGGCCTCCAGGAACCTGCGCCGGCGAGCCAGGAGGTTGCCGAGGTTGCTGCGGGCGTTGACGTTGTCGGGCCGGCACTGAACGGCCTTGACGAAATGGCCCTCCGCTTCCTCGAGCGCTTGCTGCCTGAACAGAATCCGCCCCAACTCGATGTGCGCGTCTGCATGCCCGGGGTTGATTGCCAGGGCCTTGCGGTATTCCCGCGCCGCATTCTCGAGATCGCCGGCCATGGCGAACTGGTAGGCGGCCCTGCGGAAAGACTCATCGTCGAGGAACTGCTCGTGGATCCTCTTGATCGCGCCGGGTGCGGCATTGACGAATTCCGGGATGTTCGCGGCCCGGTCCGGGGCGGTAAGGTGTGACAGCAAGACCGGAGGACTGCTGCGGCCATGCTCGTCAACGTGCGCGAGGAAGAGCTGGGTGTATGGGCCGTTCGCCTTCGACGAGAACACCAGCCACCTGCCGTTCGGGGACCAACTGTGCCAGGAGTTCATGCGTGAGGTATTGCACCGCATCCGTCTCGGCTCGCCGCCTTCGGCCGGCATGATGTAGAGCTCGCTGTCCGGCTGGAGCAGCATGAACGTACTGGCCTTGCAGAACACGATCCACTTGCCGTCGGGTGAGTACTTCGGGAAGTAGTTGCTCATCCCGTTGTTCGAGGCGCCCACAAGCGGCTCGGCCCTGCCGCCCCTGCCGTCGTTAAACGGCATCCGGTAGAGGTCGAACAGGAAGGTCTTCCCGTCCTGGAGGAATTCGCGGCATTCCCTCTCGGTCAGCAGCACCTTGTCGCCGACGATCCTCAGAGGGTGCGCTCTGCTCCGGGCAAAGACGATGGTCTTTCCATCCGGGCTCCAGGTCGGATTGCTCTGCACGAAATGCGGGTCGTCGGCGCCCGGCAGCGCGGACAACCCGCCGGTCTCCCGGCGATAGACGGCGAGAATGCCCCGGATCGGGAAGAACAATTGGGAGAACTCCAGCCCCGGCTTCGGAACGAAAACGGACCGGTCTTTCACCGTGCTCACCACGTACCTGCCGTCCGGAGAGATCTGGGACAGCAGGCCGAACGTGTGTCGACCGTCTTGCCTCTCGTAGTCGCTCCACGTGATGATGTTGCCCTTCGCGAGGGTCATCTTCTCCGCGACCGGCACGATCGCGTAAGAGCCCTTGTCGTTGGCATAATCGACGTCCATGCCGAGGACGGCGCCGTCCGCAGAAAACGAATGACAGTTCCCGCATACCGGCAGCCCCTCCAGAACGATTGAAGGCTGCCGCGAAGATACCTCCCCGAACCGCCACCGGATGCCGGTGGGGTCCTTGACGGCATCGATGAAAGGCAGATTCACCTCCCGGTAGAACAAGGGCGCACCGACCTCGTCTTTCGAGGTGCTGAACGTGATGCTCGCAGTCGAACGGGCCTCACGAGACGAACCGACGGACTCGCTCCGGTGCCGCTCCAGGCCGGCGATGGCGACCCTTGCCTGCGCTTCCCGGCTGCGGCGTTTCATGGCCCGCCACTGCTGTTCCGTGGGCGTCCATTCCATGACGTCGCTGAAGAAGGTCATGCGATCCTTGCCGTCGGGGAACTCGACCGTGATGAGCCACCTCCCGGCCTTGGCTTGTTTGTCCTTCCAGCGGAACGTGGGTGCGACGATGTCGGGAGGGAATACCGTCTCGTCAAGCGGGTACATGATCGTCGCAGCGCCATTCTCCCGTCCCGTCCAATAAGGTGAAGACAGCACAACGGCCAGGGCTAGACAGACAGCAATCGAGCCGACGGTCACCGCATGGCGAACGGGCGCACTTATCACCAGCGTCCTCCCTAGTCTTTCCCGTTCAGACTTGTCGTTTGCCGTTCCGGCAAACGCGCACAGCAATCTGCCGACCCGGCATCATCCCATCTGCTGTCCTAGTCAGACGTGTCCATCGAGTATACCGCGCGACGGGGCATTTGCCAACGAAAGAGTTCCGCAAGTGCCACTTATCCGCCGAACAGACGGCAGCGGACGCGCCGGCCGTCCTCGAGGGTGGTCTCGCGCGGGGGGCTGCTCGGCGAGGGGACGTCGCCCTCCAGCGGCACGTGGCCTTCCCGTCCGCCCGAGTCGATCCGCGGTATCGCAGAGAGCAACTGATAGGAAATCTGGTTCCGCGTGTACGTGCGCGGGTGGACCGGGGGTGAGGGGTTTAAACGCTTGTTGTGAAGGACTTGGCTGTCGTCTTCCGGCCGAAGATCAAGGGCCTCAAGGGCAGGCCCGTCGTCCTGACCAGCCCGACGGGGAAGGAGACCTTCGACGCGATCGAGACGTCAGGCCGCGTTCAACTGGAGTACCGCTCCCGGCTGGCGGGCGAGCTCGAGGCGACGGTGACGATCCCGCTGGACCTGATCGGCCTGTCGCCCCGGCCGGGCGCGGCGGTGAAGATGGACGTCGGCTACGTCTTCGGCAACAAGACGGGCACGCAGGCCGCCATGCGGGCCTTCTGGTCCAACAACAGCTTCACCGCCAACGTCATCAACGACATCCCCCACGAGAGCCGCCTGGGGCCCCACGAGTGGGGCACGGCCGTCGTCGAGTAGGACCGCCTGGGGCGGGAAATCTCCTTCCTCACGAACCGGCGCCGCGGAGAGCCAGGATGGCCCGGGCGACCCTCGCCCGGTACGCCAGGAGGACCGCCGGGTCGGTCGTGAAGGACAGGTCCTTCCTGCACACGGAATCGGGCACGGCCAGCAGGTTGCGCGCCTCGGCGAGCGTCTCCGTCTCGGCGCCCTTGGCCGTCTTCACGAGTCGCTGGAGAATCGCGAGGTACTCGTGGTCCTCGAATCCGTCCCGCAGCGCCTCCATCCGGATCGAGCTCAGGATGACGCCGCCGGGTCCGGGATACAGCAGGTAGCCGTCGCCGTTGTACCGGCCGAACGCCTTGGCGAGCCAGTCGCTCTCGACCTTCGTGACCGGCCTGGTGTTCTTGCCCCAGCTCGTGGCCGACCAGTACTCGAACCCGCTGACGTTGAGCTTCCACGACAGCCAGCCGACGATCCGCGCGTCGATCGCGGGATAGTCCAGGAACAGGTTCGGGTGCGAGGAGGGGTAGCAGCAGAGGTTCCACCACACCTCGTCTCCCTTCGCCTGTCGCCCGGCCGCCTGCGACTTGTTGTAGAACTGGAGGCTCACGTCCCACGTGTCGGCGAAGCCGGCCAGGGCCTCCACTCCCTTGGGGTTGTTCAGGCACTGCATCACGCGAACGTCCCCGGCGGCGGCCTTCGACAGGGCGTAGTTCTGCTGGCACGCCTTCCACATCGACGGCGGGGCCTCATCGATGTTGTAGGTGTACGCCTTGAGCAGCCAGCCCTTCCCGCGAAGGTGCGCGGCATACTCCCTTACCAGCGCCGACCACTTCCTCTTCCACTCTTCGCTGTACTGCTTCGGGAAGCCCCACTTGCCCGGCTTGGGAAACCTGGCGATCACGAAGGAGTTCATGCCGCGCGGAAGGAGCAGCCCGCCCAGGCGGTCGACTTCGCTGAAGTCGTACCTGCCGTCGGCGTATTTCACGGGGTAGCTCGGCCGGTCCCAGTCGAACCCGCACAGCGCCATGCCCGGCCCGATGCGGCCGTCGCACAGCTTCGCGTAGACCGCCTCGATCAGCTTGCGGGCCTCGGGGCTTCCTTTCTCGAGCCCGTAGAACGCCGGCGCCTTCTGCGCGGAATCGACGATCATCGTCCTGAGCGTGCCCGAGACGGGCAGGGCGAAGTCCCATACGGTCACGGAGAGCTTCACGGCTTGGGTCTCGCCGTCGGAGGTCCTGATCTCCACGGTGCCGCTGTACGTCCCGGCCGTCGCATCGCGGGGGCACCGCACGGACAGCCACACCGGCTGGGCCTTCCCAACGGCGAGCCGGACCGGCCCGGGCGCCAGGAGCGGGTCCGCCCACCAGCCCGTGCGGGGCACGCTGTACTTCGGCTCGGTGGTCTTGACGTATCCGACGGGGTTGCACGTTACGGCGCCGGCCGGCAGCGCCCGCCCGCTCGGGCCGATCAGCGGGCCGACGGACACGCGCACTTCCTCGCACGGCCGCATGACGTTCATCAGGACCAGTTGCAGCCCTTCGGTTTCCCCTCCAGCCAGGGACACCGCGGCCGAACCGGCAGGGCGCAGGGCCGGCGGCTCGTCGCGGCGGACCCTCTCCACCGGCGTCGCGACGCCCACGTTGAAGGAGATCCTGCCCCCGGCGATCTCGAAGGTGTGCTTGCCCCCGGACCATTCGCTGACCGCGCCGCGGCTGTCGCGAGCGCGGACGGCCACTCTGTACCCCTTGCCCTTCGCGGCGGCGGACGTGTCCCAGAGGTACTGCGCTGCGGGCGCGGCGATGTCCCGGGCGATCGTCTTCCACTGCACGGCGGCGCCGACTTCCCGGCCGGCGCGGACCTCGTAGGTGACCGCATCGCCGTTGAGGTCCCTCTTGGGCGTGACCTCGGACCAGCGGATCGGCAGGACGTCTCCGACGATCGCGCCGTCGAATCCTCCCGCCAGCTTCGGGGCAAACGGCGGGACGTTTCCCGTGAACTTGTAGGAAATGGTCAGCTTCGGGCGCAGCCGCGCGACGCCGTAGCTGTTCGCCCGGAAGTAGACGCCGCTGCCGGTGCTCTTCTTCGGCGGCTGGGTCTCGGCCTTCTTCTGTTGCAGGAGCACCAGGCCGCGATTGCTCTTGGGGTCGTCGATCCACGCCTGCGCGAGCTCCGGGCGCAGGTCGAACTCGACCCAGGTGTTGAGCGGGGTCTTGACGTCCTTGGCGCAGCGGTCGCCGTAGAGGTGCGCGACGCCGGCGGGGGCCGTCTCGATCCTGTCCTTCGTTCCGTCCAGCGCGCGGTGCAGCGCGACCGTGTACTTGTAGTACGACCAGAACTCGTCGCAGTAGAACAAATGGACCTTCGCGGATACCACTCGGACGTCCCCGCCCCTGATCCACCGGTCAAGACGGCCCCAGCGGACCACGTGCCGGTAGTTCGACAGCTCTTCGAGGACCTTTTGCCTGTTGAGCTTTCCCTTCTCGATCTGGGCCTTGTGCCACCAGTTCAACTCCCTCTTGACGTCACCGACGAGCTTGAGCTTGCCCAAGCGCAGGCTGTCGTCCCAGCCACCTTCGTAGCCGCTGACGCCGTCTTGAAAGGAGACCGTCGCGGAGAACGTCTTGTCTTCCGCCGACAGGGCCCCACGGCCGATGGACAGCACGAGCATCACGGCCGCCGACGCCCGGAGCGCCGCGCCCGGAGTTGGCAATCCTGGATGTCTTCCGCAGCTACGCATGTTCTCCACCTTTCACCGCCGGCGATTCGGCCCTGCCCGGGCGGCCCCGGCATCCGCGTCGGACCATACTAACACAGGACTCGGCGGACTGCCCTGCTCCTTTGCGGCTATAATGGCCG
Source organism: uncultured Planctomycetaceae bacterium (assembly GCA_964427875.1). Classification (GTDB taxonomy): domain Bacteria; phylum Planctomycetota; class Phycisphaerae; order SM23-33; family SM23-33; genus CAYRVX01. The sequence continues at coordinate 100,833 of CAYRVX010000008.1, forward strand.
TCGAACCGACGGTTTCTCGGAGGCCCGGACATGCGCGTGTATCTGATCCAGCACGGCGAGGCGAAGTCGAAGGAAGAAGACCCCAACCGGCCGCTCACGGACAAGGGCCGGTCGGACGTGCGGAAGATGGCGGGCTTTCTGCGACCGCTGGGTCTGCGCGTCCGCGCCGTGTGGCACAGCGGCAAGACCCGCGCCGCCCAGACGGCCGAGGAGCTCGCCTCGGCCGTGGCCTGCGAGGAGGGAGTCGTCCAGCGAGACGGCCTGTCGCCCATGGACGACGTCGGCCCCATCTGCGACGAGATCGGGCCGAGCCAGCGTGATCTGATGATCGTCGGCCACCTCCCGTTCCTCGGCAGGCTCGCCGCCGTCCTGCTGACCGGCAAGGAATCCCCCGAGCCCGTGGCGTTCCGAAACGCCGGCGTCGTCTGCCTCCAGCGCGCCGCCGACGGCGCCTTCCAGCTCGCGTGGATCATCACGCCGGAAGCCCTTTCCGGCATCTGAGCGAAATGCAGCGCAGCGGGCGTCGAGAAACGCCCCGGACCTTCACCCCAGCCCGAAGCAGCGACCGGAGACGAGGAGATGACCGAGCCGCCAGACGCCGTCGTGATCCACGTCCACTGCAAAGGGAAATGGCACGTCCTGGACGCCCCGGTGGCGGTGAGCCTCGACGGGACGCCCATCGCGGAGGGGTTCGTTGGCCAGGGGTTCGACCTGACGATCCTCAGTACCGTCGGCCCGCACGAACTCTCGGTGAAGATCCCCATCCGAAAGGAAAGGAAGTACTGGCTCCACTTCCCCCAGCCGGGAGAATACGCCGTCGACCTGTCCTACAGCCGGGCCTGGGGCAACTTCTCCGCCAAGTTCCGGGTGCGCCGGACGGACAAGAAACACCCATAGGCAAAGCAGCCTCGTCTCTTTTCCTCGTCGGTCACTGTGCTCCCGGCAATCGGGAACAGCTAGCCTGGGGTCCCGCTCTCTCTGCTCCGCCAAGCAGAGGTCGATGGTCTCATCGACTTCGCCGGGGCCGTGAGGCCCGCCGATGCGGTCGGCCTTTGCCTCCGTGGGATGTACCGCCCCGAGGCGCTGGCGGCGATTTGAGGCCGCGCCGCCCCTGGGCCGCGCGCCCTTCTAGCGGGCCAGGGCCCCGCTGCGCTGCGGCGAAGCCGCGGTGCGGCTGCGGCCGGCGGTCGGTTCGACGAACCGGCAGAGCTTGGGCTTGGGACCGGGACCGTCTGCGTGGAGGTCAAGCTCGACGTTGCTCTCGTAGAAGGTCGGCGGCTCGTACGTCCAGCCGCGGGCAAGGCGCTTTGCTTCGCGCCGCGCCGACCACAGCAGGAAACGCCCGACGATCGGCGCGAGGAGCCTGGCCTTCAGGCCGAGGTGGGCGTACGCGTCCCTCAAGACCGCGTCGAGCCGGGCCGTCAGCCGCGAATCCGCGCGGAGCAACCGACGGCCGGCCCAGACACCGCCGAGAGACCCGGCCGCCACGTTCGCGACTTCCCATGCGAATCGCGCAGCGATCCGTCGGTTTGGATGGTCCTTGTATCGCTTCCAACCAGCCACCGTCGTCGCCACCACGCGAAGGATGCTCGGCCCGTTGACCTCCAGGTCTCTCCGGAAGGCCCGCAGCAGCATCTCGGTTTCCTCTCCCCGAGGGATGTGCGGATGCCGATGGGCGAAGCGATACTGGCCGTGCACGTCCGCCTCGCTGATCTCGTCGGTGCCCAGCAGCGTGCCCTGGCTTTCCAGCCGGTCGTACAGCGGCGTGCCCGGCGACGGCGTGTAGAGCATGAACTGATGGAACTCGGTCGAGTGGGAGACGGCGTAGTCGATGGCTTCGTCGATGTTCTCGGGCGTGTGCTCGTCCAGCCCGATGATGCTCGATCCCAGCACGCGGATTCCGTGGGACTGCAACCGCCGCACGAGGCGGTGCGTGTCCGTGTTGTGAAGCTTGCCGTACCGGCTGTCCTTGCCCTCCAGGCCCATCCACACCCACGAGACGCCCAGGGCGACCAACTGCTCCATCGTGTAGGATCGCAGGGCGTTGGCCGAGCTGAACACGTAAAGGGCCCAGGGCTTGCCGTGCTCCTCCATCAACTCCAGCAGGCGCAGGGCCCGGCGGCGGTGGAGCAGGAAGTTCTCGTCCATCACGAAGAACGACTGCACGCCCATCGCCTTCTCGATCCGGCACATGACGTCGAACAGCTCGTCGCCGGTCTCGTAGAAGTTGACGAATCGGCCCTTGCCTCCGAACATCGCCGAGGTCGCGCAGAAGTCACAGCCGATGGGGCAGCCCACCGAAGGCAGCAGGGTCGCCGCCGTGAACCGCCGGCGGAACGGCAGGTTCACGCCCATCGTCCTCCGCCCGGACCCCGACCAGATGATCGGGTGGCGGATCGGTTCGTCCTCGGCCTGGCCGAGGAACCGCCGAAACCACCGCACGCCGTCACCGCGAACGACGTGATCGGCGTCGACCCGCTCGTGCAGGTCGGGCACGCTGGCGACGTGACCGCCGACGACGATCGTAGAGGCCGGCTGGTACCGGCGCACCAGCTCGCACATCTTGCGGACCTTCAGGATGTTCGGGATGATCGCGCCGATGCCGACGATGTCGTACCGGTTCCGGCGGATCTCCTCGATGAAGCGGTCCAACGTGGGGAAGTCCAGGCACCTGCACGGAGCGTCCATGTTCGCCTGGAGGAGCATCAGCCCCCAGCTCCTGTGGAACATCCGCAGGGAGAAGACCCCCTGAACGCGCGTCACCTGGTTGTGGTACAGCTCCATCGGGTTGATCGATCGGCTGCCGTACTGGTCGTCCTGAGCGTACGGTCCGAACACGCTGCTCAGAAGGACCCGCGCCTTGCTGCCGAGCGGGTGGACGGCGCAGGCGTTCAGCCCAGCGACCCCCGTCGTGGTGCATGTTGCCATCAGATCGGCTTCCTGTTCGTTGCCCAGGATCCGGGATCGGAGCAAGGGCCATGGGACATCGGGCAGGTGGATGCCGATCACGGCACCCGCCGCGGCAGATAAAAGGCCGTACAGCGGGAACGAATGTCCCCCTCAGTCAGGAGGGCGGCTCAAGCGTAGCCGTTGCTTGGTCAGGTATCTCATAGGATCTTATCGCCCGCATGCCCGCCGATCAACAGGAAAACTCCCTGTTCGCGCCTGCCCGACCGGCGGGGCCGCGAGCCCTGCCCGGCGAAAACCGACGACGCTTCCTGCCAAACCGGGAGAATACCGTTGGTGTTGGGACCGGCTTGCTGCTAGGATGGTAGTAATGAGTCGACGAATGTCGTCGGCGTCTGCATTCTGACTCGTGGCGCTTACGTGGGTTTTCGTGTCTCTCGTGAGCTCGCCCGGAAGGAGCTTCTCTCGCATGAAGATCTACGTAGGCAACCTGAATTTCACCACCGGCCCGGATGCGATCCAGGCCCTGTTCTCCCAGTACGGCTCCGTGGAGGAGGTCCATCTCCCCACCGACCGCCAGAGCGGCCGGCCGCGCGGCTTCGCGTTCGTAACCATGCCCGACGCCGCCGAGGGGCAGGCTGCCATCGAGGGCCTGAACGGCACGGAGCTTGACGGTCGCCGCCTCAACGTGGACGAAGCCCGGCCCACCAGCAGCGGCGGACGCAGCTATCGCGACCGGCGCGGCGGCAGGCGCCCCCGCATGTGAGCCGGGCAGTCCCGACGTTCGCCAGCAGCGCATCGCCCAGACGAGCCCACCACCCCCACGCAAACCATCCCCTGGGCGGCCAGGACTTGCCGTTCGAGATCGAGCTCGTTGCGGTCGTCTGATCGCCGCTGGACGGCCAGGTCGTGGGCGGGCGGATGTCCACCGTGCCCTCGTCACCGCACACGACGAACTGCCGCGGCCGATGCGGCCCCGAGAAGATTCCGGCGAGTCAACCTCCGTGACATCATCATGCCGCCGTTCCTTCAGGCTCCCAGCCAGAGGTCGATGGGTTTGTCGATCTCCCGCGGCTCGTAGGGCCAGTCGATGCGCCGACCGGTGCCGGCGGACTCGTAGGCCGCGCAGATGATCTTGAGCACTTCGCGGCCGTCCTCGCCGGCCTCCACGGGCGTCTCTTTGCCCTGGACGCAGCGGACGAAGTGGGCCATTTCCTGGGGGAAGCCGTAGTTCCAGATCTCCTCGAACATCGTGAAGGTGTAGCCGGCCGTGGTGGCGGCCTTCTCGACGGCATAGCCGTAGCCGCTCTCGCTGTAGGTCAGCAGGCTGCTTCCGCGGAGCAGGTCCGCGCGGGTGAAGCCACCCGAGCCGTAGATCTCGCACTTGTCGTCCACGCCGCCCTGCTTGGCCCAACTGTTCTCGGCGAGGCCGGTCCGCCCGCCCTCGTACTCGACGATGCAGAGGCTATGGTCCTCGCCGGCGGTCTTGTCGGCGTGCACGTGGGTGCCGAGGCTGGCATAGACGCCCTTGACGGCGGGCTTGCCGAAGACCCACCGGGCGTACTCGATGGAGTGGCAGCCCATGTCGAGCAGCACGCCGCCGCCGGACTTCTCGACGTCCCAGAACCACGGCATGTGCGGGCCGAAGTGCTCCTCGGACTGCTTGACCAGGAACACCTCGCCGAGTGCCCCCTCGTCCACGAGCGTCTTGGCGCGGACGTACTTGGGCGCGAAGCACAGCTCCTCGGCGTACATGAGCAGGACGCCCGCCTGTTTGCACGCGCCGATCATGCGGTCCGCCTCGGCGAGCGTGCGGCAGAGCGGCTTCTCGCAGACGACGTGCTTCCCCGCGGCCGCGGCGTCGACCGCCGCCTGGCAGTGCAGGTAGTTCGGGATGCCCAGCGTGACCATGTCGACCTCATCCAGCGCAAGCAGGTCGTGATAGTCCTCGAAGGCGTTGGGGATGCCCCGCTCGTCCGCGAAGGCCTTGGCCTCGCCCGGCGGCGGCGAGGCGACGGCGACGACTTCGGCGTCGGGTACCATCGCAAACGCGCCCGCATGAATGTCACCAATGAATCCCGTTCCCAGCAGTCCCACTTTTACCTTGCTCATCGGGCGGTCTCCTTGAAGAGATCGGCTTGGCGAATCTGTTTAGCCTGCGAACTCTTTTCTCATTACGCCAACAGCTTCACGGGGCGTTTCTCGGTGGCGCTCAGGACGGCGGAGTCGATGATCTGCTGGCCGATGCGGCTGAGGCGCGTCGTCAGCGGGCCTTCCAGCGGCGTGCCGTTGGCCAGGTGGTCGATGACGTGGTCCAGCGTGCAGGTCAGCGGCGGCGTCAGCGGGTCGGCGGGGACTTCCCGGCCCTCGGGGCAGTCGCGCGCCTGGACGCGGAGGCGGCCTTCTTCCTTGTAGACGCTGAGCGTGCCCTCCGTGCCCACGATCACGAAGCCGCACTTCGGCTGAGGCTGGTGCGTCCACGGGTCGGTGAACGTGCCCCAGCGCGTCTCGAACTTCGAGAGGCCGCAGTCGTACCGGGCGATGGCGACGGCGTGCTCGTCCACCTCCAGGCCGGGCGGGTCGTCCGTGACGCACGTCACCTCGATGGGCGCCTTGCCTTTCATGTACCACGTGCCGAACGTCGTCCCGTAGCCCATGTAGTCCAGCAGCGACCCGCCGCCGAGGGCCTTCCTGTAGAACCAGGAGCGGGGCTTTTCGGCGGCGACCTGCTCGGCGGTGCGCTCGATCTTGTCGTGCGTGTGCCAGAGCGGCCCGCGATTGCCGTTGTAGTAGTGCACCTCGATCGGCTCGCCGATGGTCCCGGAGTCGATCAGCCGCTTTGCCGTCCGGTGCGCCGGCGACCACGTCAGCGGCCAGTTGATCGCGAGGAGCTTGCCCGTCGGCTCCATCGCCTCGGCCATGCGGTCGGCCTCGGCCAGCGTGGCGGCGAAGGGCTTCTCCAGGATCACGTGGACGCCGCGGGCGGCGGCGAGCTCCACCAGGCCCGCGCGTCCGGCCGTGGCGGGGCACAGCCAGACGACGTCCGGGGCGGTCTTCTCCAGGCACTCGTCGGCGTCGGTGAATACGCGGTCGGCCGGTATCCGGAAGTCGCGGACGGCGTCCTCCATTCGCTCGGGCTTCTCGTCGCAGACGCCGACGATCTCCACGTCCGGGTGCTCAAACGCCGTCCGCAGGTTATCGCCCATGTGGAAGTGTTCGAAGCTGATGCCGGCGAGTTTCCACCTGGCCATGGCGTGTTACCTCCCGAATTGCTTCCTGCCCGCGAAGGACGGCCTGCTCAGGGCAGATACACTACCAGACGGCGGGGAGTCTTGGCCAGAGGCTGTCCAGCGCGCAGCGGCCCTTCCACAGCGAACGCCGCGCACATCGACCGACGGCCGCACGGCAAGGCAAATGGGAATCACACAGATTGCCGGATGATGGGATTGCCATAGCACTACAGCGCCACTTAGGCGGTGACGACTCTTCTGTGGCGAGCTATCAGCCTTCGACAAGAGCAGAAAGGTCCGAGGGTCCGTAGCGGGTGCTCGTCACGTTTGTAGGTGGTTTCTTCTTGAGGCCGAAAGCCTATCGGCTGGCGTGAGGAGCCTGCGGCAATCAGCCCCGAAGGGCCCAGAGGAGGTTGGCCGGAGGCCCAAGCCTCCGGAAGCGATCCGCCGAGTCCCCGCGAACCCCGCAGGCGTGGCCCGAGCGGCGCACGGATGGGCCTCCTTCCGCCTCTTCAGGCCTCCTGTCTCGGGGCGGTCCTGTCCCCTTGCAAGCTGCCCATGGGCTTGCGTCGATACGCGTGGCCTGCATAAGCGATTCTCCTTGACGACTGCCCCAAGGAGACATCGCCCAACCGGAGGCGAGAATCTGGGTAAGGACAGGCCCTTTACGCGGGGTCCAGGTTGCCTACTTCGTCGCCTGGACCTTCACCTCCTTGATGCCAGACTCCTTGCACCGCCTGACCACGTCCGCGAAGTACTTGTGGAGGGTCTTCCTGTCAACGCGAATGAGCACCATGCGGCCGGGCTCTTCGCGGGCGATGCGGCCGAGCAGGCGCCCAAGCTCCTCGGAGGAGTAGACCCGCGGGCCGACCTTTATCGAACCGTCCTGGAGGATATCGATGACCAGGTGTCTGGATGGGGCCGACAGCGGCTTCGGCGGGGAGGTCGGCGGCCGTTCGACGCGCTGGTCTCCCTCCTCTCTGGGCCGTTCGCGCCCTTCGCCCTCGCCTTCGCGCCGGCGCTCTGGCTGGTCCTCTCGCCTGCGCCGTTCACGGCCCTCGCCCTCGCCTTCGCGCCGGCGTTCGGCTTCCCCCTCTCTCCTGGGCCTCTCGCCTTCGCCTCGGCCTTCGCGCCCCGGAAGGCCTCTGGGCCGCGGCGCGCGGGTGCGCTGGTCGGCGTCGAGGACGTCCTCGTATATCTTCTTCTGGAGGTTGTAGAGGATCTCGCGCCCGGCCTTCTCCGCCTCGGCCTTGGGCTTGGACTCGGCGGCTACCAGCTCCTTGACGGCCTTCTCGCAGAGGACGTCGATGTCGTCCAACTGGCGGTTGGTCAGGACGAGCGGGTTCTCGGCGTGGCGGCGGTCGTACATCCTGACGATCCGGGTCGTCTGCCACGTGGCCCGCTGCTGGGGCGTGAAGACGGCCAGGATCCTGGCGTCTCCGGCCCGGGCGACCTGCTCCTGCTCGGCCCGGAGGCGCCGCAGCGCCTCCTGGGCCTTCCGCAGCGCCAGTTCGGCCTCGCGGAGCCGGGCGGCGTTGTCCCGGCGCCAGGCACCGATCGCCTGCTCTTTGGCTTCGAGCTGCTTCCTGATCTCCTGCTCCTGGGCGTTGGTGATCTTGACGGCCTTGGCCATCTCGGCGATCTCGCGGGGCAGGCGGAGCCGGCCTTCCCCCTCGC
>CAYRVX010000009.1:0-92705 GCA_964427875.1 uncultured Planctomycetaceae bacterium
GCCCAGGGCCGCGCCAAAGCTGTTGGAACTGCCCAGGCCCTGGCCGCTGTCGGTGAAGAGCCCCTGGCCGTCATTGACCCAAACTCGGTTCGGCTGGTTGTAGTTCGCCACGAGGGCGTCCAGGTCGCCGTCGCCATCCACGTCGCCCAGGGCCGCGCCAAGGCTGTTGGAACTGCCCAGGCCCTGGCGGCTGTCGCTGAAGGCGCCCTGGCCGTCATTCAGCCAGACCTTGTTCGGGTGGGACGAGAGGCAATTGGCGACAAACGCGTCCAGGTCGCCGTCGCCGTCCACGTCGCCCAGGGCCACAGCGACGCTGTACGAAGCGCCGAGGGCTTGCCCGCTGTCGCTGAAGGCGCCGCAGCCGTCGTTCAGCCAGACCTTGTTCGGCTGGCCGACGTGATTCGCCACGAAGGCGTCCAGGTCGCCGTCGCCATCCAGGTCGCCCAGTGCCACGCCGTGGCTGGTTGAGCCGCCCAGGGCCTGCCCGCTGTCGCTGAAGATGCCGGAACCGTCATTCAGCCAGACCTTGTTGGGCTCGCAGAAATTCGCAACGAAGGCATCCAGGTCGCCGTCGCCGTCCAGGTCCCCCAGCGCCACGCTGCGGCTGTCTGAACGGCCCAGGCCCTGCCCGCTGTCGCTGAAGCTGCCCTGCCCGTCATTGAGCCAGACCTTGTTCGCCTGGCCGCGCGCATTCGCAACGAGGGCGTCCAGGTCGCCGTCGCCGTCCAGGTCGCCCAGCGCCGCGCCATCGCTCTCCCAGACGCCGAGGTTCTGCCCGCTGTCGCTGAAGCCGCCGTAACCGTCATTCAGCCAGACCCTGTTGGCCTCCCAGTTGCCGTTGGCGACGTAGCCGTCCAGGTCGCCGTCGCCGTCCACGTCGCCAAGACAGACCGCGCTGCTGTATCCATTGCCCAGGGCCTGTCCGCCGTCGGCGAAGTAGCCCATGCCGGCGGTGACCCCCGTGCGGAATTGCCAGACGAAGGGCGCATCGGGGCCCTGGCCGGCTGGGTTCTCCAGCCCCGTGGTCGCCGTGGCCTGAACCAGCTCGCCGGGGTGGAAGTCCGCCGCCGGGTCCAGCGTCACGGTCGCGCCCGCCACGGCGATCGTGCTGGGCGGGTCGAGCAGCCGGCCCGTCTGCATGGCGTGGACGACGAACGTCTGGTCCGTCGCCGTGGCCGCGTTCATGTCCTGATCGAAGATGATCGACACGTCCGTTGACACCGGCGCCGCGTGGCTGTTGGCGGCCGGGTCCACGCTGAGGACTTGCGGCGCACCGTTCAGCAGCAGACGCGTCTCCAGCACCTCGAGAATCGGTCCGCCCTTTGCCCAGGCGTGTCTTACCCCGTGCATGATTGCCTCCTATTGCGTTGACTTGCCCGGCGCGAAGCCGAGCGGCTCGCCCGAGAAGGTCGGGGAACTCAGCCGAACCGCAACCCCGTGTTCTCATTGGATTTCCCCGTATTATACCGCGTTTTGGAGAAATGTAAAGCCCCAAGGGCCGAAAAGACGTGGCCGCAGGAGGGTAAACCCATGGATGAAGGGCTTTTGCGCCTCAGCGGTTTCACGGGTTCAGGGCAAGAGACGCTGCCCGAGCCGAACGCCGAGAACCCCGCGCCGCCCGACGGGGCACTGAAAGCTTAACAAACTGAGGAATAAAAGGTTACGTTGTCGATGGGCCGTCAGGCGGCCCGCCGGGGAGCGTTCCCGCACCGGCCGGAGTCCCGCGGCCCGGTGGTCCGTGGTCGGCAGGCATGCCCGGTCGCGGCCTCGGCGGCGCGGCGGCGTTAATCTGCCCGGCGGCGAGGAAGGACGTTGACAGGGCCCCGATCGCCTGCTATACTTCCAAACGACAGGCTCGAAGACCCTCCGCCGTTGGCGGTGGCTGCGACAAACGGCTGTTTCCCAGCCGTGGCGACCTCCGGTTCATCCTCGAGAATGGGCCGGAGGTTTTGTGTTGCCCCGGCACCGCCGGGGGCGCGATGATCGGGAAGTTCCGGAGTCAAGAGCTTCCCCATCGCCTAGACTTGTACAGAGGAACGATGAAACGGCGGATCGAGGGCATCCTGTTCGATCTGGGAGAGACGCTCCTGGAGTTCGGCGACTTCGACGGGCCGAAGCTCTTCAAGGCGGGAGGGCGCCTGGCCTACGAGTATCTCCGCAAGCTGGACCAGCCGCTGCCGCCGTTTGGGCGATACCACCTCCGGCAGCTCTGGGCCGTCCGGTGGCGTTACGTCCTGAGCCGCATCACGGGGCGCGAGTTCAACGCCCTGGACCTGATCTCGCGGATGAGCCGCCGGTTCGGCCAGCGGCTCACGGGCGAGCAGTTGATCGAGCTGGCCTGGCTGTGGTACGAGCCGCTGAGGAGACGTGCGACCGTCGAGGACGGCGTGCCGGAGCTGCTGACCGCCCTGCGGGAAGCCGGCCTGACGCTGGGCGTCGTGTCCAACACGTTCGTTCCCGGCCAGGTGCTCGACCGCCACCTCGAGCAGGAGGGAATGCTCCGCCAGCTCGCCGTCCGCGTGTACTCCTGCGAGGTCGGCTACCGCAAGCCGCGCCGGGAGATCTTCGCCGCGGGACTTCAGCAGGCGCACCTGGAGGCCGCCTCGACGCTGTTCGTGGGAGACTCGCCCCGCGCGGACATCATGGGGGCCGACCGCATGGGCATGATCACCGTGCTGAAGGACGCCGCCGGGCGATACGACGGCCACCGCGTTCAGCCGCGGCACCGCATCCGCAGCGTCCTGGAGCTGCCGCAGGTGCTGGCCGAGTACAACGGGGGCTGACAGAGCGCCTCTGAAGGCTCGGTGGTCCGGCGCCGGGATGTCCCGGCGGGCTCAGGGAGTGGAAGAGGCGGCGTAGATCATCCCGGCCGCCCCGGCCAGGAAGATCATCACTTCCACCACGTTGAAGAAGATCGAACACGCCAATCGCATCGTACGTCACCCAGACATCTCAGTTCGTGGGCCTCCATTGCTATATCGACCGGCCGGGCGGCGAAACTTGAGGAGTGGATGAGGCGACAAGCTCTCTGGCGGAGAGGCGTTGTCATGCGGAGGCGTTCGGTCTATGCTGCGCCTGTCCTGCCGCACGGCGCGAGGCGCGCCGTGCCGCCGTTGGGACCACGGCGAAGGGCGGCCGACGAAGAAGAGGCAAGGATGAACGGCGACGATGTGGGACGAATGCTCGCGGGTGTCCTCGCTCTGCTGTTGCCGGCGGGGCGTCTTGGCCAGGCACGCGGAGAGGACCTCCAGGCCGTCCTCAAGGACCTCTCGTCGGGCTCCGGCGGCAAGACGCCGGTGGTCAAGCGATTCGACCCGGCATGGGTCAGGTCGCTCACCTGCCGCGGCGAGCCGCACGTCTACACGAGGCACAACAGCGCCGCCTTCGACTACATAGGCATGCCGGTGGGGGGGATATGCAGCGGCCAACTGTACCTGGGCGGCGACGGCAAGCTGTGGTACTGGGACATCTTCAACACGAAGTCCCAGAGGGACGTTCGGGGCGTAGGCGCCTACGCCCGCCCGTACCGGCGGAGCAGGCCGGACCTGAGGGCCTGCAACGACGTCCGGCAGGGCTTTGCCGTCCGCATCGCCGCCGCCGGCCGAACGCAGAGACGCACACTCGATCGGGAGGGCTTCGCCGACATCGAGTTCCGCGGCCAGTATCCCATCGGGCGGGTGAAGTACAGCGATCCCAATGTGCCGGTCACGGTCGAGCTCGAGGCCTTCTCGCCGTTCGTTCCCTTGAGCCTGGACGACTCGACGTACCCGGCCACGGTGTTGAGCTACACGGTCACGAACGCCGGCCGGCAGGCCGTGGAGGGTCAGCTCGCCGGCTGGCTGGAGAACGCCGTCTGCCTGGCGAGCCGATCGACCGCGGCCGGGCGGTTGCGGAACCGGATCCGGCGCGGGACGAACATGACGCTCCTTTCCTGCGATGCGGCCCGGCCGCCCGCGGCGCCCCCCGTCCGAGAACCGGCGAAGGACATCCTGTACGAGGACTTCGAGGGCCCTCTGGCCGCCCGGTGGACGGTGGAGGGCGAGGCGTTCCAAAGCGGGACGAAGCCGAACTACCATCATCAGCCGCTCCGCGGGCACCTGGGCAAGGGCCTGGCCGACTCGTTCTGGAACGCCGGCAAGGCGAATGCGCGGGCACAGGACAGCGACGCGCCCACGGGCAAGCTGACCTCCAGGCCTTTCAAGGTCGAGCGGCGGGGCGTCCGGCTGCTGATCGGCGGGGGCGGGCACCCGGGCGAGACGTGCGTGAATATCGTGATCGACGGCAGGACGGTGGCGTCCGCCACGGGAGACAACAGCGAGACGCTGCGCCCCGCGGTCCTCGACGTGTCGCGATACAAGGGCAGGACCGCGCGGATCGAGATCGTGGACGCACACACCGGCGGCTGGGGGCATGTCCTCGTGGACCAGATCGTCTTCACCGACAGGATGACCGCCGAGAGCAGGTCCCTGGAAGACCTGCCCGATTACGGGTCGATGGCCCTTGCGCTGCTTGGGGCGCCCGAAGGCGTGTTCGCCCGGGCGAAGGCGAGCATTCCGGAGGGGCTGTTCGAGGCGGGCAAGTCCGACTCCGCCGACGCGCCGTTCAACGCGGGCGATAGGCTGATCGGCACGCTCGGCAGGAAGTTCAAGCTCGCCCCGGGCGAGAAGACCACCGTCCGCTACGTCCTCACGTGGTACTTTCCCAACTACGTCATCCGGCGTCTCCGCACGCCGTCGGGGCGCAGCTATGGGAAGCGCTTCGGATCGGCGGAGGACGTCGCCGGGCACGTCGCCGCCGACTTCGATCGGCTCGCCGGGCAGACCCGGCTGTGGCACGAGACCTGGTACGACTCCACGCTGCCCTGGTGGTTCCTGGACCGCACGTTCCTGAACACCTGCATCCTGGCGACCAACACGTGCTACCTTCTCCGCGACGGGCGATTCTACGGGTACGAGGGCGTGTATCACGGTCACGGCACCTGCACGCACGTGTGGGGATACGTCCAGGCAACCGGGAGGCTGTTCTGCGAGCTGGAGAGGCGGCTCCGCGAGCGAGTGGACTACCATCCGGAGGTCGCGTTCGGCCCCGACGGGCGGATCGGCTACCGCAGCGAGTTCAGCCGCTCCGACGCGGTGGACGGCCAGTCCGGCGTCATCCTGCGAACGTATCGCGAGCACCAGATGTCGCAGGATGACGCCTTCCTTCGCCGCAACTACAAGGCGATGAGGAAGGCGATGGACTATCTTGTCCGCACGTATGACGCCGACGAGGACGGCATCCTCACCGGCGGACAGCACAACACGCTCGACGCGAGGTGGTACGGCAAGATCACCTGGCTGAGCCTGCACTACGGCGCCGCCCTGCGCGCCGCCGGCGCCATGGCCGAGGAGATGGGCGACGGGAAGGCCGCCCGGCGCTTCGGCGGGCTGGCCGACCGCGGGCGAGAGTACATCGAGCAGAAGCTCTTCAACGGCGAGTACTTCTTCCACGAGGCCGACCCCAAGCACCCCAAGTCGCCCGGCGTGTTCGCCGGCTGCGAGTACAGCCAACTGCTCGGGCAGAGCTGGGCCTACCAGGTCGGCCTCGGGGAGATCCTCGACGCCCGGAAGGTCACCACCGCGCTGAGATCGCTGTGGAAGTACAACTTCGCAACGGACGTGGGCCCCTTCCGGGAGAAGTTCAAGTCGGGGCGATGGTACGCCATGCCCGGCGAGGGCGGGCTGATCGCCTGCACCTGGCCGCGAGGGGGCTCCGAGGCGCTCTCGCACGGCAGCCGGCACTTCGCGGGGTACCTCAACGAGTGCCAGGCGGGCTACGAGTACGCGGCCACGTCCCTGATGATGTGGCACGGTTTGGTGCATCAGGCGCTGGCGCACGTCCGGACGGTCCACGACCGCTACCACGGCTCGAAGCGGAACCCCTGGAACGAGGTTGAATGGGGCAGCCACTACTCGCGCTCGATGGCCAGCTACGGGCACTTCACGGCCGTCTGCGGCTTCGAGTACCACGGCCCCAGGGGCTACATCGCCTTCTCGCCGCGCCTGAGCCCGGAGGACTTCCGCGCGGCCTTCACCTCCGCGGCCGGGTGGGGCACGTTCTCGCAGAGACGCCAGCGGCAGAAGCAGAGCGAACGAATCGAGGTGAAATGGGGCAGGCTGCGGCTGAAGGCGCTGGCCTTCGACCTGCCCGCCGGCGCGACGGCCGGGTCGGTATCGGTAAGCTGCGCCGGCAAGCGGCTCCAGGCCGATTTCCGCATGAAAGCCAGTCGTGTCGTCATCACGCTCGGCAAGGAGGCGATTGCCCGGACGGGGCAGGCGTTTGAGATCGAGATCGGGACGTAACGTGTTTCTTCAGCCAAAGGAGCGTCCAATGTCATACGCACTGTTCGGACAGGCGGCGGCCGTGGTCGTCGCGGCGGGAGTGATCTGCGGATGTGCCGAGCCCGGCGAGGCCTGGCGGGCCAGGCTGGACGGCGAACTGCCGAGAATGGGGCACCGCAACTGGATCGTCGTGGCCGACTCGGCCTATCCGCTTCAGAGCGCAGCCGGCATCGAGACCGTGGCGACCGGCCAAGGCCAGATCGAGGTCGTGGATCACGTCCTGAAGCGGATCGCCAAGGCGCCCCACGTACAGGCGATCATCCTGCTCGACGCGGAGCTGGACAGCGTCTCCGAGGAGGATGCCCCGGGCGTGACGGCCTACCGGAAGGAGCTGAAGAAGCTGCTGGAGGGCAAGCAGGTCGCCGCGATGCCCCACGAGGAGATCATCGCGAAGCTCGACGAGGCCGCCAAGCTGTTCAACGTCCTGCTCCTGAAGACCGACATGGTCTTGCCCTACACGTCGGTGTTCCTGGAGCTCGACTGCGGCTATTGGGGCGCGGAGAAGGAAGGGCGTCTGCGCGGCGCGATCAAGAAGAAGGGCTCGCCGTGAGCCGGTCAGGCCGGCGGCGCCCCGCCTTCATCGTAGCCTGAGTGGGCTCCCGCCGTCGCCCGGGTGCTGCGCTCGCCGGTGCAGCCTCGGCCGCCGGAGAAGCGTTGTCATGCGGATGAGTTCGGTCTATGCTGCGCCCGCGGTCCTGTCGGCCCCAAGGCACCCGGCCCTGAGAGGAGCATTCCAGGCGTGATGACCGTGCAGGGGAGCATTCGAGGGCTGAAGCCGGCTGTGACGGCCGCCGCGGTCGGCGTGCTTCTCTGCGCCGCGGGGGCCCGGGGCGGGCACGTCGAGGCCCGCCCGGACGGCACGACGGTGATCCACATCACGCTCGGCCCGTGGGTCATGCCGCAATATCGCCAGACCGACACGGCCACCCGCGCGGCGATGGCGGCCATCAAGGCATTCGAGAGGCGCTTTCCGGAGATCTTCGCCGAGCGATACCGCAACCGGTACAAGGCGGCCCCCGCGAGGTACGGCCGCTACAACTGGGACAAGGTCGCCGTCGAGCTGCACGAGCACTCGGGCATCCAGGTCGAGGGCGTCGAGACCGACCTGCTGGCCATCGCGGGCAAGGTCGCGCCCGACGTGCTCTACGTCAACTTCCGCAAGTCCGACAACTACATCCAGAACAGCTTCCTCTACCCGCTGGACAATCCCGAGGACCACTACCTCACGAGCATGACGGCCGAGCAGATCGACTTTCGGGTCCATCCGAAGATCTGGCCGGTGATCAAGCGGATCGGCCCGGACCAGGCGCGCTACCGCAACGTCCGGCTCGACGGCGGCGAGGTGAAGGAGACCGGCCGGGCGCGCGGGCGCGTCTGGGCGGTGCCCTACGGCGGGGCGCTGGGAAAGGTGCTGCTGTTCCGCCGGGACCTCTTCGACGAGAAGAACATCCCCTATCCCACGGCCGAGTGGACCTGGGACGACCTGCTGGGCGCCGCCAGGAAGATCACCGACCCGCGGCGGGGCATCTACGGCATGCGCCTGGGTCGGGGCAAGCACGAGTCGTGGTACTGGGTGACGTTCCTCTGGTCGGCCGGCGGGGAGGTGATGGTCTACAACGAGGAGACCGACGAGTGGCGGTGCGTCTTCGACTCTCGCGCCGCGGCCGTCGCACTGGACTTCTACACCCGCCTCTGCGCCGAGAAGTGGATCGACGAGGACGGCAGGATCCGCCGCGGCTACGTGCACAAGGAGGAGGGCTGGGCCGCCGGCCAGACCAAGTGGGACCGCGGCGAGATCGGCATGTACCTGGATTACATCGACGAGAGGCTCTTCTCGAAGATCAACCCGGAGCTGACCGGCATGGTCCCCGTGCCGCTGGGCCCCTCGGGCCCGGACGGCAAGCGCGTTCGCGGCGCGGAGCTCAACAGCCGCATGATGGGCCTGTTCGCCGGCATCAGGGACCCCGTCGTCCGCGACGCCTCCTGGGAGTACATCCGCTTCTTCGACTGCAAGGAGGCGATGGCCATCAAGACCCGCGTGATGGTCGAGGGCGGCTTCGGGCAGTTCGTCAATCCCAAGTACCTTCGCATGTTCGGCTACCCGGAGGTCATCCGCCTCGCGCCGAGGGGCTGGGCGGAGACGTTCGAGATTGCGATCGAGACGGGCAAGCCCGAGCCCTACGGGCGCAACAGCAACTACGCCTACGACCTGATGACCTTCCCCATCCAGGAGGCGGAGCAGTTGGCGATGAAGGACCAACTGCCCGCCGATCCGAACGAGCGCCTGGACGTGATGCAGCAACTGCTGCGCTACTGGAACGGCCGGGCCAACGAGGAGATGATCGGCATCATCACGCCGCAGGAGCGGCGCAAGAGGGACGTCTGCGCGACGCTGGTCCTGCTGGAGATCGTCGCCCTCTTCGTCCTCGTCTTCCGGCGAATCGCCAGGGCCTTCACCTCGCCCCAGGCCGAAGTCGGCCAGAAGGTCCGCTGGGGCTTCCGAAAGTACGCCTGGGCGTACGTCCTCCTCCTGCCGGCGGGGCTGACGATCCTCCTCTGGAAGTACATCCCGCTGGCCCGCGGATCGATCATGGCCTTCCAGGACTACCGGCTGCTCCGCGCCAGCGCGTGGGTGTGGGTGCAGAACTTCGGGAACCTGCTGGCCGACCGCCTCTGGTGGCAGGCCGTCTGGAACGCCGTCCGCTACAGCTTCCTCGTCATGTCGCTGACCTTCCTGCCTCCCATCGTGCTGGCCGTCCTCCTCCAGGAGGTGCCGCGGGGGAAGATCCTCTTCCGGACGATCTTCTACCTCCCGGCCGTCACGACGGCGCTCGTGCTGATCATCATGTGGAAGCAGTTCTACGAGGCCTCTGAGCACGGCGCGCTGAACAGGATCATCGTGCCGATCCCGGCGATCGTGTTCGTGGGAATCGGCCTCCTGCTGCTCGGCATCGCCCTGCTGTTCGTCCGGCGGATGATGTACCACGGGATGCGCCTCTCGGCCGTGCTCTTCGCCGGCGGCGGCGTGCTGCTGTTCCTTCTCTGCGGCGCGCTGGCGTGGCGGGCCCTTTCGCCGGCCGGCGAGAAATGGTTCGAGTGCTTCACGCCCCAGGCGGGGCAGTGGCTGCCGCGGCTGCTGCCGCGTCTCCTCCAGGGCGCGCCCGAGCCGTACCATTGGCGCAGCGACCCCGACACGGCCATGCTGACCGTCATCATCCCCATGGTCTGGGCGGGCATGGGCCCGGGGTGCCTGATCTACCTGGCCGCGCTCAAGGGCATCTCCGACGACTTCTACGAGGCGGCCGACCTCGACGGGGCCACGTTCATCGACAAGATCCTCTTCGTGGTCTTCCCCATGCTCAAGCCGCTGATCCTGATCAACTTCCTCGGCGTGTTCATCGCGTCGTTCTACGGGGCGACGGCGATGATCATGGTGATGACCGGCGGCGGGGCGAACACCGAGGTCGCCGGGTTGCACATATTCTACAAGGCGTTCATCTACCTCAAGTTCGGGCCCGCCACGGCGATGGCGTGGGTCCTCGCGGCGATGTTGATCGGATTCACCGTGTACCAATTGCGGATCCTCTCCCGGCTGGAGTTCCGGACCACGGGCGCCAAGGAGTAGACGATGCCGATCATCTCCCGGATAGGCCGTCGCAGCCCGAAGGTCCGGATGCTCGTCGCCGGCATCTACGGCCTGCTGATCGCCGGGTCGGTGACGATGCTCTACCCGTTTGCCCTGATGATCGCCGGCAGCACGAAGAGCTCGGCCGACAAGGCTGAGTTGCGGGTCGTGCCCGGTTACCTCACCAGCGACGCGCGGCTGTGGGCCAAGCACGTCGAGGGGCTGTTCAACGAGTCCGTGGAGGTGATGCGCCAGGTGCACGACACCGACACGCCGGCGTTTCGGATGGCGGTCCCGCCAAAGCGGCCGAACCCAAGGCTCGTGGACGCCTGGCTGGCCCTCCTGGCCGACGCCGAGCTGCCCCACTACGCCTACACGGTCGGATACGTCGAGGTGCCCGTCTCGCGAAAGGCCTCGCCCCACAACCTCCGGGCGCTCAAGGAGGAGATGATCGAGCGGTTCGACGGCGACATCGACCGGTGCAACCAGGCCCTCGGCACGGAGTTCGCCGACTGGAACGGATTCTACTTCCAGGCCGAGCGGTATCTCCAGCGGCGGGACAAGCCGCGCCGCACCGGCCTGGGCGAGGCGATCCGCGAGTTCAAGGCCCGCCGGCCGGTCCACGAACGCTACTACTTCACGCCCGAGGGCTTCTTCAAGTACCAGTTCCTCAAGACGCAGTACACGCGCGACATCGACAACTACAACCGCGAGCACGGTACGAGCTACGCGTCATATGACCAGGTGCACCTCGACCGCCGGCTGCCCACCGGCCCCGGCCGGACTGACAAGGAACGGGCCGACTGGGACGAGTTCGTCCGAACCATCCTGAACCTGTTCTGGGTCCGCGCCGACCAGCAGGCCGCGCCGATCTACCGCCGCTTCCTGAAGGCCAAGTACCAGGACGTCGCGGCACTCAACCGAAACTACCACGCGAGCTACGCCGCCTTCGACGACGTGCCGCTGATCGACGAGCCGCCCGCCGGCGGGCTGGCCCTTTCCGACTGGGACGCGCTGCTTCAGGGCTGGAAGGACCCCGGCACCGGCGAGATGCACACCCTGCCGACCGGGATGGTCCGCGTCCACAGCGTGGACTTCCTCTTCCGCGACCACCTGAAGGGCAAGTACGGCTCGATCGAAAAGGTCAACGCCGCCCTGGGCACGAGCTTCGGCGGCTGGCTCGACATCCTCCCGCCGCAGCGCGAAGCGCACTGGCTGGCCTTCCGCCGGCGGACAGGCGAATTGCGAAGGGAGTTCACCGCCCGCAACTACATCGCCGTGATCGACTACATCGTCCTGCACGGGCGCGGCATCCTGAACACGGCGATCTACTGCGCCCTGGCCGTGGTCGGGGCGCTCCTGGTCAACCCCCTGGCGGCCTATGCCCTCAGCCGCTACAAGCCCCCCTCGTCCTACAAGGTGCTGCTGTTCCTGATGCTGACGATGGCCTTCCCGCCCATGGTCGCGCAGATCCCCACGTTCCTGATGCTGCGGCAGTTCAACCTGCTGAACACCTTCGGCGCGCTGATCCTGCCGGGGCTGGCCAACGGGTACGCGATCTTCCTGCTGAAGGGCTTCTTCGACTCCCAGCCGAAGGAGCTGTACGAGTCGGCCTCGCTCGACGGGGCGGGCGAGTTCCGCATCTTCTGGCAGATCACGATGAGCCTCTCCAAGCCGATCCTGGCGGTGATCGCCCTGAACGCCTTCCGGATGGCCTACGCCAACTTCATGTTCGCGCTGCTGATCTGCCAGGACAAGAAGATGTGGACGCTGATGGTCTGGCTGTACGACCTTCAGCGCGACAGCAGCCCCGGCGTGATCTA
This sequence comes from uncultured Planctomycetaceae bacterium, assembly GCA_964427875.1. Taxonomy (GTDB): domain Bacteria; phylum Planctomycetota; class Phycisphaerae; order SM23-33; family SM23-33; genus CAYRVX01. The sequence goes on from CAYRVX010000009.1 coordinate 11,829, forward strand.
CGCCTCCCTGCTGATCGCCGCGATCCCGATCTTCATCATGTTCCTGCTGTGCCAGAACATCATCATGCGAGGCATCGTCGTGCCGGTCGAGAAATAGCCCATGGAAAGGAGTCACGGCATGGAAATCCGGATCTTCAAGACGAAGGACGAGATGGGCGACGCCGCGGCGGCGCTGGCGGCCCAGCGGATCAACGCGGCCGTCGCCGAGAGAGGCGAGGCCAACATCATCCTCGCCACGGGCGCCAGCCAGTTCGAGATGCTCGCCGCCCTGGTCACGAAGGACGTGGACTTCTCCAAGGTGACGGCGTTCCACCTCGACGAGTACGTCGGTATGGCCGAGACGCACCCCGCGAGCTTCCGGAAGTACCTCAAGGAGCGGTTCCACGAGAAGGTCCCGCACCTCGCGGCGTTTCATTACATCGACGGCGAGGCCGACCCGGCCGCCGAGTGCAGACGCGTGGGCGACATCATCCGCCGGCATCCCATCGACGTGGCGTGCGTGGGCATCGGCGAGAACGGGCACCTGGCCTTCAACGACCCGCCGGCCGACTTCGACACCGAGGAGCCCTACATCGTCGTGGAGCTGGACGAGGCCTGCCGGAAGCAGCAGCTCGGGGAGGGCTGGTTTGCGACCTTCGACGACGTGCCGACCCGGGCGATCTCGATGAGCATTCGGCAGATCATGGCCAGCCGCTGCATCGTCTGCACCGTGCCCGACGAGCGAAAGGCCGTGGCCGTCCGGAACACGTTAGAGGCCGAGGTCTCCAACACGGTCCCCGCGTCGATCCTCCGTGAGCACGCCGACTGCCACCTGTTCCTCGACGCCCCCGCCGCGTCGCTGCTGGGCGACGTTTGAGATGCGCCACGGGCAAGCGTGAACTGCTAACCTGCGTCTTCCGCCTTCCTTTGCCGCGTTGTTGCGCAGCCCCAGACACGCACACGGCGGTTCCTGTGCGGCCGGAACTTCACCGTAACGGTGTCCTTGCCCTTGGTAAGCCCCGGCGGAATCCCGTACTCAACGCAGTGCTCCCACCTGGCGCTGAGGTCATACGGCCGCTTCGTGGCAATGACCTTCTCATCGACCAGAATGTCAAACGAAGCGTCACAGTGCCGGTTCGGCCCGAGGAGCGCTGAGGCAGGGCGAAAGACCCGGAAGGTATAGAAAACCAGCAGGTTCATCGGCTCATCGGGAAGCACTTTCATGTCCCAACTGAACCACGCGTCGTTGAAGGCATGAATCATCCCCCAGCCGTACTTGGCGCCCTTCTCGCGTCGATTGCGATACGCGACGCGCTCGCTCTCATCGCGGGGATAGACAAGGTCCACCAGCCTCGCCTTGCGATTCAGGAACCTCGCGTGCTCTTCCCGAATCCGCTTCAGTCGTGGATCACTCCCGTCTCTGGCCATGACCCGGTACACGGCGAAGCGCTTCCCGCCGGCATCCGTCGTCGGGGTCCTCTTCTGTGGAGTGGCACTGCCGGCCTTGGGCTGCCACCATAATTGACCGAATGTATCGATCAGGTCCTCGTAGTTGCCGCGCGTCCTGGGACGGAGAACATTGTACGGCCGCAGGGCGACGTCCCTGGGCTGGCCAATCGTCCGGAAAGCGAGGACCTCGCCTTTGACAGGCTTGATCCAGGCATTCAGGCGGCTCAGGTCGCCAGTGAAATAGTACTCCGCCGGAACCAGCTCATCCATCAGCCGGCCTTTCAGGATGAAGGTCCCTTTCCCGCCGCGGACGCCCTGGAATATGGCGGGATCGTCTGTGGTAACGGTGAGGTCCGCCCAGTCGGCATGATCGCCGCCAACACCGTCGCCTCCGTCCCTGACGACCAGCTTGAGCGTCTTTCCTCCCTTCAGGGATACGTCCACCTTCCTGGACTCTTTCCTGCCTTTGAGAATCCCACTGTTGAATATCTCTTTGTCGTCCAGGTAGACGACAAACGCCACGCTGCCGCCGGACTCACAATCGGGGCCGACCGTCGCCGGATGCTTTCTGGACATCCGCGAGACCGGTGACGACCTCGTCGGACCTTCGCTTGAGGGCTCCATCGCCCGTGGCGGCGACCATCATGGCGAAGGCCGAGAGAAGATGCCCGGAGAACTGCCCCCGGGCCCGTGCACATTGAGGGCACAGTGTGGCTGCAAGCAGAATGAATGATGCGGACCTTGTCATGGAACTTCTCCCGCCGACGCCCCGGCTCCGCAACAAACCCGGACACAGGAAGAGAAACCTACGAGATACCGTCTCTTGTTTATCACATTCCAGCCAAGGGATTATTGCCTGTGCGACCGCCAGGGGAAGCAATCTGGACTCCGACGAGAACTTAATCTTCTTCATTATCCCCTGCATCCCCTGCATCCTTGCGATAGAATCTTGGTGATCTTCGTGGGCTTTGTGGCCAACAAGGACGAGTCATGGAAGTCCCGGGCTTAGTGGACCTCCAGGTCAACGGATACCTGGGCCACGACTTCAACGGAAACGAGCTGACCGCCGAGACCTTCGCCGAGGCGTGCCGCGAGGTCCTCGCCGCGGGCACGGCGGCGTTCCTGCCGACCGTCAGCACCGCGCCGGTGGCGATCTACGAGCGCAACCTGCCGTTCATGGCCGAGGTGCTCCAGGCGGAGGAGTTCCGCGGCCGCGTCCTGGGCATCCACCTGGAGGGCCCGTTCCTTTCCCCCGAGCCCGGCGCCCGCGGCGCGCACAACCCGGACTGGATGCGCCCCGGCGACCTGGACCTGCTCAAGCGCCTGCTTGACCTGGCCGGCGGGCACGTCCGGCTGCTGACGGTCGCGCCCGAGGCCGAGGGCGCCGAGGAGCTGGCCCGTTACGCCGTCGGCCAGGGCATCGCCGTCGCGGTCGGGCACACCCTGGCCGGTCCCGAGGACCTGGCGCGAATGGTGGACGCCGGCGCGACGGCGTTCACCCACCTCGGCAACGGCCTGCCGAACCTGATCCCCCGCCACCACAACCCGATCTGGGCGGCCCTGGCCAACGACGACCTGTCCATCACGATCATCACCGACGGCCATCACCTGCCGCCTGCGGCCATCAAGACCATGATCCGCGCCAAGGGCGTGGCGAAAACGATCGTCGTCAGCGACGCGTCGCACCTGGCCGGGCTGCCCCCGGGACGCTACAGCACGCCCGACAACGAGGTGATCCTCCTCGAGCCTTCGGGCAGGCTGCACAACCCCGAGAAGCAGTGCCTCGTGGGCTCTTCCGCCACGATGATCCAATGCATGAACCACCTGGCCTCTCTGGGGACGCTGACGGCGCCCGAGCTCCTGGCCGTCGGCTTCCATAACCCGCTGGGCCTGATCGGCGCAGAAGCCGCCGACCTGCTGGCCGAAGGCGGGATCGACTACGACGAAGAGACGCGCACGTTCCGCTCCTGACATCGCTGGGCTTTCCACTTCAACATATCCGATGCGTTCGTCCGATGGAGAGGATGTAGAAGTGACGTGGCACAGGGATCAGGGCCATGCGGATCGTCTTGCTTTATCCGCCGCCGTGGAAGATTGCGGCCGCGGGCGGCGCGCCCGACGCTTCCGGCGACGGGCCTCCGCCGGGCGCGGCCGGCCTGGACACGAAGGGCGATTTCGCCACGGCGCCTTACGGGCTGCTGTCGCTGGCTGCACAGGCGCTGCGAGCGGGGCATCAGGTCAAGGTGCTCAATCTCTCGACGTTCGCTTGGCCGGACGTGGAGGCACTGGTCCGCGGGCTGACGGCCGACGTGTACGGACTGACGTGCTTCACCTCGAACCGCCGCGGCGTGAAGCTCGTGGCCGAGTGCATCCGGCGGCATCACGGCGGCGCGCATATCGTCGGCGGCGGGCCGCACGTCAGCGCGCTGCCGACCGAGACGCTCAGACACTACCCCGCGATCGACACGGTGGTGATCGGCGAAGGCGAGGAGACGTTCCTGGAGCTGATCGGCCGCCTGGAGGCGGGGCAGCCGACGGAGGGGATCCCCGGCACGGCCTGGCGGGCCGGCGAGGCCGTCCGGACGGGTCCGCCACGCGAGCGGATCCGCGACCTCGACGGCCACGCGCCTGGCGAACAACTGCGGGCTCCGCGTCCGGTACTACATGATGGCGGGCAACCGGGGCGAGTCGGCCAGGACGTTCCAGGAGAGCCTCAGCCTGCTGGAGACCGCCAGGCCCCACGAATACAACTTCACCGTCCTGTCGGTCTATCCCGGGACGACGGAGTTTGAGGTCCTCAAGCGCAGGGCGCGCTTCCTCCACGTCCGCCCCGGCCCTTTGCCCGCCGACTGCTGCGACTGGCCCGCCCGCCGGGTGCAAGCCGTCACAGCCCCGGCCTGACGCCGGAGAAACTCCGAATCGACCGTTGCGATCATCAGCCGGATGTGTAAGAATCAGATTGGTAAGAGTACGACACTGGATGGATCAGGAGAACGACTGTGAAGGTTACTTCCAAGGGACAGGTGACGATCCCCATCGAGATCCGCAGGAAACTGGGCATCCTGGCCGAAACGGAAGTCGAGTTCTCCGTCTCCCGCGACCGGGTCATCCTGCGGAAAGCCCGGGACAGCAAGAGGCGGGGGGCCAGGCTCATCGACTCCATGCGCGGCAGGGCGACAACGAAGATGTCCACCGATGAGATCATGGCCCTGACACGGGGTGAATGATGGCCGAGATCATGGTGGACTCGAACGTCCTGCTGGACGTCCTGACGGAGGATGAGGAGTGGTTCGCATGGTCCGGCGAGGCCCTCGCGGAACACGCCGAGAGCCACACGCTGGTCATCAACCCGATCGTCTACGCCGAGGTGTCCATCGGATTCGACCGCATCGAGGACCTGGAAGCGGCCCTGCCGGAAGCGGCGTTCCAGCGCAGGCGAATCCCCCCGGAGGCCGCCTTCCTGGCGGGCAAGTGCTTCGCGAGATATCGCCGGCGCGGGGGCGGCAGGCGCTCCGTCCTGCCCGACTTCTTCGTGGGCGCTCACGCCGCGGTTGAGGGCATGTCCCTGATCACACGCGACGCCTCCCGCTACCGAACGTACTTCCCGCGGCTCAACGTGATTGCCCCCGATCGCCCGCCGCGACGTGGGCGAAGAAGACCGTAGAACGGGCAGACCCCATGTCGCTCGACCGCCCACGGGTCCCCCTTCCTCGACCGGTCACCCAATAGGGCGTCATGTACCCCCGGCCTTCACGCGAAGGCGCCTCTATCTCCTGCGTCGGCGGATTACGGTCAGGGCGCCCAGCGCCAGCAGCGCCAGCGTGGCGGGCTCGGGTACAACTTCGAGCGTCACCGCAGCGTCTGCATAATCGATGGTGAAGCGCAGGCCGTTGCCGAAGTCCAGGCCGCTGACCGCGTCGAAGGCTCCCTCGATCTGCGCGGCGACGATGATGTCGAAGCTGTCGCCGAGTTCCGGCGTGAAGCCGTCGCGCAGTTCGACGGCCAGCGTGCCGCCGAGCCTTGCCGAACGGGTGACGCCCAGGGTGACAGGACCGGCGCCGTCCGCCCCTGGCAGTGTGAACGCGACGGTTCCACCGGCATGCTGATGGTAATCCCCTTCGATGTTCAGGAGACCGGTCGGGCGGACGAAGCCGTCGCTCGCGACGTTGCCGAGTATCCGACCGTCGCCGCGGAGCTCGCCGTTCGAATGGACTACCAGTGTGTTCGCTTCCGTTTCAGCAGGTCCTGAGCCAATAGTGACAGTGCCCCCGCTCATGTTGAGCTCTCCGGTGTGCCATATCTGGATCGCCTCGCCCACGGTCACCGCGCCGCCATTGGTGGCGTTGACGCAACTCCTGCCGCCCGGAAACCAATGGCTGCCGCCGATGTATAGAGACCCCTCGTGTGTCCACGTCGAGTTGGCTCCACGCACCGTGACGGTGCCCTCGGAGCCATCGTTGCTCCCGATGTAGAACCACGCGCTCGACACAACGGAGCCGCCGTTTTGGATGTCGAGCGTGCCCCTGCCCAGCCCGCCGACGCCGCTGACGCTGATGCTGGTGACGGTCAAGGTCGAACCAGCCCCATCGATCGTGACGAGGCCCTCGCTACCGGTTCCGCAGCCGATGAAAGCGTCCCATCTACACGAGACATTCGCACCGTTCCGGATTTCGAGCGCGCCCTTTCCGGAGCAACCGACTCGGAGGTCTCCGGTGCACGCCCAAACGCTGTCGGCTCCGTCAACCGTCGCAGTGCCCTGCGAGTCGTGGAGGTCTCCGATGAACCCGGATCTGCTCAAGACGCTCCCACCGCTGCTGATGTTGAGCGTGCCCCTGCCCAAGTAGCCTACGCGCAGACGGTAGTTCCTCCATGTCGAGCCGGCACCTTCGACCGTAGCCGTGCCCTCCGAGTCGCTGTTCCACCCGAGGAAGCTATTGTCGCTGTGCATCCCTCCGCCGTTGCGAATGTCGAGTGTGCCGCAACCGGAGTAGCCGACGTAAAGATCGTTCTTGTCTTGGAAGGAGTGGACCAAAGACACAGAGGCCGCCGGCCCGTCGATGGTGACCGACCCGCCGTTGCTGCTGTAGACATCGGCGTGAGCCAGAGGCCCGCCGGAGCAGACAACAAGGTTGTCGTGCCTGTCGGGGCCGCCGTTCGGGTTCCAGTTGTTCGGGTCGAACCAATCGGTCCCATCCCCGCCGCCGTCCCATTCGCGGCTGACTGCCAGGGCGCCCGTGGTCAGAGCGGTTACCATGAGCAGTGCAATGACGCTGGCGGTCTGTCGATCCGTCACGCCCCACCTCCTTCTGCCCGAGTGCCACGGACCTCACACTTCGGGCAAAACCGGGACCCGTTAAGCTTTGAGAGCACTTCCCCTCGGAGGCGGCTCGGCCTGCAAAAGCAGCTCTCACTGTTCGGGAACTTGGCCGGGCGGCCTGGGCAGGAAGGGACGAGTGAGCGAGGTTCGCTCCTGCCCGAATGCGGATGAGCGTAGCTCCGCCGCTCCCCGAGCGTGCTAGAGCGCCATCCATTGTATCGCCGGAAACGAATCTGTCAAGCAGAAAAACGCTTGTGCTCCCGAGGAAAGGAACTTGTTGACGCCGGGCCGCCCGGGCGTAACTTGAGGGACTGGCGATCCAAGCGAAGGAGGCGTGTCATGACGAAGAGGCTGATCGCCGTGGGCGTTGCGGCGTGGTGGGCGGCTGCGGGGCTCTGCGGCCCGGCCGGGGGCCAGCAGGAAGACGCATCCAGGGGCGGGAAGGTCCACGTCGAGCCGCCCACGCTTCACTGCGTGTCGGTTCGCTGGCCCGTTGTGGGCGACCGGAACGAGGACGCGGTCATCGAGGTGCAGTACCGCAAGCGCGGCCGGAAGCAGTGGAGGCAGGGCTATCCGCTGTTCCGCACGAGGCCCAACCCGCACGGCGAGAACCGCTCGAAGGTGCACACGGTCGCCGGCGGATGGATGTTCGCCGGGAGCGTCGTGAACCTCGAGCCCGACACCTCCTACGAGGTGAAGCTGCGCCTTCAAGACCCCGACGGCGGCGGGGCCGAAGAGACACTGAACGTGAAGACCTACGCCGAGCCGGCCGAGCCCGCCGGGCTCGCGGTCAGGCACGTCGTGCCGGGCACCGGCGGCGGCAGCGGCACGCGCGGCGAGCCGTTCAAGGGCCTGGATGCAGCCAACACGGCCGCCAAACCCGGGACGGTCTTCCTGCTGCACAAGGGAGTCTACGTCAAGGGGCAGTGCGCGGAGAACACCTGGACGATCGGGAGGTCGGGCCGGCCCGGCAAGCCGATCATCTACCGCGCCGCCGGGGACGGCGAGGCCGTCCTGGACGGCGGGGGCGACCTGCACACCAACGGCCGCCTCGTCAGCGCCAACGGCGCCAGGCACATCTGGTTCGAGGGGCTGAGGCTCCAGGGCCGCCAGTACGCGATCGTCGCGCACAAGGGCAGCCACTGGGTCATCCGCCGCTGCCGCTTTGGCAACGTGACCAAGGGCTTCACCGCCCATAACGGCGGGTACGACGAGTCGCGGCATCACTACATCACGGACAACGAGTTCGTGGGCCCGACGGCCTGGCCGCGAACCAGGGGAATCGAGTCCTACAGCGCCGTCTACATGAGCGGGGCCGGCCACGTCGTCGCCTACAACCGGATGACGAACCTCGGCGACGGGATCCACGGCACCGGCTACGGGAGCCTCTCGGCCAGCGACTGGCACAACAACGACATCACCATCTGCACGGACGACGGGCTCGAGACCGACCACGCGGAGTTCAACATCCGCGTGTTCCACAACCGGATCCTCAACGTCGCTCACGGGATCACGTCGCAGCCCAGCCGCGGCGGCCCGATCTACATCTTCCGCAACCTCATCTGCAACGCGACGTATTCGCCGTTCAAGCTGCACAACCACACCACCGGCGTGCTGCTGTTTCACAACACCTGCCTGAAGTGCCGCAACGCCTTCAACATCGTCCCGGCGGGCGAGACCGTCACGAACGTCCTGACACGTAACAACCTGTTCCTCTGTCACGGCGGGACGGGCCTCTACGTGGGAACGCCGAACATGAGGCAGTGCGACTTCGACAGCGACGGCTACGGGGGCTTCGATCGCTTCGCCGTCTGGAACCGGCGATTCAGCTACAAGACCATCGCCGACGCGAAGAAGGACGGCAAGGCATACAGCCGCAGCGGCGCGATCCGGATCGACACGAAGACCTGCTTCGCCGGCGGCCTGCTCCCCCCGGCCGACCCCAAGACGACCTGCAAGGCCGAGGAGATCGACGCGCGCCCGGCCAGGGACTCCGACGCCATCGACAGGGGCGTGGTCCTGCCGAACTTCAACGACGACTACACAGGCAAGGCGCCGGACCTGGGCTGCTTCGAGTACGGCCGGGAAATCCCCCACTACGGCCCCCGGCCGGAGAGGAAAGCGGGCGAACGCCACTAGCCGTCCTATTCACCGCAGAGGCACTTGTTACCGACGAATCCTGACCGAGGCCCTCGCGGCGGCCTTTGCGTCGAGGGCGGACTGGCCTACCATAGTCGCCGACGCTGCATGAGAAGAGGACGCCCCATGGACCCCAGGCAGTTCGCCGATCCGGCGGCGGAGTATCGCGGTGTTACGCTGTGGATGCTGAACGACCGGCTGGAGCCGGCGGAGGTCGAGCGGCAACTCCGGGGGTTCCGCGAGGCGGGCCTGGGGGCCGTCATCACGCGCACGTTCGACGGGCTGGGCACCGAGTATCTCAGCGAGGAATGGATGGCGATCCTTCAGCGGATCGTCGCCGTGGCCGCGGAGATCGGCATGCGCGTGTGGTTCCAGGCGGGCTACATGCCGAACGGCATTCCCGAGCTGCCGGAGCACCTGGAGGCGAAGGCACTCGTGGCCAGGCGGCGCGCCGAGCCGCCCGAGCCGGGCGACCGCACCGTGGCCGAACGCGGCGAGAGGGTCTACGCCGAGCGCCGGCTCCACCACGTCCTGGACCTGCTCAGCGCCGAGGCCGGGCGGTCCTACGTCCGGCAGGCCTACGAGCGGACGTACGGGCAGCGATTCGCCGACGCCCTCGGCCGGACGGTCCAAGCCGTCTGGGTCGACGAGCCGAGCTTCCTGCCGCCGATGCTGCCGTGGAGCGACCGGCTGGCCGGGCTCTACCGGCGGCGCTGGGGCGAGGAGATCGCCCCCCACGTGCCCGCGCTGTTCGCCCGCGTGGGCGACTTCCGAAGGGTCCGCCAGCGGTACTGGCGGACGGTCGTGGAGATGTTCCTGGAGGGCTACTTCGCGGAGGTCTCCGCGTGGTGCGAGGCCCACGGCCTGAAGTTCGCCGGCCACCTGATGGGCGAGGACACGCTGTTCTCGCAGGTTGCCTGGACGGGCTCGGCCATGCCCGCCTATGCCCGCATGCACATTCCGGGGATCGATCACCTCACGCGGTCGATGACGTGGACGCACGGGGCGACGTGGGACTTCGCCGGCCCGCGGTTCCTCATCACCCCCAAGCAGTGCTCCAGCGTGGCTAACCAGACGGGCAGCCAGGCGGCCCTGGCGGAGATGTACGGCGTCAGCAGCCAGGGGCTCAGCTTCCGCGACCGCAAGCGGATCGGCGACTTCCTCGCCGTCGCGGGCATCAGCTTCCGGTGCCTGCACGGCTCGTTCTACTCACTTCGCGGGCGGCGGAAGCGCATCTACCCGCCGCACCTTTCGGCCCAGCAGCCGTGGTGGCCGGACAACCGCATCGTCGCGGACTACTTCGCCCGCCTGAGCTACGCGCTGCGGCAGGGGGCGTTCCAGGCCGACGTGCTGGTCATCCACCCGATCGAGTCGGCCTACTGCGTGTTCGATCCGCCGGCGTACGAGTTCGCCCGCCCCGATCGCGTCCCCGACGAGATCGCCGGACTGAACGCCAGCCTCGCGGCGTTGAGCGAGGACCTCATGAAGGTCCACCGGGGCTTCGAGTACGGCGACGAGGGCCTGCTCGCCCGGATGGGATCGGTCGCGGCCGGGCGCCTCGGCGTCGGCGAGATGACGTATCGGGCGGTGATCCTGCCATCGGTGATCTCGCTGCGAGAGAGCACCGTCGAGCTGCTGGGCGCCTGGCTCGACCGCGGCGGGCCGGTCCTGTCCGTCGGCGACCTGCCCACGCGGATCGACGGCATCGAGGACGAGCGCATAGAGGAGCTCAACCGGCGCGTCCGCAAGGTCGCCAACGAGCCCGGCGCCCTTGCCGCGGCCCTGGCGGAGGCCGTCCCGCCGGCCATCGAGGTCCGCGGCCTGGAAGGCCCCTGCGAGGACGTCTGGCTGCACGAGCGGAGCATCCCAGGCGGGCGTATCGTCTTCCTGGCGAACGTATCGCCCGACGCCGCCGCGGAGATCGAGCTGCGTCTCCGCCCCGCCGGCCGGCTGGAGGAGTGGGATCCGGCCGGCGGCGAGGTCCGGCCGGTCGCGCAGCGCGCGGACGGCGACGGGGTCGTCACCACGCTGTCGTTCGCCCCGGCGGGCTCGCGCCTGATCGTGCTTCGCCAGGACGAGCCGGTCGTCGAGACGGCGCGGCACACCGACCGGCCCGTCCGCTCGATCCCGCTGGCCGGCCCGTGGCGCATCCGGCGGCACGCGCCGAATGCCTGGACGCTCGACTTCTGCCGCCTGAGCAGGCCCGGCGGCGCCTTCACCGCGCCGATCCCCGTCATCGCCGCCCAGGAGCTGCTCACCGAGCAGGACTACCGCGGGCCCGTCGCCCTTCAGTTCACGTTCCAGGCCGATCTGGTCCCGCAGGACCTCCGCCTCGTCGTGGAGCAGCCCGACGCCTGCCGCATCACCGTCAACGGCCGCGAGGTCCGCTACGCCGGCCTGGAGCACTACGTGGACCGGTCTTTGCTCCCGATCGATATTGCCGCCGCGGCGCGGGTGGGCGAGAACATCGTCGAGATCGCCCGCGACTTCCAGCCGCTCGCCAAGCCCACGATCCCCCACGGGGGACGGTTCCAGAATCTCCCGGGCGTGGAGCTCGAGAACGTCTACCTCATCGGCGGCTTCGCCGTCACGGGTCGCATCTCCCCGCGCCCGCGGCGGCCTGCGTGCGCGCGCTACGAGCCCCGCTTCGTCCTCACACGCGAGCGGGACCTCTCCGGCGGCGATCTCCTGGCCGACGGCTACCCGTTCTATGCAGGCCGGCTAGGCCTGACCGGCTCCGTGGACCTGACGGGCGACGACTGCCGCCATCGGGCGGTGCTCGCACTGCCACAACTCCATGCCTGCGTGGCGAAGGTCCGCGTCAACGCGGGCCAGCCGCAGACGATCGCGTGGCCGCCGTACGTCGCGGAGATCACGCCGTTTGTCCGCCGGGGCCCCAACGACATCGAGATCGAGCTGACCAACACCCTGCGGAACCTCCTCGGGCCGCACCATCGCCCGTCCGGCGAGCCGGACAACGTCTGGGGCGAGATGGCCTTCTCCGGGCGGTGGTGTCCGGCGACGCGGCGCGGGGACGACCGGTGGTGGGAGCACCGCCGGCGCGAGACCGACGCCTGGACGGACGACTACTTCTTCGTGCCGTTCGGCCCGGGCGCGGCCCCAGAGGTCCGCATCATTCGGTAGAAGGGAGCACGCAATGAAGATCGAGCGACGCAGGCCCCTGACGGCGAGGATCGGCGTATTCGGCGTGGGGCACGCGACGTACTGGGACCAGTTCCCCGGCCTCAGGGACGAGCTGCTGGGCCACCTGCGGGCCTTCGAGCAGCGCCTGGCGGGTCAGGAGTGCGAGGTGATGAGCTTCGGCCTTCTGGACGACGCAGCCGGGGCGTACGAGGCGACGAGGCGGATGGAGGCCGCCGGGCTCGACCTGGTCTTCTGCGACATGCTCACCTACGCCCCGAGCAGCACGTGGGGGATCGTCTGCCGCCGGATCGACGCGCCCATCGTGCTCGTCGCACTCCAGCCGATGGCGGCCATGGACTACCCCAGCGCGAGCACCTACATGCAGTTGGCCAACGACAACATCTGCTCGCTCCCGGAGTTCACGGGCGTGGCGGTGCGGATGGGCAAGCGCTGCCCCCCGGTGGTGATCGGCACGCTGGGCGACGAGGCCGCGTGGGCCCAGATCGCCGAATGGTGCCGCATCGCCCACGTCCTGCACGACCTGAACGGCGCGCGGATCGGCCAGATGGGCCACGTCCTGGAGGCCATGCTCGACATGCACACCGATCCGACCGCCCTGACGGCGCACTTCGGCGTGCACGCGGTCCAGACCGAGCCGGACGAGGTCCTCGCCCTGCTGCCTGCCGTGACGGATGCCGACGCCGACGCGAAGAGGCAACAGGTCCTCGAGTTCTTCGAGACGCCCGACCCTCAGAGCGACCCGATCACCCGCAAGCTCACGGCCGAGGACCTGACCGCAGCCGCCCGGGTCGCGGTGGCCCTGGAGAGGTTCGTCGACGCCCGCCGGCTCGACGGGCTGGCGTACTACTACGAGGGCCAGCCGGACTCCGAGGTCCGGCGGATGGTGGCGAACTTCATCGTGGGCAACTCGCTGCTGACGGCGGGCGGGTTCCCCATGTGCGGCGAGCTGGACCTCAAGACCTGCCTCGCCATGCTGATCATGGACCGCCTGGAGATCGGCGGGAGCTTCGCCGAACTGCACCCCGTGGACTTCAACGAGGGCTTCATCATGGTGGGTCACGACGGCCCGCACCACCTGAACGTCGCCGACGGGCGCCCGAAGCTCCGCAGCCTCGTCAAGTACCACGGCAAGCCGGGCAGCGGCGCGTCGGTCGAGTTCCAGCTCAAGGCCGGGCCGATCACGATGCTCAGCATCGGCCAGACGTTCGACGGGCGGTTCAAGTTCGTGCTCGCCGAGGGGCAGAGCGTCCGGGGTCCGATCCCGCCGACGGGCAACACCAATACTCGCGGCTTCTTCCGCCCGGACCCGGTGACGTTCCTGAAGCGCTGGCTGGCCGAGGGCCCGACGCACCACTTCGCGCTCGGCGTCGGCCACCACGCCGGGACCATCGCAAAGGTCGCCGACTGCCTCGGCATCGACAGCGCGATCGTCTCGCCGGAGGCGTGAGTTTCCGTTTACTTGCCGGCCGGGCGGGCGGGCTTCGTCCCGGCGGGCTTCAGCTCCTTGATCCGGATGTCCTTGTACCAGGCCTCGTTGGCCGGGCCGCCGTGGATCTGGAGGCCGATGAGGCCCCTCCGGGCCAGCTCCGTCTTCAGGACCTTGGGGTCCTTCTCCACGTAGTCGACGGTCTTCTTACCGTTCAGCCAGAGCTGGATGCGGGGGCCCTGGCAGCGGATGACGTAGTCGTTCCATTCCTCGAACTTGACGAGCTTGGCCTGGAGCTTACCGGCCGGCCCGGCAAGGACCTTCCGCCGGCGCGACTCGTCGTAGAGCTTTCCCCACCAGTTCCCGCCGACGTCGGCCTGGTAGCCGCGCATCTCGTGGTGGTTGGGGATGCGCTGCGAGCGGATCTGGATGCCCGCATTGCCGCCCTTCCTTGCGAGCTTGACCTTCAGCCGCAGCTCGAAGTCGCCGTACTTCTTCCTCGCGCAGAGGAACTCGTTCCTCGGGACCCTCTTGTCGAGGTGGCCACCGACGATGGCCCCGTCCTCGATCCGGAACCACTCCATGTTCCCCTCCCAGCCCTTGAAGGTCTTGCCGTCGAAGATCGCCCGGAAGCCCTTCTCCGCCGCCGGCCGCGACGCCGCGGGTCGGCCCTTCTCCTCGCCCCCAACGCCCTCGCCCGCCGCAAGCAGCAGGCAGCCCGCAACGACCAGAACCCTTCGCAACCCGAACCGTCTCATGGTTCTCTCCGTGTGAACCGACTACCCGGACCTGTTGACCCCTTCACTATACCCAACACCGTTGCGAATGGAAACGGGCAGTGGGGAGTAAGGGGGCCAAGTGCCCGTCTCCCGTCACAGCGGCTGCTACCTATGTTCGCCAGGAGGCCCCCCGCTTGACGATGACCCCATGCCATTGCCCCCCGACGCGATGCGCGTCTTGGTCATGGCCTATGCAGCAGTTCCTACTCCGCCCGCGTCCATGGCTCGGTGTGGGTCTGAAGCTCTTCCATTTTGGCTTCTCGGTCGTCGCCCTCGTAGACCACATACAGACGATAGGCCTGATAGAAGCGATCAGCACAGACGCTGGCGAATGTGTTCTCGATGTCCACGAGCGACTTGGGCTCGGGATCGTCCCCCTGGAATACCTTGATCAATTCATCTTCCTTCTCGGGCCCCATGCCGCGAGCCTCCTCGGCCGTCATGCGCCCACCACGCTCCTCCAGCGTCAACGGCCGTGTTTGGCAGATGAGGAACTGCCCGAGCGGTATGCCCGAGGCCCCTGCAAGGCTCGGCAACTGATGCTTGCAGTTGTTGAAGAAGATCGTGCCTGCGTGAGCCTGGTCGCCTCGGGTCTTGAGCACACTCACTTCCCGAAGCAGCTTGGGCGGCGTGCGACGCAGGATTGCCCGAGCCAGCACCTGAATGACCTGTTGCTCCACGGCCGAAGCAGCTTCCAGCCCTTCGCCCAATGCTGCCTTGCGTACGATCTCGTCGACGTAAGCGTCTGTAAACGTCCTGAGCTTATCGGACTCGACGAGTTTCCTGATAGCCCTCCCGTCCTCAGGGATGCCGAGTGCACGGGCGCTACGAAGTCGCTTGAGCAGTTGGCGACACGCTTCCTCCAGGCCAAACGTGGTCTTATGGTAGTAGACCGTCTGATGCATGAAGAAACGCGCGAAGAGGCAGTGCTCGGCGGCCGGGAGGGCCTTCTCAGCAACGCCAAGCATTCCGCTGCCGCTGATCCTCAAGCTGTTCAGGAGGTAGTTGATGTCGATGTTCCCGTAGGGAACGCCCGCCGACTGTGAGTCGCGAAGCAGGTAATCCAGCCTGTCCAGGTCGAGGCTGCTGTGTATGAGCTTGCTCAGTTGAACGTCCGCGCCTGTGACGTGCGTTCGTGTGAAGATATCGGCCACGCGTTCAGCTCTATCAGGTGATCCTATTGCCTCAAGCAGGTCCTGCTGTCCCGTAACGATGTATCTCCCCACGGTATCGTGGTTGGGATACGGGGGCCGGCTCCTGTCCAGTGTCCTCCTTCCCTCCTGCCCAACGAACTCCTCCGCAAGCCGGGCGTCCTCGACCCTCTCCATGAGGTGACTGTACGGGTAATGGCCGACGTCGTGCAACAGAGCCGCGAGGCGCAGATCGGCCTTCTCCTCAGGCGTCAACGAAGGGAGATCTGCCACGGCAAGCACGCGTTGCATGATCGCGAGCGTTCCGAGGCAGTGGGCAAACCTGGTGTGGGTCGCGTTGGGATATGTCACATGCCCCATCTGGAGTTGCTTGAGGTGCCGGAGCCGCTGGAACGAACCGGTGTCGATGACGCGGCGTTCCAGATCACTCAGGCGGATCGCCCCATGGATCCCGTCGACGACGATGGTGTCGCGATCATTGCTGCCCGAGGAGTTCATGCTCGCGGAGCTTCCCCAGTGCCTCCCCGATCTCGTCGGGCGTGAAATCCTTCCCAAAGCGCTTCAGCGTCTCGGCAATGCTGTCCCGGTCTTGCTCGGAGGCTCGGCCGTGGTCCACCACGAAATGCACGGACGCCAACAGCTCCAACCTTCGCGCCACGACGTCTCGGTCCTCATCCTCGATGAAGAGATCCTTGAGCTTCGCGAGCCTGCTTCTTGAGCGCTCGTCCAGCTCCCAGTCGTCGCAGTCATCCGATCCCGCTGATCCCTCATCGGCAAAGACGAATACGTCCTTCGTCAAACCAGGCGAATACGGACCGCGTAGGTACCACCGGAACATGTAACCCAGCTGGACTCCGGCAGCCTGACACAGGTAAGTGGCCTTCTGGACGATCAGCCGATCGTTGAACGACCCCATCTTGACACGAAGGCCGATGGCATCGAACGCCAGCTTCGTTGCGATCTGAGACAGGTCCATGACAGTTCCCTTTCAGCCCGGCTCTGTTAGGGATATGATAGGGCACTGCTACAGTATCGTCTCTCGGTGACACTGAAGTCCAAGCTTTTTTCGGCCCTTTCTCGGAGCAGTGGTGCAGGCCGCCTTCGTGGCCCGATAGGCCCCAGGCGGACCAAGCGGGCTGGCGTTGCCTTGCCAGCCCGCCTGCTGAGTCTCCTGATGCTGTGCTTTGTGAAGGGGATCTACTTCCTCTTGCCCTTCTTCTTCGGGTGGTTGATCGCGGCCTGGGCGGCGGCGAGGCGGGCGACGGGGACGCGGTAGGGCGAGCAGGAGACGTAGTCCAGGCCGACCATGTGGCAGAACTCGACGCTGCTGGGCTCGCCGCCGTGCTCGCCGCAGATGCCTATCTTGAGGTCCGGGCGTGTGGCCCGGCCCTTCTCGACGGCGATGCGAACCAGCTCGCCGACGCCGCGGCGGTCGAGCACCTGGAACGGGTCGTGGTCGTAGATGCCCAGCTCGACGTACTGCTTGAGGAACCGCCCGGCGTCGTCGCGGCTGAACCCGCAGCCCATCTGCGTCAGGTCGTTGGTGCCGAAGCTGAAGAACTCGGCCTCCTCGGCGACCTCGTCGGCGGTCAGGGCGCCGCGGGGCACCTCGATCATCGTGCCGATCTTCAGGTACGCCAGCCTGCGGCCTTTCTTGGCGGCGATCTCGTCGTAGACGTCCAGGACGATCTGCTTCTGGTGGGCCAGCTCCTTGACGTTGCCCACCAGTGGGATCATGATCTCCGGCTTGGCCCCGCGGACGGCGTAGGCCGCCTCGATGATCGCGCGGGCCTGGACGGCGGTGATCTCGGGATAGTAGATGCCCAGCCGGCAGCCGCGATGTCCGAGCATCGGGTTGAACTCGTGGAGGCTCTCGACCTTCTCCTTGATCTTTCGGGGCGAGACGCCCATGGCCTTTGCCATTTCGGCCTGCCCGGCTGCATCGTGCGGCACGAACTCGTGCAGCGGCGGGTCGAGGAAGCGGATGGTGGCCGGGCGGCCCTTCAGGGCCTTGAAGATGCCGATGAAGTCCTTTCGCTGGAGTGGCAGGAGCTCCTTGAGGGCCTTTCGGCGTCCGGCCTCGTCGTCGGCGAGGATCATCTTCCGCATGGAGACGATGCGCTTGCCCTCGAAGAACATGTGCTCGGTTCGGGTCAGGCCGATGCCCTCGGCGCCGAACCGGACGGCCACGGCCGTGTCGTGCGGCGTGTCCGCGTTGGTGCGGACGCCGAGCGTGCGGTGCTTGTCGGCGAGCTTCATGATCGTGCCGAACGGCCCGGTGAGCTCCGGATCGACGGTCTTGATCTGGCCGGCGTACACGGCGCCGATGGAGCCGTTGAGGCTGATCCAGTCGCCTTCCCTCAGCGTCTTGCCTCCGGCGGTGAGGGTCTTCTTCTTGTAGTCGATAGCGGCGTCCTCGCAGCCGGCGACGCAGCACTTGCCCATGCCTCGCGCGACGACGGCGGCGTGGCTGGTCATGCCGCCGCGGCTGGTGAGGATGCCCTTTGCCGCGTCCATTCCGCCGATGTCCTCGGGGCTCGTCTCGATGCGGACGAGGATGACGCGCTTGCCGACGTCGTGCCATTCCTCGGCCTCACGGGCGTTGAAGACGATCTGCCCCGTGGCCGCGCCGGGGCTGGCGGGAAGGCCCCTGGCGATCATCGGGGCGGCCTTCTCGCTCCTGGCGTCGAAGGTCGGGTGCAGCAACTGGTCCAGCGCCATGGCCTCGACGCGGCAGACGGCTTCCTTCTCCGTGATCAGGCCTTTCCTCATCATGTCCACGGCGCACTTGACGGCCGCGGCGGCCGTCCGCTTGCCCGTCCGCGTCTGGAGCATGAACAGCTCGCCCTGCTCGATCGTGAACTCCACGTCCTGCATGTCGCGGTAGTGGTCCTCGAGCTGCTTGCGAATGGCCACGAGCTGCCTGTAGCACTTGCGGTCCACCTTGGCGAGCGTCGCGATGGGCTGGGGCGTGCGGATGCCGGCCACCACGTCCTCGCCCTGGGCGTTCATCAGGTACTCGCCGTAGAAGACGTTCGCCCCGGTGGCCGGGTCGCGCGTGAACGCCACGCCCGTGCCGGAAGTGGCGCCCATGTTCCCGAAGACCATGGTCTGGACGTTGACGGCCGTGCCGAGCAGGCCGCGAATGTCGTTCAACTGGCGGTACTTGATCGCCCGCGGGTTGTTCCACGAGCCGAACACCGCGTCGATGGCCTCCTGGAGCTGCTGGCGGGCGTCCTGCGGGAAGCGCTTCCTGGACTTCTTATAGACCTTCGCGTACCCGTCGATGACGGCCTTGAGCCCGTCCACGTCGAGGTCGGTGTCCAGCTTGACCTTCCTGGCCTTCTTGACCTTCTCCAGCGCGTGCTCGAAGTCCTCGTGCTCCATGCCGAGGACCACGTCGCCGAACATCTGCACCAGGCGTCGATACGCGTCCCAGACGAACCGCTCGTTGCCGGTCAGGTCGATCATCGCCCGGAGCGTCTCGTCGTTGAGGCCGAGGTTCAGGACGGTGTCCATCATGCCGGGCATGGAGACGGCCGCCCCGGAGCGAACTGACATGAGCAGGGGGTTGGGTCCGCGGCCGAACGTCTTGCCCGTGAGCTTCTCCAGCTTCCTGATGTTCGCGTCGATCTGCGGGGCGATCTCCCTGGGGTACTTGCGCCCGAGCCTGTAGAACGCGTCGCACGTTTCGGTGGTGATGGTGAACCCCGGGGGCACGGGGATGCCCAGGGCGCTCATCTCCGCGAGGTTGGCGCCCTTGCCGCCCAGCAGCTCCTTCATGGCGGCCCGGCCCTCGGCCTTGCCGCCGCCGAAGAAATACACGTACTTCTTTGTCTTGGCCATCGAGTTTCACTCCGCATGTCTGGGTTTACAGGGAACAACAGGGGATGGGAGTGTAGGCACAGCGGGCTGACGTGTCAACGGCTTTTGCGCGCCGAAGAAGCGCGCAGGGCGGCAAGGCCCGGCTGGCAAAGGGCGCTTCGCCGGCTGAGGTTCTCCAGCGACTCGACGTGCGGTATCGTCTGCTGCGGCGGATCAGCGTGCCTCGGCTGATACTCCGGCCTCACCAAGGCTCAGGGCTTACCTTTAACAAGCAGTTTCAGGCTCCTCTCACACTTTCAGTGTATCACCGAGGCCCACAGGAGTCAACGCACAAATTGATAATACTTGGGATAATCCTAATAGCCTGTATGCGGCGCTGGGAGGCTCAGCGCGGCTTGCCCGCGAGCTTGTGGCGTTCGGCCGCTTCCTTGGCGCAGATGACTCGGCTGTGGATGGCGACGTGATCGAGCGTGCCGGCCCAGTCGCGGCTGTCTCGCCACTCGTCGCCGAACAGCAGGTGCTGGGCGGACCAGTTGCTGAAGTCCCCGCGGACCGCGCCGGCGTCGAGGACGCGCCGGCCGTTGAGGTAGCACACCAGCCGCCCCGGAGAGTAGCTGACGATCACGTGGTGCGTCTTGCCGGCCTCGAGCTTACAGAGCGTGCTCTCCGGGCGCATGCCGTTCTCGCCGGTCCGCGGCGTTCGCAGGCGCAGGATGAGCCGGTCTCGCTCCTGGCCGATCGTGAAGTTGCGGTGGTACGCGTCGGTGGAGAACGAGACGATCCGCGCCGGCCCGCCCTGGCGGACGTTCGCGGGCGTGATCCTCGCCTCGATGCTCAGTTGGTGGCTCTTGCGGCAGGCGCTCAGCAGCGGCTCATCGGCCCCCTGGGCGATCATCGCCCCGCCGGTCACGTCCATGGCGCCATTCGGGCTCATCTTGGCTTTACCTCGCGGCCGCACGCGGCAGTTGAAGACTACCGTGCCCTTGGGACCGGTTATCTGGTTGGTCGAACCCGCGCGCGGCCACAAGAAGGCCAGCGCATCGCGGTTGCCCGGCCAGGCGCCGGTCATCTTCGGGGCGGGGGCGTCGTGGAGCTTGTCCGTCTCGGAGCTGCCCCTGACGGGCCCGGCGGGCTTATACGTCCGGGCCGCCGCGGTGCGGCCGCCAGGGCGAACGGACAGCACGACCATGTGCCCGTCGCGGTCCTTGCAGCAGATCAGCCCGTCGGAGAGGCACACGTGCGGATAGCACGTGCCGCGACAGATCCGCTCGACGCGGCCCAGCTCCGTGTACCGCCCCTGGCTCGGGCGGGCGTCGATGAGCACCAGCTTGCCGTTGCCCCAGACGATCACCTTCTGGTCGCTGGTGACGAGGCACGAGCCGTGGGAGAAGCTTCCCCCCCGCCAGAGGGTCCGGGCCGTGGCGAGGTCCAGGCACTTGACCGCCCCGTCCACCGTGATGATCCGGTCCCCGTGGATCACCGGGCTGCACACCTTCGAGTGCTGGCGCGTGGTCCACTTCTGCCGGGCCCCGTTCATCGAGATCTCGATCAGGCCGGTCCTGCTGACGTTGTAGTCCGACGTGAGCACGACGCGGCTGCCCGCGACGGCCGGCGTGGGGATGTTGTTTGCGAAGTCCGTCTGCCAGTGGAACGTCGCGACGGTCTTGCCTTCGTTGCCCTCATCGGCCCGCATGACGACGAGCCTGAACAAGGCCAGGTTGGCGATGCAGTCGATGCCGCCCACCTTCATGAGCAGGGGCCCGCCGGTGTGCCCGCCCGGCTCGCGAAACTCCGAGGCCCACCGCCGCCGGCCGGTCTTCTTCTCGAACGCCATCACCGTCCCGTCGCTGCTGGCCACCTCGACGATCACCAGGTCCCCGTGGATCAGCGGCGCGGAGGTGTGCCCGTAGTCGCGCCTTCCCGCCCCGGCGTCCGGGCGCTGGCGGATCTTGCAGACTTCGTGGAAGTTCTTGGCCCAGACGAGCCGCCCGCCGTTGCCGGTGTCCCAGCAGCGCAGGTCCCCGTCGATGCTCAGCGTGTAGAGCCGGCCCGTCTCCTTGTCGAACGTCGGGGTGGACGACGGCCCGCCGTAGGCGCCCGTATCGCCCGTGCGCAGTCGGCCCTGGTACCGGCAGGGATACGTCTGCTTCCAGATCTCCCTGCCGCCGGCCGCGTCGAAACAGTACAGCGTGTCCGTGCCGCCGGGGCCGCGCCTGCCCCCGCGGGCATGCCAGCCCATCACGTACAGCCGCCCGCCCACGATGATCGCCGACGTGCACCCCTTGCCGACGTTCCTCTCCCAGAGCTTCACGGGCGGCCAGCCGCCGGGGTGGCCGGAGCTTTCCAGCGCAACGTCGTCGCGGTTCGGCCCGCGCCACTGCGGCCAGTCGGCCCCCGCCGCGGGCCCCGCGACGCAGGCCGCCAGGAGGATGCAGGTCATCTTCGAGGTCAGGGCTTCCATTGATCGACCGGACGCTCTCATTGGCACGCCTTTCCCAGGACGCTCGTCCCGTGCGGCGAGGTGAAGCTACTGGATTGAACCACGGTCACGGGAGACGGGCAACGGCGGGGAACTCGCCTTTTTCAGGCGAACGGTTCGCCCCGGAAGAACGCGGCGAGCAACCTGCCTGCCGGCAGGCAGGGCTCGCCCGCTAAACGCTCCGCGAGACCGACCTCAGCGGCGCCTGACGACGTCTCCCCCGTTTAGCGGCGGGGCTTGCCCCGCGCGTCTTCGAGTCTTCGAGTCGCCCCGCGCGCCTTCCTTGTAATCCCCCCGCGGCGCGATTACGATGCCAACGATGATCCTCGCCTACCATTCCATCTTCAGCGCGTACGGGTTCTGGCTCCCCAACGACCCCCGCGGATCCTGGTCGGACTTCGTCCGCAGTTGGGAGCTCTTCCGCTTCGGCAAGGCAACGAAGGTTGATCTCAGGCGGTCGGTGGCACGCGCCGAGCACGACGTCGCCCTCCGTCTCCGCGCGAAGCGGAGCTTGCGCTATCCCCCGGTCGCCTTCACCGGCCCCCAGGCCCGCGCGGTCGGCCGGGGCTTCGCCGAGGCCGTGGGCGAAGCGAACTACGTCGTCCACGCATGCTCGGTCCTGCCGGAGCACGTGCATCTGGTGATCGCCCGCCACCGGCGCAGTATTCAGCGGATCGTCGGACACCTCAAGGCGAGGGCGACGCAGCACCTGACGGCCGAGGGCCTGCATCCACTGACGGAGCATGCACGAGGCGACGGCACCCTCCCTTCTCCCTGGGCGCGGCGGGGATGGAACGTGTACCTGGACGATCCCAAGCACCTGCGAAACGCCGTGCGGTACGTGGAGGCCAATCCGATCAGGGAGGGAAACCCGAGGCAGCGCTGGAGCTTTGTTACGCCGCTGTGATGGCGTTGGCGGGACGTTGGGGTTCGGGTGCGTCCTCCCGCGGGAAGAAACGCGGCGAGCAACCTGCCTGCCGGCAGGCAGGGCTCGCCCGCTAAACGCTCCGCGAGACCGACCTCAGCGGCGCCTGACGACGTCTCCCCCGTTTAGCGGCGGGGCTTGCCCCGCGCGCCTTCGCGTCTTCGAGTCTTCGAGTCGCCCCGCGCGCCTTCTTGTAATCCCGTCCCGGCGCCGTTACGATGCGAACCATGATCCTCTCAATGGAAAGGCAGTGTCTCTCTGTCTTCTGTATCTCGCTCGCATGGGTCTCCACCGCCGCCGCCGCGGCGCCCGAGACCCGACCGGCCCCGCCGCAGTGGGGCACGAGCAAGGCCGGAGTGCAGATATCCCTGTCCGTGCCGGGGCCGATCCGCACCGGCGGGAAGTTCGAGGCCCACGTGGCCGTGCGGAACGTCGGATCGGCCGCGGTGGCCCTGCCGGCCGCCAAGGACGTCTTCGGCTGGCTGCTGCTCCTCTACAGCCGCGACAACGCGTACGTTACCGGGAAGGTCTTTCCCGCGGCGGAGCTGGCTCCGGGCAAGTGGCCGGGCGAACTGCCCGGCGGCGGGACGATCCGCCTCAAACCGACGGACCTCTCGGCCCTGAACGCATATTCCTACGACAAGCGTCGGGCGGTTTACACCGCCTACCTGAAGCCCGAGAGCGGCGCGGCCCTTCCGGCGGCGGACGGCAAGCTCGCCGACAAGCTCTCGCCCGGCAGCGCCAGGGCGCGGTTCATGCTGTACGTCCCCCGCCCCAACGAAAGCCCCCTGCTGCTCAGCTCCAACGTGATCGAGCTGGAGATCGCCCCGCCGGACTTCTCCAAACTTTCGCCCGACGCGCAGAGGGAATTCGCCGCCCGCCTCCTCAAGAAGTTCGACAAGGACGCGTGGGCCGCCATGAATGCGCACGGCCAGGCCGTGGGGATAGGAGCGCCGATCGTGCCCTACCTGATCGAGGGCGTTCGGCAGCGCAGGCGGCCGGGCTACTCCCGGCTTTGGCTGGCAACGGCCCTGGCCGACATCCGCTGCGAGGCCTCGGCCGCCGAGCTGATCCGCCTGCTCGACGATCCGTCCGGCGGCGTGCGAAGCGTGGTGGGCTACCACGGGCCGAAGCAGCACAGCGCCAAGCTCGACGCGGCCATCATCGACAAGATCTCCAGGGAGAAGAGCACCTCCACCGTCTCCTACACGCTGCTGGGCTTCATGGTATTTCGGAAGCGCGTCCCGGAGGAGCTGCTGGCCGTCAGCTTCGAGAGCGCCGACCCCCGCGCCCGCGCGACCTTCGCCGCGGCCCTCAAAGGCCGGGCGAGCGACTTCAACGTCTCGCGCCTGACCGCGCTGCTGGCCGACGAGAACGAGCGGGTGCGATCCGCCGCCGCCAAGGCCTTGGGCGCGATGAACCGGCCGAGCGCGCCGCTCATCGCCGCCCTCGTCCGCTCGCTCCAGGCGCCGGGCGAGCACGCCCGCAAGAGCATCGCCGACGCGCTCGGCCAACTCACCGACCGGAAGGCCCCCTACGACCCCAAGGCCGACGAGGAAACCAGGCGGAAGGTCATCCAGGGCTGGAAGGACTGGTGGGCCGAGAAGGTCACCAAGGCAGCCAACGAGCGAAACTGACCGCCGGGGAGCTCACCGCATACCAGGAGAGGCACGCAAGATCATGCCCCAAGCACCTCCGGACGAGGCCACCCGCCGCCGGCCCAACATCATTCTCATCATGGTCGATGACATGGGGTTTTCGGACATCGGCTGCTACGGCTCGGAGATTCGCACGCCGAACGTCGATCGCCTCGCGCGAGGCGGCGTCGTGTTCTCGCAGATGTACAACACGGCGCGGTGCTGCCCGACGCGGGCGTCGATCCTCACCGGGCTGTACCCCCACCAGGCGGGCGTCGGCGGGATGACGAAGGACCTGGGAACGCCGGCCTACCAGGGCTACCTCAACGACTCCTGCATCACCATCGCCGAGGCGCTCAAGGCCGGCGGCTATCAGACGTACATGTCGGGCAAGTGGCACTGCGGCGGGCCGTACAACGTCTGTCGGCCGGAAACGTGGGCGCCCGGAGACGCCACGCACCCCACCCCCGTCACACGAGGCTTCGACGAGTACTACGGCATGCTCTCCGGGGCCGGCAGCTACTTCGCCCCGCCCACGGTCATCCACAACGACACGTGGGTCAAGCCCGAGGGCGAGGGCTTCTACTTCACCGACGCCATCAGCGACAACGCCGCGGCGATGATCGGCCGGGCGCACGGGCGCGGGGAGCCCTTCTTCCTTTACGTGGCCTACACCGCACCCCACTGGCCGCTTCACGCGCTGCCCGAGGACATCGAGAGGTACCGCGGCAAGTACGCCGGCGGCTGGGACGCCGTCCGAACGGCGCGCCACGAGCGGCTCAAGGGCTCGGGCCTGCTCGATCCGAAGTGGCCGATCTCCCGGCGCGACGAGAAGGCCCCGCCGTGGGAGGACGTGGCCGACAAGGACATCGAGGACGCCCGCATGGCCGTCTACGCCGCCCAGCTCGACCGCATGGACGCCGGCGTCGGGCGAATCCTCGATGAGCTCGACGAGCTCGGCATCGCCGACGACACGATGGTCATGTTCCTCTCCGACAACGGCGGGTGCCACGAGTTCCTCGATCCGGCCAGCCGGTGGATGGACCGGCTGAACACCGGCCGGCCCGACGGGCAGCCGATGCGGATGGGCAACATTCCCGGCCTGCCGCCCGGCCCGGCCGACACGTACCAGAGCTACACCGTCCCCTGGGCCAACGCCTCGAACACGCCGTTCCGCCTGTTCAAGCACTGGGTGCACGAGGGCGGCATCGCCACGCCGCTGATCGTGCGCTTCCCCGGTGTGGGCCAGCCCGGCGGGATCTCCCACGCCGTCAGCCACGTCATCGACGTCCTGCCCACCTGCCTCGACGCCGCCGGCGTGGAGTACCCCGAGCAGTACGCCGGCCGGGCGGTCACGCCCGTCGAGGGCCGCAGCATGATGCCCTTCATCCGTGGCGAAGAGGACCGCGGCGGGCGAATCCTCTTCTGGGAGCACGAGGGCAATCTCGCCGTCCGCGACGGGCGGTGGAAGCTCGTCGCCAAGTGGGACCGCGTCACCGGCCCGTGGGAGCTCTACGACATGGTCGCCGACCGCACCGAGCTGAACGACCTCGCCGCCGCAAAAGGTGACAAGGTCAAGCAGCTCGCCGCCCTCCACGCCGAATGGGCCGATAGCATCGCCGCCGTCCCCTGGGAGCAGCTCATCGCGAGGTGAGATCGCACGGCGACGTGAGGAAGGCCATGCCCTCCAGGACGCACAGGACGGCCGTCGTGCTCATCCCGCCGGAGGATGTCTGGCAGCCCATCCAGGCGATTCGGCGGGAGCACGACCGGCAGGTGCGGCGGTGGATGCCGCACGTGACGCTGCTGTATCCCTTTCGGCCGCACGAGGAGTTCGACGCGGCTGCGGGGGCTCTGGCGGAGGCCTGCCGCAGCGTCGAGCCGTTCGAGGTCTCGCTCGGGGAGCTCCGCTGGTTCTCTCACGGCCGGCGAGGCTTCACGATGTGGCTTTCGCCCGAACCCGCGGGAGAGCTCGTCGAGCTTCACGAGGCCCTGTGGCTAACGGCGCCGGACTGCGACCACGTCCGCCGCCACGCGGTGGGCTTTGTGCCGCACCTGAGCGTCGGCCAGGTCCGCGACCGGCGGCGGCTCGACCGGCTGATCGCGACACTTCAGGCGGATTGGCGGCCGATCCGCTTTCGCGCGACGGCCGTCAGCCTGATCCGCCGCGAGGATCCCCCCGACGACGTGTTCCGCGTGGACCGCTTGCTTCCGCTTGGCGCGCCGCGCGAGGAGTGATACGCTGCGCGCGGTGCCAAGGAGCCCCGTCGCCATGATTATCGACGCGGACTGTCACATCTCGCCCACGCCCGAGGGGCGTATCAGCATCGGCTGCGACGAGCTGCTGCGGCGCATGGACCGCGCCGGCGTGGACAAGGCCGTCGCCTGGCTCCAGCCGCCGTACCTGCGCGACGTAGCGCCGGGCAACGCCTACGTGCATGAGGCGATGAGGGCCCACCCGGACCGCATTCTGGGCTTCGGCTGGGCCGACCCGAACCTCGGCGTCGAAGCCGCCCGGGACGAGGCCCGCAGATGCGTCGAGGAGTACGGCCTGTACGGCGTGAAGCTCAACGGCGCGCAGAACAGCTTCTACATCGACTCGCAGGAGCTTTCGATGCCCGTGATCGAGGCGATCGCCGCAACGGGGAAGCTGCTGGCGTTCCACATCGGCGCCGACGCATGCGAGCACACGCACCCGTTCCGGCTGGGCAGGATCGCCCGGCGGTTCGGCGAGGTTCAGATCCTGGCCGTCCACATGGGCGGCGTGGCCGTGCCCGACCTGTGCGACGCGATGATCGAGACCGCCGCCGAGTGCCCGAACATCCACCTCATCGGCAGCAACGTTCGCGCCCCGGCGATCCTGAAGGCCGTCAAGACCCTCGGGGCCGGGCGCGTGAGCTTCGGCAGCGACACGCCGTTCGCCTTCATGAACGTCGAGCGAGTCAAGTACGAGGCCCTGCTCGACGGCGAGGTGACCGACGAGGACAAGCGCCTCATCATGGGCGGCAACATTGCGCGGCTGTTCGGTCTTGCCGGGGCCCTTGACAGCGGGGAAACACAATGACGCGCTACGAAGGACTGCAAAGCCGGCAGGAGCCCGATTGGCAGGGACTGATCGACAACATCCTCCGCAAGGGCACGCCGGGCCGCGCTTATCACATCGAGCTGTTCCACGACGTGGAGGTCCGCGACGCGATCGCCGAGCGGTTCGGGCTCCCCGAAGGCGTCGCGAAGGGCCACCCGGACTACGAGCGATGGAAGCTGATCGCCGTGAACCGCCTCTGCGGGTTCGACTACGTTCGCATCGGCGTGGTGGGGATGGACTTCCACCTGCACCAGGACGCCGCGCCGGACACCGCCGGCCTGCCCCGCGCCGGCGGGCGGAGCTACCAGGACGAGCACACCGGCCCGATCATGACCTGGGAGGACTTCGAGAGCTTTCCCTGGCCGGATGCCCGCGCCCCGCACGCCATCAGCGAACTGGAGTGGTTCCAGGAGAACCTCCCCGACGACATGTGCATCATCGGCTCGGGGGGCTTCGCGCACTTCGCCGAGTTCCTGACCTGGCTGATGGGGTACGAGACGCTCTGTTACGGGCTCTACGACAACCGCGAGCTGGTGGCCGCCATCACCCGAAAGCTCACCGAGCACTTCGAGGCCATCGTGGAGCAGATGCTCCAGTTCGACCGCGTGAAGGTCATCTGGGGCAGCGACGACATGGGCTTCAAGACCGCCCTGCTGATCTCGCGGGACGACACGAGGGAGTTCATCCTGCCCGGCCACAAGCTGATGGCGGAGATGTCGCACGAGGCCGGGCGACCGTACCTGCTGCATTCCTGCGGCAATCTCAACGAGATCATGGACGACCTCATCGACGACGTGAAGATCGACGCCAAGCACAGCTTCGAGGACACGATCGAGGACGTGCGCGACCTGAAGGGCACGTACGGCCGGCGGATCGCGCTTCTGGGCGGGATCGACGTGGACTTCCTCTGCCGCGCCGACGAGCAGGCCGTCCGCCGGCGGGTCCGGGAGACGCTCGACGTCTGCATGCCCGGCGGGGGCTACTGCCTCGGCACCGGCAACAGCGTGGCCAACTACATCCCGCTGGAGAACTACCTGGCGATGGTTGATGAAGGTATGCTGTACGGGGCGTAGGCACGACCATGGAACAGAGCGCCGCACATACCAGGACGCACTGGGCCCTGCTCATCAGCGGTGCGGGTGTGCTTGTCTGGTCGGGCATCTCGCCGGCGGACCGGTTCACGTGGCTGCTGGAAGTGGCCCCCGCCGTCGCCGGCGCGGCGATCCTGCTGGGCACACGCCGCAAGTTCCGCTTTTCGACGCTGGCCTACGTGCTGGTCTGGATCCACGCGATCATCCTGATGGTGGGCGGGCATTGGACATACGCGCAGATGCCCCTGTTCAACTGGCTTCGTGACGCGTTCGACCTGGCGCGGAACTACTACGACCGGGTGGGTCACCTGGCCCAGGGGTTCATCCCGGCGATCCTGGCGCGGGAGATCCTGCTGCGAACGTCTCCGCTGCGGCGCGGCAAGTGGCTGTTCGCAATCGTCTTGAGTTTCTGCCTGGCCATGAGCGCGGCGTACGAGCTGCTGGAATGGTGGGCTGCGGTCGCCGTCGGCGAGTCGGCCGATCAGTTCCTCGCCCTCCAGGGCGACGAGTGGGACAGCCAATGGGACATGCTCCTGGCGCTGCTGGGCGCCGTGGCCGCCCAGCTCCTGCTGGGCCGGGCGCACGACCGGTCGATAGCGAAGGTCGCCGCCGGTCCCCCCGATGACGACTCGAAGGCGGTGTGACCTGCCCCCGGCGGCGGCACGCGGAGTTCGATGATGCCTCGAAAGTGTGCCATCACAATTCGGTCACTCTTCTCCTGGCTCGTCTGCGTGCTTCTGTCGGCCGCAGCTTCCTGCGCCGACGATCCCTCGCCGCAGCAGGCCGCCGGAAGCTCCGTGGATGCCTCCACGCTGACGGGCAAGGTCATGTGTGGCTATCAGGGCTGGTTCGCCGCCGACGGAGACGGCTCGGGACGCGGGTGGGTCCACTACTCGCTCGGGGGCCGGTTCCGGCCGGGCCGGTGCTCGATCGACTTCTGGCCGGACGTCAGCGATCTCGACGACGACGAGAAGTACCCCACCGCCTTCCGCCACCGCGACGGCAGCGTGGCGCACGTGTTCAGCTCGATGAACCGCAAGACGGTCCTGCGGCACTTCCGGTGGATGAGGCGGTACGGCATCGACGGCGTCTTCGTGCAGCGCTTCGCCGGGGCGACCTTCCGCGCGACGTCGCGGAACCACTGCGATACCGTCCTGAGGCACTGCCGAGAGGGCGCCAACGCCAGCGGCCGGGCCTACGCCGTCATGTACGACCTCTCGGGCCTGCGAGCCGGACAGATGGACCGCGTCATCGGCGACTGGAAGAGGCTCGTCGACAAGATGGGAATCACCCGAAGCAGGTCCGACCGGGCGTACCTGCATCACAAGTCCCGGCCGGTGGTGGCCGTCTGGGGCGTCGGCTTCAACGACGGGCGGAAGTACACCCTCGCCGAGTGCGCCCGCCTGGTGGACTTCCTGGCCCGAGACGCCCGATACGGCCGCTGCACGGTGATGCTCGGCGTGCCGACGGGGTGGCGGACGTTCGACCGGGACAGCGTGAAGGACCCGGCCCTGCACGAGGTGATCGCCAAGGCACACATCGTCAGCCCGTGGACGATCGGGCGGTACCACACGATCGCCCTGGCCGCCCGTCACGGCCGCGTGCGCCTCGAGCCCGACATCGCCTGGTGCAAGGCCCGCGGCAAGGAGTATCTGCCCGTCGTCTTCCCCGGGTTCAGTTGGCACAACATGCGCCCGAGATCCCCGCTGGATCAGATCCCGCGCCTTGGCGGGCGGTTCCTCTGGAAGCAGTTCGTCGAGGCGAAGCGGGCCGGGGCGACGATGATCTACCAGGCCATGTTCGACGAGATCGACGAGGGCACGGCCGTCTTCAAGTGCACGAACGACCCGCCGGTCGGCGCCAGCCGGTTCGTCACCTACGAGGGGCTGCCCACGGATCATTACCTCTGGCTGGTCGGCATGGGCGGGCGGCTGCTCCGCGGACAGATCGAAATGACGGAGAAGATGCCTGCTCGCCGAGCGGCGGGCGGAAAGGAGCTCGACCGCGATGATCGTTGACAGCCACCAACATCCGCACGGTTCGGTTGACCGGGTCATGGAGGAGTTCGGCATGGACGTGTCCGTGCTCCTGCCGGTCGGCAGCGATGCTGTCCGAAGAGCGCGGCAGATGGCCGAGGACGCGCCGGGCAAGTACGTGCCCTTCTTCTGGATCGACGTCGACAACATCGAACCCAGCATCGCCGAGCTGCAAACCGCCGTCGAGGAGTGGGGCTGCAAGGGAGTGAAGTTCCAGTTGCTCCTGCAACACCTCTACGCCGGCGATCGCCGCCTCTATCCCGTGTACGAAAAGTGTTCCGAACTCGGGCTCGTGGTGACCTTTCATATCGGGGCGGTGGCGTTTCCGAAGGAGTTCGGGATACCGCACATCACCAAGTATGCCCACCCGATGCCGATCGACGAGGTGGCGTTCGACTTCCCCGAGATGCGGATCATCCTCGCGCACATGGGGGGCAACTGGCACTACGAGGCGCTGATCATCGCGGAGAAGCACGAGAACGTGTTCATGGACACCGCCTACCTGCCGTTCTTCTGCAAGCGGATGCTGCCGGACGTCACGCCGGCGCAGATCATCGAACGCGCGGTGGAGATCATCGGGCCCGAGCGAATCCTGTACGCATACGAAGGCCTCCCGCCGTCGGCGATCGGGGAACTGGGCATTCCCGAGGAGTCGAAGGAGCAGATCCTGGGGCTCAACGCCGCCAGGCTGTTCGGGCTGCGCCTGCCCGGCTGATGCGAACCGGCGTCTCTACGACGGGCCCAGTTGTACGACGCGGCCTTCCTCCATGCTCCGCTGGGCGGCCAGGCCCAGCATCACCGCGCGCCGGCCGTCCTCCCAGCCGGCGACGGGCTCGCCGCCGGCGGCGCACGACCGCACGAAGCCGGCCAGGGCCCGATCGTCGGCCCCGCCGTGCCCGCCGCGGGCCAGCGGCGCGACGTCGTAGGCGCGCGGCGCCCTGGCCGCACGGTAGCTGACGTGGATCGTCTGCGTCAGCGGGTCGGCGCGAAGGGCGCCGCGGGACCCCAGGGCCATCAGCCACCGCCCGCTGACCTGGGGAGTGGTCACGCAGTTCATGGTGTACGTGGCACAGGCCCCGCCGGCGAACTGGACCGTCGCGGCGCCATATTCGAGGGTCTCGATGTCCCCGCGATACAGGCAGGCGTCGTGGGGCAGGTAGCCCTCGGCCGCCCCGAGCCGCTGCCATTCGTGCCAGAAACGCACCTGCTCGTCGCTGTCCGGATCGCCGACGATCAGCCCCCTGGGGCCCTGGTAGTCGTCGCACTCCCATCGCAGGTCGCACTGGCAGCAGCGCTCGGCCGCGCCGGGCTTGGGCTGGAAGACCTTGCGGCTCCCCACGGCGTAGACGCTCGCCGGCTCGTCCGCCGTCAGCCAGCACATCATGTCGAAGTCGTGAACGCTCTTGGTCACCCACAGTCCCCCGCCGACGCCCATCAGCCGGTTCCACCGCCTGAAGTACGTCCGCCCGCCGTAGTAGTACTCGTTCATCTCGAGCGTGAGGACCTCGCCGATCTCGCCGGCGGCGATGATCTCGTGGATCGTGTTGTACATCGGCCCCATGCGCATGTTGTGGCCCATGTAGAAGACCGCCTTCGACGCCTTCGCCGCGGCGATCATGCGGTCGCAGGCGTCCAGCGTGGTGGCCATGGGCTTCTCGCAGTAGACGTGCACGTCCCGCTCCAGCGCGGCGATGGCGGGCCCCTCGTGGAAGACGTCCGGCGTGTAGACGGCCAGGGCGTCGGGCCGGGTCTCGTCCAGGCATGCGGCCGTGTCGTCGAAGCACGGCGCCGACAGCCCGTAACGGTCGCGTGTCAGTTCCGCCCGCGCCTTGATCCTGTCCACCAGCGAGACGACCTCGATGCCGAAATCCCCGGCCAGTATGCTTCCGGTCATCGACACGCCGCGAAGGCCCATGCCGGCGACCGCCAGGCGAAGTCTGTCATTCCCGTTGTCAGACATTCCGAACGCTCCTGATGCTCCCCGTCCGGTCCGTGATTTGTAAGGCGAAACGGCGCTCGATTCCACCGTAAACCGGCGGGAGCGCCGCCGGTCACACCTCGCTCGACTTGACCGCCCGAACGCGGCGCCATAGATTCGTGGCGCTGCTGGACGCGGCAGATCAAGCCAAACTGCCGCCAGGAGAGCGCCCCATGAAACCGCCGTCATACCTCGTCCTGCCGCTCGTGCTTCTGATCGCCGCCGTGCCGGCCCGGCCGCAGGACGCCGCCGAGCTGGAGCTCGACCACGCGATGTCAACGCAGTTCCAGACCCCGCACGTCAAGTGGGGCCCGCCGCCCGGCCGCGAGGGCCTGCGGATGATACTCTTCTGCAACGGGCGCGGGACGATCCCCCGCGAGGGCGTCGAGCTGAAGCAGCGGTTCGGCTTCGACGTCGACGCCGTCTTCTGGGCCCGGATCGTGGACTCGACGAAGCAGGGCTGGCACGGCGGCGAGCTGGGCACAAAACGCATGCTCCGCCTCGTGGAGAAGCCCCACGACTGCTACGTCTTCTTCGAGGTCACCCCCGAGAAGCTCGGCGGCGAGATGCAGTACAAGCTGCTGAAGCGCATCACCGAAGGCTCCGGGCTCGTCCTGGTCGGGCGAAGCGACCAGCGGATCCTCAAGCCGAAGAACCGCCTCGAAAAGCTGCCCGCCTTCCTCGCCCGCACCGGCGCGAAGGCGGCGTTCCGCGTCGGCAAGGGCCGCGGCCTCATCCTGCCCAAGCGGCCGAACATCCCCTACGACCTCGGCTGGCAGAGCGATTACGAGGCCTGGCAGGAGCGCCTCGGGCGCGCGGTCCTCTGGGCGGCCGGCTGGCAGCCCGACGCCAGCCTGCCCGAGGCCGCCGTGGACAGGCCCGCCATCGACCGGGCGGGGCTTCCGGGCGAGCTGATCACGGTCAGCTGGCGCAGCCCCGCGGCCCGGCCGCTGACGATCGACCTGACGCTGCGGCGGCGCGACGGCGTGAGCCTCTCCCTGCCGGCTGAGAAAACGCAGGCGCGGGAAGGCAGCCTGCGGCGATCCGTGCCGCGGCTTCGCGCCGGGCGCTATCACCTGGATGTCTTCGTCCGCAGCAAGCGCGGCAAGGAGAGCTGGGCGACGGTGCCGCTGGAGATCACCTCGGCCCGGCGCGTCGAGGCCGTTCAGCTCCAGCGCGACTCTGGCGAGGTCGGCGAGCGCGTTGGCGGCACCGTGTCTCTCGCCGGCCCGGCGAACGCGAAGCAGAGTGTGGAAGTGCGCCTTCGCGACCGCCGCGAGCGCGTCCTCGACCGCGCCCGCCTGCCGGCGAAGGAGAACGTGCGGTTCGACTTCCCCGTGCGATCGTGGATGCCGATGCTCCTGCGCGTCGAGGCCGCGATCCTCGAGCCCGACGGCGCCGAGATCGCCGCCGCCCACGCCTGGTTCCACGTGGTGAAGCGCCACCGAGACCGGTTCAACTTCCTGATCTGGGACACGCCCCGCGGGGCGGCGGCACCGTACGCCGAGGAAAGCCTCGCCCGTCTGGGCGCGACGCTCCAGCTCGGCGGCGGCAGCCCCGCGCGAATGCTCGCCGCCTACGACGTCGCCTGGGTGCCCTACACCACGCGCATCCTCGAGAGCTTCGATTCGGGGGGGATCATGAAGCCCTCCTGCTGGAACGACGAGGCGAAGGTGCTCCCGCGGATCGCCGCCCTGGCCGAGAAGTACCGTCCCGCCCGCCGGCACGGCGTGTTCGCCTACTCCCTGGGCGATGAGAACCACGTCCGCGGCTCGTGCCTCAGCCGCCACTGCCTGGCCGCCTACCGCAAGTACCTCGCCGGCGTCTACCGCACGATCGACGCATTGAACGCATCGTGGGGCAGCGCCTACCGAGGCTTCGGCGAGGTGCGCCTGCTCGATCCCAACGACAATCTCGCCGCCGAGGCCAGGCGCCGCAGGAACTACCCCCGCTGGTACGACCGCGAGGCGTTCCGGTCGTGGAACTACGTTCAGTACTGCAAGAAGTACGCGGCCGCGTACCGCAAGATCGATCCCAACGCCCTGACCGGCTTCGAGGGGGCCGGCCGGTTCGAGCGCGGCGACGACATCGATCTGTTCGTCCGTGAGCTGGGCTTCTGGTCGCCGTATCCGGGCACGGCCGACGAGGTGCTCCGGTCCATCGCGCCGAAGGGCTTTCCCCGCGCGAACTGGATGGGCTACCGCAAGGACGCCGATTCGCTGATCGGGAAGTACTGGCGGATGGTCACGCGGGGCTGCCCGAGCGTCTGGTGGTGGCGGTGGGACTGCATCGGGCGCTTCCACGGCTTCCTGGCCCCGCACCTGGGCCCCTGGCCGGCCACACGCGAGCTCGTCAACGAAACGAAGATCGTCCGCGACGGGCTCGGCGACCTGCTGATGCGCTGCGAGATGCTCGACGGCGGCGTGGCCATGCTGTTCAGCCACCCCTCCACGTACGCCAACCGCATCGAGAGCGGCGCTACCTATGGCGGCTACGAGAACAACCACCGCGCCTGGCACCGCGCGATCCGCGGGCTGGGGCTGAACTTCCGCTACGTCACCGACCGCCAGCTCCGCCGCGGCGAGTTCGACGCGAAGCGATACAAGGTCCTCATCCTCTCGCAGGCCGAGGCCATCGGCCCAAAGGAGGCCGAGGTCATTGAGGCCTTCGTTCGCGGCGGAGGGCACGTCATCGCCGACGTTCGCCCTGGCATCTACGACGGCCGCTGCAAGCCGCTGGCGGCCGGCTGCCTGGATGGGCTCTTCGGCATTCGCCGCACCGCGCGGGCAGCCGCGAAGAAAGGCAAAGGGACGATCCGCTTTAGAGACCTGCGGCTGGGCCTGGACGAGGCCCTCTGTGACGGCGGCGTTCAGCTCGCGGCGGGCGAGGCGAACGGCCGCTGCGGGGATGTCCCGCTGATGATCGTCAACAAGTCGGGGAGGGGCCGGGTGAGGCTCTTGAACTTCAGCATGACCTCCTATCCGCGGCTCGAGGACGCCGCGACGCCGGAGATGGCCGCGGTGATCCTGTCGCGGGTGTTCCGCGAGGCGGGCGTGCGGCCGTTGGCCCGCGTGCTGGCCGGCAACACGCCCGTGCGGAACCTCGAGATCGTCCGTTGGCTAAACGGCGAACTGAACATCCTGGCGCTCTTCCGCCACAAGGGACCCGACGAGGACGTTCGCCTCTTCTTCAGCGGGGGCTGGTGCGTCCGCGACCTGCGGCATCGCCGCTCGTTCGGCCCCCAGCAGGTTTACCCCACGAAGGTATACGGCTCGCGACCGACGTTCCTGGTGGTCGGCCAGAAGCCCCTTGCCGGCCTGCGGGCGACGCTGTCGAAGGAAACGGTCGCCCCCGGCGAGCGCCCGCGCCTGCGGCTGGAGGTTCCCCGTGCGGCCGGGCTGCACGCCGCGCGGATCCGCGCGACGGCGCCCGACGGAAGGCCCGCCGACTGGCTGGACCAGGTCGTCCTCGTCGGCGCCGAGCCGAAGGAAGTCACGCTGCCCATCGCCTGCAACGATCCGCCGGGAGCGTGGAAGATACGCGCGATCGACCTGTTCACCGAGAAGGGCGTCGAGGTCACGCTGAACGTCTCGAAGCCGGGGAGGTAACGCCATGGAACGCCGGCTGTTGGTCTGCGTGTTGGTTTGCCCCGTTGCGGGCGTCGTGCTCGGCGCGGACGACTATCCGATCAAGGTCTACCCGTGCCCGCGGCTTTCGCCGGCGCCGAAGATCGACGGCGACCTGTCGGAGGCGTGCTGGAAGAAGGCGCCCCTCGTGAGCGGCTTTACGCACTACAACAAGCCCGACCTCGTGGACGTGCAGACGTCCTTCCGCGTCGGATACGACGAGCGGCACCTCTACTTCGCCGTCCACTGCGACGAGGCAAAGCCCGCGAAGCTCACCGCCAGCCACGCCGGCCGAGACTCCAAGGAGTGCTTCCGCGGCGAGGCCGTCGAGATCTTCCTCGACCCCAACCACGATCACGCCAACTACTACCAGTTCGCCGCGAACCTGGCGGGGTCGTTCTACGACGCGGTCAAGACCGACCCGATCTGGAACAGCGCTTCGGTCCTGAAGACGAAGCTCGGCGCCCGCGGCTGGGGGCTGGAGCTGGCCGTCCCGTGGCGGGACCTGGGCGTCGCGGCGCCCGGGCCGGGCAAGGTCCTGGGCTTCAACGTCTGCCGCGACCGCCACGTCGGCCAGGCGAGGCAATGGTCCAACTGGTCGCAGACCATGGCGAACTTCCACGACCCCAAGCGGTTCGCCCACCTGGTGCTCTCGCCGACGGACGAGATGCTTGGCTCGCTGGGCGGCGAGTTCCGCAAGGGCGGCCGCGGCGGGCCCGTTCGCATCTTCGGCCGCGAGGGACGCTCCGGAAAGGCCTACCTCACGATGGCCCGCAAGGGGCTGTCGCGCCTGGACGCGCTGGTGGAGGAGATCGCCAGGGAGGGCAAGGCGGAGCCGCTGGCACCGGCCCGCGCGGAAGTGGCCGAGCGGCTCGAGACGGCCCGCCACCTCCTCCAGCCGCTCCGCACGCGGGTCCGCTCCGGCAAGCCGCTGGGCGCGGCTAAGTGGGGCCGAATGAGCGTTCAGATCGCCGGGCTGGAGAAACGCCTCGGCGAGCTCCTCTGGGAGGCCCGCCTGGCGGCCCTGCTGAAAGAGATATGACGCCCTGATTCGGGCGCGGCCGCCATACGCACCCCCATCCGGCCGCAAAAAAGGCTCCAGGCGGAATTTGCATCCGGCCGACTGTAATACGATCTTTAGTGTAGAGGGCACCTACCCCGGCATCGGAGCTCGCGTGGCGGTGGCACAAGGGGCCGGCGGCAGGTATGGGCCTGAACCTCGATGTAGTGCGCGAGGAGACGTCGTAGAATGCATGCAATGGATGGACAACCCGTCCTGATCGTCGAGGACGACGAGGACGACTGCCGACTGCTGGAGAGCCGGCTCACGGAGTACGGCCATCGGGTGACGGCGGCACACAGCGGGCAGGAGGCACTCGACCTCGTGCGCGACTTGGCCCCGCAGTTGATCCTCCTGAAGGTGTCTCTGCCCGGCATGGACGGGTTCGAGGTCTGCCGGCGGCTGAAGGCCGATCGCGACACGCGGGACATCCCGATCGTCTTCCTCACCGCGGCGGGCGAGGAGATCGACAAGATGAACGGCCTGCACGTCGGCGGGCTGGACTATATCTCCACGCCGTTCGACGACGCCGAGCTGCTGGCGCGGACGACCTGGGCCCTGCGCCTGAAGCAGTTGCAGGATGAGCTGAGCGTCCCGGCCGAGGAGGACAAGCTCACCGGGCTGCTCAACAGCTCGTTCTTCAACGTGCAGTACCATCGCGAATGCAACCGCTCCCGGCGGTACGACTCGCTGTTCGCGGTGGTCATGGTGGACGTCGACCGTTTCCAGCAGGTCAACAGCCTCCACGGGGCGGCCTTCGGGGACCTGGTCCTGAAGGAGCTGGCCACCATCCTGCGCGAGCAGACCCGCGAGAGCGATTACGTCGCCCGCTGGGGGAGCAACGAATTCGTCCTGATGCTGCCGGAGGGGGACCTGCCCAAGGCGATTCGGTTCGCCAAGAAGCTCTACGGCGTGATCGCCGCCCACGAGTTCGGGCCCGCCGAGACGAAGATCCGGCTGACGGTCAGCATCGGCGTGGCCTCCCGGCAGAACCTCGGCGGAAGGGACCCCGGCGAACTGCTCAAGCTCGCCCGGGAGTCCCTCCACACCGCAAAGGAGCAAGGGGGCGACAAGATCGTCTATCACACGTGCGGCGAATTCAACACGGCGCACCTCTGACGAAGGGCCGATCCCGGCTCAGGGGCCTGCCCGCGGCAGCGACGCCGCCTGCATGAGGACCCGCTCGAGCCTCGGCGACGGTCCGCACGTGACGGTGTATGCGTGCGGGCGATCCGGCGACGGTATCCGCTCCACGTGGCGGGCGGGTCTGCCGTCGGCCCGTTGCCACTCGTGAGTGACCGCAAGCGGCGGGCGGTCGGGCAGGTAGTAGGGGTCGGAGGGGTCCCGCTGGCGGCTGATCAGCGTCGGGTCGGCGAGGCAGTCGGCGTAGGAGGCGATCGTCCCCTCCTCGGGCGGATGCCTGCGATGGTAGGCCTGGAGGTCGCCGTCGAAGAGGTGCCACGCGCCGTCGTAGGACACCTCCGTCGCCTCGTGCCCCTTGAGCCGGGGGATGCGGGCGGCCTGGAAACCGGCGTCGGCGTACAGCACCGCCAGCGTGTTGGCCGTCACGCCGCAGATCGACCAGCCGAACACGTTGAACAGCTTGACCGGGTCGTACACGAAGTGCCCGGTGAGCCTCTCGACGGCCGGGCAGTAATGGTAGAAGCCCTCGGCCTTGTCCACGAGGAGCCGCCAGACGGCCACGGCAAGCTCCTCGCCGCTCCTGGCGGCCAGGCGGCCACTGGCGAGCATGGACGCGATGCTGCGGAAGTCCGTCCATTTCGGCGAGATGATATGGGGCGAGATGATCAGCATCCTGCAACTCGGAATGCGCTCGCGGGCGAACGATGGGTAAATCACGCCGCAATCGCGGCGCACCATCACTGACGCACCATTCTCGGATGCGACACCAGCAATGCAAGCGTCCGTGTCAAATGTTGCGGTATGCGACCCCACCGTGTGCAGGCGGATGCAGTGACGGGGGATGGCCACTTCCCGGTCCGGGCGGTGAGCAGCTCGGGTCCGCAAGAATGCCTTGCCAATCCATTGCGCTGCCGCTATGATAACGGGTGCGTGGGCCTGTGTTCTGCCGGACCACAACGGCTGATGCCCGACTGGCGGAGAGCTCCTCTGGAGAGCACCGACCGTTAGGGTCTGGCCATCTTGTTTACCGGGCCTGAGTACTGAGGCGCGAAGTCCCGAGCGTTGGGTCGCGCACGGCGGGACGGTGTCGCATTGTCGATTCATGAGGTCCACCATGAGCAGCGAAGTGGCAAGCGAGGATCGGCTCCGAACAGCGAGGGAGAAGTGCCTCTCCGCCGAGTCCCTCGATGAGAAAGGCCGCGCGTTCCAAGACCTCGTTGCAGCCTTCTTTGAAGCGATCCCAGGCATCGAAGTGCAGGCTCGCGAGCAGAAGCTGGCAGAGGATAGGGCCGACCTTGTCCTATGGAACGACGGGATCGACCCCATTGGGGAGGGCCTGGACCGGGTGATCATCGTCGAGTGCAAGGCGCGAGAGAAGCCTATCGGCCAGACCAGCATACGGGAGATGGTTCACAGGATCAAGTCGCACGGTCTGCACTCCGGCGTTCTTGCGACGACATCCAGATTCTCCAAGGCCGCTCAGGAAGAGGCCCGGCGTGCCCTCTCACACGATCAAGTCAAGCTCCTCCTCCTGGACAGGAAGACCTTCGCCAAAGTCCGCTCTGGCAAGGATGCCCGAGATGCACTCAAGCGCCAGTATGCCGACCTCTTCCTGAAGTAGCTCCGGGCGAGCAAAGTGGAGCATCCCGAATGAAGGCCGCTGCGGTGCGGGCTAGCATATTCGATGCCGTGACCTATGCATCGCTCGTGAAACTGGCTGAGCGAGCTCGGAAGCCACTTCAGAAGGGCCGGAAACTCGAGGACTTGGTGCAGTACCTTCTGAGCACAGTCCCCGGTCTCGAGATCCAGGCACGCGATTTCCGAGGGCCCTCTGAGGAGGTCGATCTCGTTGTCTGGAACCAGTCGCACGACACGGTCTTCTCAGACTGGGATTCCGTTATCTTCGTCGAGTGTAAGAACTGGTCATCTCGGATCGGCGTTCCGGAGGTGGTGGTGTTCATCGATCGACTCAGACGGGCTGGCTTGAGGAATGGCCTTCTTGTGGCCCGCAACGGCGTGACGGGCACTGCGCGTACAGATGCCAGGCTGTTGCTGGGAGAGACGCTCCGTGATCATATCCGTATCGTCGTCATCACCCTCGCCGAACTGGGCGCGATCAGCAGCCTGCACGAGTTCCTGGATCTCTGCAAGAGGAAGTACTGCGGGGCATTCCTGCGGCAGATGTGACTTTGTGTTCGCCTGGCGGGGCAGACCTCCGACCCCGCTGTCCTGACCTGGGAGAGCCGCTCGCCCGAGTCTAGGACTGTCCGCAACGCTGCGATCCCCGGTCGAGTCGGCGCGGCTTCGCGCCTATTTCTCAGTCGGCACGACGATGCCGCGGATGATGATGTTCTGGCAGAACACGAACACGAGGAAGGTCGGGATGGCCGCGATGACGAGGGAGGCGTAGACGACGGCCTGGTGGGCCTGCGTCCAGAGCTGGAAGATCCACACCATCAGCGTCCACATCTTCTGGTCGGGGATGATGATCAGGGCCATCATGAACGCGCTGTAGGCGGCCCGGAAGGCGTTGAGCGCGATGACGGCGAGGATCGGCTTGGAGAGGCTCATCGTGATGGTCCAGAACTTGGTCCACTCGCCGGCCCCGTCGATGTCGGCCGCCTCGTACAGCTCGCGCGGCAGGCTGTCGAAGAAGCCCTTGAGCAGGAAGATGAAGAACCCGTTGGCCATGCCCGGCAGCACGAGCGCGGCGAAGGTGTTCAGCAGGCTGACGAACGGGCGGCCTATGACGGCGGGCACGGCCCAGACGCCGACGACCGTCGCGACGGCCAGCGCCATCGTGAAGCGCAGGACCTCCGGCACGCGGGACAGCAGCCTCGAGAGCAGCCAGACCGTCACGCCGAACGATACGCCGGCGCCCAGCAGCGGCCAGAGGGGAAACCGCTTCATCAGCAGGAAGGCCGGGATCATCGTCACCTCGCCGGGAAACGCCATGGTCGCCATCAGCAGCAGGAGGATCTTGTACGTGCTGGGCGGCTTGTAGCGGCTCAGCGCGTAGGCCCCCAGCGGGTTGACAATAAGCGCCGAGCCGATCGCCAGCACGACGTAGATCAACGTGTTGACGATCCCCCGGCCGTGCAGGAGGAGGTACTCGAAAACGTGCTTGTAGTTGCGCGTGGAGAACTCCGACCGCAGTTCGCCGGTGCGGCTCGTGCAGTCGTGGTAGTCCGCCTGGGCGATGGGAAGGTCGATCGGCGAGACCTCTTCGACCCCCACGCCGCGTTTCTCGGCGACGAACTGCTCGAAGAGCTGCCTCGGTCCGAAGACGTCGATCCCCTCGGCCGGGCAGAGCGTGCGCTCCTTCAGGAAGCCCGCCCAGTCCACCGCCATGAACCGGTGCTCGGGGACCAGCGTGGGCATGGGCACGTCGTCGAAGCTGCGATAACTCGTGCCGTATTTGGCGTTGACCTCGCCGATGCCGGCGTAGATCTCGGTGGAGAGGTACTTGCGGAAGTTGCTCGCGAGGGAGCCGGCCAGCCGGACGAATCGCAGGGGGACGATCTCGCGGACGTATTCCTCCCAGTCTTCTCGCTGCCTGCGGTCAGCAGGTGCCCGGGGGGCGAGGAAGATCTCCTCGTAGCTCTTGCGCGAGGTGCCGTGGGTGCGGTTGTACTCCGCGACGTCGGGCGTGTAGTTGCGAACGAGGAACTGCCGGAAGGCCCCGTCGAGGTTGCTGATCACGCGCTCGTGGACGGGTCGTGACTCGGCAAAGGGCGCAAACGCCTCTCGCCTCGGGTCGGCCAGCGGCGGGTAGCGGCTGGGAGGGGCTGGAGGAGGCATGACCCCGTTCCACGTCGTCACGGGGAACTTCATGTGATCGTGGTAGGCCTTGATGTCGCCGTCGAAGCGGTCGAACATGAGCCGGCGGAACAGCCGGGCGTTGATCGGCAGCAGCTTGCCGCCCTCGGTATGACCCAGCCGCCACCACGGGCACCGCGATCGCCATTCGAGGAAGTCGTCGAGATACTCGGACTCTGCGGGGGGCGCGATGCTTCGCCAACTGCCGATGCGCTTTCCCCAGGCGGCCTCGGCGTCGCTGATCTTCACGTTGTGCTTGGACTCGACGTACTTCTGGAACAGCACGAGGTCGTCGAACCAGAACCGCGGCAGGGGCGTGATGTAGACGCTGTCGGCCTCGGACTTCATCGAGCCGCTGACCATGAGCATGAACGGGTAGATCATCGTCAGCGAGCCGGCGATCAGCAGCGTGTAGACCACACCGTACACGACGCGGACCTTCGAGCTGCGCGAGCCGACTGTGCTGATGATGGGCATCAACTATCCTTGGGTGTTCACCGCGGAGGCGCAGAGGACGCAGGGCATATGCATGATTTCGGATTCTCCTCTGCGTTCTCCGCGCCTCTGCGGTTCAGCCAACGCGGGTGTCATTCGCCAATTCCCCGTGCCGTTCGGAACTCCATCCGGCTGAGCCTCTGGAGCTGCACGACGGTGAAGCCGATCAGCATCGCCCCGAGCACCCACGCCATCGCCGTGGCGGGCCCGAAGCGCAGGAACGCGAACGCCTGCCAGTAGATGTGCAGCCCGACGACCTCGGTCCGCCCGTACGGCGTGTACGGGCCGCCCCCGGTCATGGCGAGGATCAGCCCGCCGCCGGTCTTCATCACGCCGATGATCGCGCCGATGAAGTTGATCATGATCAGCGCCTTGATGCCGGGAACGGCGATGTGGCGGGCCTTCGCCCACATGCCCGCCCCGTCGATGTCCGCCGCCTCGTACAGCTCCTCCGGCACGGTCTTCAAGGCCGCGAGGTAGATCAGGCAGCCCGGGCCCATGCCCGCCCAGATCGTCGGCAGCAGGCAGCAGAACAGCGCGAAGTCGGACTTGAGCCACTGGGTCGTCACCTCCGCCATCTCGACGCCGGGAATGAAGTTCAGCACCCAGATCGCGCCGTTGACGAGCGTGTTGATCGTGCCGTAGCGCCCGTAGAAGCCTCGCCAGAGGAAGATCGTCACCACCCCCGCGAGCACGGCCGGCAGGTAGTACACCGTGCGGAAGAGGATCTTCCCCCGGGGCACCTCGGTGAGCAGGAAGGCCAGCACGATCGGCGCGCCGAAGCCGAAGACGATGAACAGCAGCGTGTACTGGAGGGCCACCCACATGGCGTACCAGAACTCGTCGTCGAACAGGACGTTGGCGAAGTTCTCCATGCCGATCCACTGGCTGAAGCCTCGGACGTTGTAGTCCTGGAACGCGATGACCGTCCCCCGCAGCAGCGGCCAGTACCGCCACAGCAGGATCGTGCCCACCGCCGGGATCAGCAGGATATAGGCCCACTTGAACCGCCCGAACTGCCAGGAGCCCTTTCGCCCCGGCTCGAGCAGCTCGGCCTTCGAGAAGACCTTGAAGACGCGGTAGAACACCGCCGCGAAGACGAGGAAGATCACGATGGCCGTGCCCATCGCCACGTTGTTTCGGAACCGCCGCTGCTCGGGCGTGAGGATGTTGAGCATCTTCTCGTTGCTGCGGCGGACGCGCCCCTTGAGGATCTCGCGGATGCGGTCCTTCGCGGCGGCGGGGTCGTTGGTGTTGATCGCCCGCTCGATCGTCTCGTCCACGCAGATCTGGTCGATGGCCTTCGAGACGTACGTGTAGACCTTCTGGCAGTTCCGGCCGTACGGCTCCGGAATGCCGTGTTCCAGCGCGATCTGGGCGGACTCCTCCCAGCCCTTCGGGACCTGGCGGACGTACTCGGGGTAGCCGACCTTCTCCAGCAGCCTCGGGCGGACGTACCGCCCCTGGCCGTTCTCGATCATCGTCCGGGCGCGGATCTCCCGCGATTCCGGGCCGTCGAAGAAGCGAATGTACTCCCAGGCGGCGTCGCGCCGGACGGGGTCGTCTTCCAGCCCGGCGTAGATGCCGACCATCCGCGAGTTGAACTCGGCGCCCCGCAGGCCCGTGGGGCCCTTCGGCACGGGGCCGAAGCCGTACTGCGCCGGGTCACGCTCCGCGAAGAACCGCTGATCGAGGTACTGGAACTCCATCCCGCACTTCTCTTCGCCGGTCATCTGGGCCTCGCCCACGTAGACCACCCCCGTGAACGTGCCGTGCTCGTTGGTGAACTTCTCGAGGAAGAACCGCGCCACGAGATAGTAGGCCTCGACGGCCTCCTCCGAGTCGAACACGCACCGCCACCGGCCGTTGGCGTCCTGCTCGACGACCCGCCCACCGAGCGAATAGAGAAAGCTCAGCGTGCTCCAGCCCAACTCCTCCAGGGAGATCTTCAGACCGTAACGGTCTTCCCTGGGGTTGGTGAGCTTGCGGCACCATTGGAGCATTTCCTCGATGGTCTCGGGCACGCGGTCGGGCAGGCCGGCCTCGAAGAACAGGTCCTTGCGATAGAACAGCGCGATGAAGTCCGGGCCGATGGGGAAGCACCAGACGTGCTCGTGCCTGGCGGGCACGTCGCCGCCGCAGTACGGGCAGTCGCGGCCGTAGGGACACTCGCGGCGCATCACCTGCCAGCACTGGTACGGCACGCGGTCGGCGATCTGGCGGTCGTAGTTGGCCCCCTTCTTCAGCTCGCGCAGGTAGTCGTCGAGCTTCAGCAGGTGGCCGTTGGG
This sequence comes from uncultured Planctomycetaceae bacterium, assembly GCA_964427875.1. Lineage (GTDB taxonomy): Bacteria > Planctomycetota > Phycisphaerae > SM23-33 > SM23-33 > CAYRVX01. The sequence continues at coordinate 56,721 of CAYRVX010000009.1, forward strand.
AATGTCGACGCCGGAGAGCCTCTCGACGTACTCATCCAGCGGATAGAGGAACTTGCTGCGGATGTACGTGTCGGACTGGCGGAAGTTGACGTACAGGACGTCCGCGGCGATGTCACCGGCGATCTGCATGAGGGGGATGATGTCTTTCGTGGAGCGCCCGGGGATCTCCAGCCCCGCCGTCGAGACCGGTTCGACGGAAGGGAACTCCTGCCGGAACGCCTCGATGATCCTCCGACCGGCCAGTGCGTAGAGGTCGTTGGCCGTGTGCATGGGCACGCCGTGGGCGCGGAGCGTGATCTTCGGGGCGGCCTCATCACCGTGCACGGCGGCGGTTGGCATCAGGGCGATCGACAGACATGCGCAAGCAGCCGTGCACCTGTTCATGAAATGACCTCGTCGGCCCGGCTCGGCGCCGGGAATGGACGCCATTGTATCTAATCCGCCGAACGGCGGAAGGTGTTCGGCCCTGGGCGGTCACGCGCGTCTGGCGAGGTCGGCTTCGACGAGTGCTTCTGCTAGCTTCTCGACGCCCCCGTCGGGCGCGCGGCCGACCTCCGCGCGGGTCAGGCGCTCGACCGCCGGCAGCGTATGCCCGCCGTGCATCCAGAACAGCGCCGCGTTCTGCCAGCGGTTCCAGCGGCTCAGGCCCTCCGTGCGGTCGGCCGGCAGCGTCTCCAGGGTGCACGTGCCCCACGTGCTGCGAACGCAGCGAGGCCCGCCGGCCGGCAGGTCGTCGAGGGGCTCGGCGTCGGTCGGGCAGTACTGCGCGGCCGCCGCCTCGTAGACCGACTCGCTGACGCCCCATCGTCCCGGCTCGCGGAGCATCCGTCCGGCCGTCCACCGCCGCAGCCGCTTGGCGTCGTCGCCTTCCGCGGGCAGCAGGTGCTCGTCGATCCAGCGTGTTGCGGCCGGGAGAAGCGACTTCGTCGTCTCGTCGTCGAGGTGGGCCATGAGGTACGCCCACGCAGCCGTCAGCAGCGCGTTGCAGCGAAGGGAGACGTCGCAGCAGACCTCGGGCGTATCGGCGCTGGAGTGGTAGCCGGTGGCGCCGCTGCCGGTGCCGAGCCAGAGCGTCGGCGTGCCGCAGTTGGGGTCGGCGATCTGGTCGTCCGAGGAGGGCGGCTCGCATTCGTTTCGCACGTGATATTCCCCCCCGCTGCGGTCGGCCAGCAGGCGGGCGATCTCGCCGGCGACGGCCCAGCCGAAGTTCGGCGACGAAAGCGGGCCGAAGTGCACCCCGATCGGCCTCTCCGGCTCGCTGGCGTCGCCGACGGCGTCGACGTTCATCCCCGCCAGCGCGCGGAGGCGCAGGGGCGGGTCCGCCGTCGCGAACGCCAGCATGCCGAGGCACTCCTCGGTGGTGATGACGCGGATGCTGAACCGCGGGCGCGGCAGCACGCCGGCGTCGATCAGCCCGGCCAGCAGCTCGACCGCCAGCAGGTAGATGCTCACCCCGCTGCAATTGTCGTGGGCCCCCTGCTCGCAGGCGTGGCCGAACAGCCAGACCTCCCGCGACGGGTCGCGCCCGGGCAGCACGCCCGTGACGCACTGGCCCGTGCCCTCGTATAGCCGGCTCTCGCAGAAGGCCTCGACGCGCAGGTCCGCCTCGCCGGCCTGTTGCCTTCGAAGCTCCGCGCCGGCGGCGGGGCTCAGGCAGAAGCCCGGCAGCACGGCGTCGCAGGCGCGGAAGTACCACCCGCCGGGCCCGTCGCCCCACGTGTTGCACCACTTGGTCGTGTTCTCGTCGGCGCCCCGCGTGTCGCCGAGGTAATCGCTGATGACGGCTGCGGCGCCGGCGCCCCTGACGCGCTGCTTCATCTCGCGGGGCGGCCCGGCCGTCAGCACGAACTTGCCGGCCACCTGTTGCGGATCGATCGCCTCCAGCGCGTCGCCGTCGATCACCGCCGCGGCCGTCCGCTCCAGCGGACCCGACCAGTACACCACCGCCTGGGGGCAGGCAAACCGGTCCGCCAGCACGTGCTCGCCGAGCCGCAGTTGAGCGGCCGGGCAGTCCCATGCCATGTGCGTCGTCCAGTCCTGGTATCGCGTGCGGCCGTCGGCGGCGTAGGGCACGATCCGCACGTCGCGCAGCCCGGCTTCTTGGAGCACGTCTCGCGCGATCTCGGCCGCCGCCCGCTGGTGGGGCGTGTCGAACCAGCGCTCCTGCTCCCACAGCGCGGTCAGCAGGTCGCGATGCCGCTGCGCGTCGTATGCGGCGCGAATCGTCTCGATCAGCGACTCGATCATGTCACGGATTCCTCTGATCGGCGACCGTCAGCGTCGCCCTGCGGACGGAGAAGCAGTCGTTGCCGGAGAAGACCAGGTGGACGGTCCGGCCGTCGCTGCTCATCCACTTCGTGGGGAAGCTGGCCGACTCGCCGGGGCCGACGTCCCACTTCTCGGTGAGGTAGACTCTCGTCCACGGCCCCCAGGGCTCGGGGGCGTCGTAGACGCCCAGGCCGCCCTTGAATCGCGTGTCCCGCCCGCCGCCGACCTGGACCCAGAGGTAGCGTTTCAGGGGCGCGTTGTAGCTGACGCCGGAGCGGTAGCACTGGCCGGCGTGCTCGAACACCGCCCCGCGCCGGCGGATGTCCCTGCTCCATGTGGGGCGGCCTTCCGCGGTGAGCTTCACGAAGAACTCGTACGCCTGCCGGTCGGTGATGCGGCCCTTCGGCGCGCGGGCGAGGACCATGCGGTCGGAGGGCCTGTAGGCGCTGGCGGCGTCGAACGAATAGACGTATACGTATTCGTCCCGCGCGCCGGCGTAGTCGCGCCCGAAGTTCAGGAACGTCGGGCAGCCGAAGCCCTCGCGGAACCGCCAGCCGGCCCAGGTCCACGTCCTGCCGCGGTCCTTCGACCAGGCCAGTTGCGAGAGCCTCGCGTTGCGGACGAGCATGTAGAGCGCCCCGTCGATGCAGAGCATGCCGCTGGCCTTCCTGCCCGACGCGCCGTCGCCGGTCTGCTCGCCGGTGGGCGAGCGGATGTTGACGCCGCGAAAAGCGTCGGGCGGGCCCTCCACGCGGGCAAGGCCCAGGCTCAGCTTGCCCTTGACCTTCGGCTCGAAGCCCCAGCCGTCCCCGTAGGCCGTGTACAGGTGGCCGTCGTCGCCCCACGTGACCGGCCAGTTGTCGCTCCCGGAAGCCTTGCGGATGATCGTTTCCCTCGGCGCCCACCTCAGCGTCAGAAAAGGGGACAGGCTGCTTTTTTCGTCCCCTCGCCGCCCTCGATCCCCGCCGGGACCGCGGCCACCGGACAGGCGGCGGCCTGGGGCCCCCGAGCGAGAAAAGTAGCCTGTCCCCTTTTTTTTCTCTGGCTCCCCCGAGCGAGAAAAGTAGCCTGTCCCCTTTTTCTTCGCGGCCGCGACGATGGGGTTGAAGAAGGGCGCGAGCTTGCCGTAGTGCGATCCCCGGCTGCCCTTGAGGCTCTTGCCGGCCCGGGCGGCAACGATGTCCAGGCTCGGCATGACGACGATCAGGCTGTCGTAGAGCCCCCACGACCAGTACGTATCGCGCGGCACGTTCTTGAGCGTCCCGTCGGAGTTGTTCCACCACAGCAGGCCGTAATGGCTCGACGCGCCGGGGTAGTTCTCTGGAAGCACGACGGGCAGGTGCCTGACGGCCTTGGGGGTGGTGCGGCAGGCGGCGACGAACTCCTTCGGGATGATCTGCTTGTCTCCCCACCGCCCCTGGTGCAGGTACAGCAGCCCGATGCGGGCCATCGCGGCGACGTTCGCGTGAATGCCGCTGCCGAACTCGCGCCGCGCGACGTTGGCGATCTTCGCCGGACGGTACGCGTTGCGCCGCCAGGTCAGGTCGTCCGGCTTGATGCCCAGCGGCGTGAAGACTCTGTGGAACATCAGCTCCGTCAGGTCGCGCCGGTAGATGAGCGTGACGCACTCGGCCAGCCAGTTCGGGCCGCTGTCGCTGTAGGACCACTTCGTGCCCGGCCTGAACAGCAGCTTGCTCGTGCCGCCGGGCTTGTCGTAGCCCGCCGTCTGCGTCGCGAGGTGGAAGATCGTGATCTCGTCGGCCCAGCCGGCGCCGGCCTTGCCGGGGGGCTTGCCCTCGAGCGATGGGTGGTGCCTCTTTGCCTTGTCGGTCAGGCGGACCTTGCCGTCGCCGACGGCCAGCCCCAATGCCGTCACGCCGATCGACTTGGTCGTCGACTTCAGGTCGTAGCGTCGCTTCTGGTCGCCCCAGCGCATGACGAGCCTGCCGCTCCGGACGATGCAGCCCGACCCGCCCCCGGTGAGCGCATAGTCCCTCGCCTTCTTGAGAACCGCCTCGTCCATGCCGACGTCCGCGGGCGAGGCGGTCAACCACTTGCCGGACGGTACGGAACGTGCGGGCCGAGGCCCGCCGCTAAACGACGCGCCCGACGCATTCTTCGCTGCCGCGACGTCGGCAGGCTCGTTTAGCGGGCCAGCTTGCTGGCCGCGTTTCTTCCGCCCATCCCTCACCGCCTTGGCCAGCAGCCTGAACGCCTCGTTCTCCTTCTGGCGCCCGCGCGTCCCGCCGTCGTTCCAACTGACGATCAGGTCCAGCGACGGCACGATCGCCATCGCGCGAATGCCCCCGTGCCCGAACGCGCCGAAGGTGTCCGTCGGCGCATCGGGCCAATGGCGCTTGTTCTCGCGGTCCACGCCGTTGGTCCACCACAGCCAACTGTAGCTGCCCATGTGGTCGGTCTGGTTGTCGGGGATGTTCCGCGAGCCGATGGACCGCTGATGCGGGATCATGTCGGCCGCCTTGTTGCCGGCGCGCGGGACGGTGTTCGGCAGCGGCTTGCCGGCCGCCATCTTCGTGAACGTCGCGCCGATCAACTGCCTGCCCTTCCACCTGCCCCCGCGCAGGTACAGCAGGCCGAAGCGGCAGAAGTCGCGCGGGGAGATCCCCACCCGCCCGGGGCGGTTCTTCACGCCGAACGCCATCATCGTCGGCCGGTCCTCGCAGCCGATCGGGGCCGTCAGCAGCCGGCGAAAGACCTTCTCGTCCGCCGTCTCGTACGTCACGCCGTACACCTTCAGGAACAGCGCGTCCCAGAGGAGCGCCATCTGCCAGTCGTTGTAGGCGTAGGCGCTCCCGGGGCGCTCGATGAGCCCGTAGCAGGACGTCTGGTTGGCCAGGTGCCGGAAGGTGATCTCGCGGTCCTTGTGGCCGAGGGCGGCGTTGATCTTCGCCAGGCGCGGCTCGAACTTCACCGCTTTCTCATCCACGCCCGAGAGCTTTCCGTCCTCGACGGCCTTGAAGAGGAAGTGGCTGTAGAAGACCTTGGCGGCGGAGGCGACGTCTCGCCGCCGGCCGGCGTCGCCCCAGGTGTGGACCATGCAGCCGCCGCGAACGACGCAGCCGCGCCCGCCGACGAAGTCGCTGAAGGCCTTCAAGGCCGCCTGATCGAGCCCGGCCTCCTGCGGCGAGCGCCTCTGCCAGGTCCTGCCCGGGCACACCTCTTCGCCGAGCAGCGGAAATGGGCTCACGAGGACCACCCAGGCCGCGCCGAGCCGCCGCAGCCGACGAGAAAACGCTGGTCCGAACATGCCTCACCTCGCACGTGGTTGCGGATGCACCCGTTCTTGAACACGGGCCGCTCCGGACACGCACGGTCGTAACCGCTTCGGTCGCGTCGTTCAAGCACTTCCCGGGCCCGCAGGCCGACTGTTGCGTAACGGGTCGATTCGGATACGCTGGTAAGCACATGCCGGACAGACGGACGCTATTTCGGACGCACTCGGTGCTGCTGCCCGCGGCGATGATGCTCCTGCCGGCGGGCTGCAAAAAGGAGAATGCCCCCGCGGGCCCGCCCCGGCCGGGCGACGCCGTCACCAACGCGATCGGCATGAGGCTCGTCTACGTGCCGCCGGGTGAGTTCACGATGGGCAGCGGCGTGGACGAGGCCGGCCGGCACGAAGACGAAGTTCAGCACCACGTAACGATCTCGCGGGGGTTTTACATCGGTGCCACGGAAGTAACGCAGCGACAGTGGCAGCGTATGATGAACTTCAATCGCAGCGAGACGAAAGGCGACGACCTGCCGGCATCGCGGCTGTCGTGGCATCACGCCGAGACGTTCTGTAAGAAGCTCGGACAGGCCGAGGGGCGGGGCTACCGCCTGCCGACCGAGGCCGAGTGGGAGTACGCCTGCCGCGCGGGCTCGACGGGCCCCTTCGGAGGCACGGGCAAGCTCGACGAGATGGGCTGGCACATGGACAACAGCGGCGAGCGGCCCCACCCCGTCGGCCGCAAGAGGCCCAACGCCTGGGGCCTGCACGACATGCACGGAGGCGTATTCGAATGGTGCGCGGACTTCTACGGGCGCGACTATGCGACCGAGGCGGCCACCGATCCGCGAGGCCCGGCGACGGGAAAGTATCGCGCCGCGAGGGGCGGATCGTGGGGCCACTTCGCCCGCGCCTGCCGCAGCGCCGCAAGGGCGAGCTTCAACCCGGCATATCAACTGGATCAGGTCGGCCTTCGCGTCGTAATGGAACCGACCGGCCACAGCAACGGGAGATGAACGATGGTCAGCAAGCGTGAGACGAAGAGGATGGCCCGACGGGAGGTCCTCAAGGGGGTCGCCGCGGCGACGTTCACCATCATGAGGCCGTCGCTGGTTCGCGGCGCCGAGGCCAACTCGAAGGTCGAGCTGGGCATGATCGGCTGCGGCGGACGCGGCAACTGGATCATGAACCTCTTCAACAAGCACAAGGGCTACAAGGTGGTCGCGTGCGCGGACTACTTCAAGGACCGCGTCGACCGCTTCGGCGAGAAGTTCGGCGTGCCGGCGGACAGGCGGCACACCGGCCTGTCGAACCACGCCAAGCTGCTGGCGGGCAAGCTCGACGCGGTGGCGATCGAGAGCCCGCCGTACTTCCACCCGATCCAGGCCGCCGCGGCCGTCGAGGCCGGCAAGCACGTCTACGTCGCCAAGCCCATCGCCGTGGACGTGCCCGGCTGCACCACGATCGGCGAGGCGGGCAGGAAGGCCACCGCCAGGAAGCTCGTCTTCCTGGCCGACTTCCAGACCCGCGCGAGCGCGATCTACCAGGAGGCGGTCAAGCGCGTGCACAACGGCGACATCGGCCGCCTGGTCAACGGCGTGGCCGTCTACTACTGCGGCTTCATGTTCGGCAAGACGCGGCCCAAGGATCCCGAGGGCCGTCTGCGCAGGTGGTGCCTGGACCAGGTGCTCTCCGGCGACATCATCACCGAGCAGAACATCCACGCGCTGGACGTGGCGTGCTGGATCATGGACGCCGATCCGATCAGCGCCGTCGGCACGGGCGGGCGGAAGCTGCGGACCGGCGACGGCGTGATCTACGACCACTTCAACCTGGTCTACACCTTCCCGAAGGACGTGCCGATCTCCTTCACCTCCCGCCAGTTCGGCCATGGGCAGGGCGACATCGGCTGCTGGGCCTTCGGCAGCCGCGGAACGATCGACACGCACTACTTCGGCACCGTGAAGGTCCTCGGCGACACCCCGTGCGCCGGCGGGAAGATGGCCAATCTCTTCACCCAGGGCGCCGTGAACAACATCGCCACGTTCCACAAGTCGATCACGGGAAGCGTGTACCACAACCCGACGGTCGCGCCCAGCGTGCGGAGCAACCTGACGACGATCCTCGGCCGCATGGCCGCCTACACCGGCAGGAAGGTCACCTGGGCGGAGATGATGAAGGCCAACGAGAAGCTCGACGCGAAGCTCGAAGGCCTGAAGGCGTGATGCGCCCCGGCATCCGCTCCGATACGGACGAAGGCCTGGGAGGAAGCAAGATGCCCTATTGCGGATTGCGGATTGCGGATTGCGGATTCTCTGCGCTCGCGGTGACCGCGGCGATCCTGACGTGCTCGTGCCTCGCCGCCGGCGAAGACACCGAATCGCTCGGCCGGTGCGTGATCTCCGTCGGCTCCAAGGCGATCGACCCGAAGACACACGCCATCGTCACGCCGGAGAAGCCGACGGAGCAGGAGAGCTTCGCCGCCGAGGACCTCCGGGCGCAGCTCGAGAAGCTGACCGGCAAGGCGCCTTCAGTGGTGAGAGAGGGCGAGCTGGGCGGCAAGACGCCGATCGTCGTGGGCAAGTGCACGGCCCTGCTGAAGAAGCTCGGGGTGAAGATCGGCTTCGAGGCCCTCGGCGACGAGGGCATCGTCGTCAGGACCAGGGGCGACGCTCTTGTCCTCGCCGGCAACCGGCGCGGCGTGCTCTACGCCACGTACACGTTCCTGGAGGACTACTGCGGCTGCAAGTGGCTCACGCCCGACTGCACCGTGCTGCCGAAGAGCGGCCAGTTCCGGATCGCCGACCTCAACGTCCGCTACATCCCCCCGCTGGAGTACCGCTCGACCGACTACCCATGCTCGCGGCCGGCCGAGTGGGCCGTGCGAAACAAGATCAACGGCACGCAGACGCGGCTCGCCGAGAAGCACGGCGGGAAGATCGCCTACTCGCACTTCGTCCACACGTTCAACAGCATCCTGAACCCGGCCGAGCACTTCGCCGAGCACCCGGAATACTTCTCCATGATCGACGGCAAGCGCGTCGGCAAGAGGACGCAACTGTGCCTTACCGACCCGAACGTGCTGGCCATCGCCAAGCAGACCGTGCGCCGGTGGATCGAGGCCGCCCCCGACGCCACGATCTTCAGCGTCTCCCAGAACGACTGGCACAACTACTGCCGCTGCCCGAGGTGCGAGGCGCTGGCCAGGAAGGAAGACTCACAGGCCGGGCCCCTGCTGCACTTCGTCAACGCCATCGCCGACGACATCGCCAAGGACTACCCCGACAAGCTCATCAGCACGCTGGCGTACCAGTACACGCGAAAGCCGCCGAGGCACGTCAGGCCCCGGCCGAACGTCTGCGTCCGCCTGTGCAGCATCGAGTGCTGCTTCGCGCACCCGCTGGACGTCTGCCCCACCAACCGCACCTTCGTGGACGACATCCGCAACTGGAACAGGATCTGCAACCGGCTGTACATCTGGGACTACGTCATCAATTACGCCCACAGCGTTCAGCCGTTCCCCAACCTCCACGTGCTGGCGCCGAACATCCGCTTCTTCATCGCCCGCGGCGTGAAGGGCATCTACGAGGAGGCGTGCTACTTCACGCCCGGCTCGGAGCTGGCCGAGCTGCGCACGTGGATCATGGCCAAGACGCTCTGGGACCCGGACTACGACACCGACAAGGCGATCGACGAGTTCCTCGCCGGCTACTACGGCCCCGCGGCCGGGCCGCTGCGCAAGTACATCAACCTCATCCACAAGCAGGTCGCCGACCACGCCGACTGGCACGCGAACATCTGGTCGCCCCCGACGGCGGCGTACCTCTCGAAGCGAGTCATCACGCGGTCGGCGAAGTACCTCGATGAGGCCGAGGCGGCCGTGAGGCACGACCCCGTCCTGCTGCGCCGCGTGCGGATCGCCCGCATGCCGGTCCAGTACGTGCAGATCATGACGGCCTCGCGGGGCTACCGCGCCGAGGGCGACGCGCTCGTCGCCGCCGAAGACGAGAAGGTCTCCGCCAGGATCGACCGCTTCGAGGCCACCGCGCGCAAGGCGGGGCTGAGGCTCGTCCGCGAACACCACCAGCACGGCAACCTCGAGGCGTGGCTGAAGAAGGTCCGGCAGGCCCCGAAGGTCCCGATCGTCCGGCTGGAGAACGCCGGGCTGCGGCTCGCCGTCCTGCCGGGGATCGGCGGGCGCATCTGGCGGATGACCTACAGGCCCACCGGCCGGGACATCCTCAAGCGATATAAGGCCAGCGACGGCGGGGAGGTCCCCGACGCCGGCGGCTACGAGGAGTATTCCCAGGGCGAGTACCGCTCGCCCGGCTGGCGGGAGAAGTTCCGCGTCGTGAAGAAGGATAAGGGGTCGGTCGCGCTGGAGGGGCGGCTGACGAACGGCCTGCGTCTGCGGCGGACGATCCGCCTGCCGGACGACGACGCGGTGGTCGAGATCCACTCGACGCTCACGAACGTCAGCAAGGGGCCGGCCCGAGCGTGCCTGCGGGCGCATCCGTGCTTCGCCGTCAGGGACGTGAGGAAGGCGGCCGTCCTGATCGGGCGGCCCGGCGGCGCGGTCCTCCGCAAGTCGCTGGACATCCCCGCGGACCGGAAGCAGGAGACCGACGAGCTCCTCAGCGGGAAGGACATGCCCGCCGGGCAGTGGACGCTTCTCGAACCGGCCGGGGCGTTGGAGATCACCTCGCGATTCGAGGCCGGGCAGGTCGCCCAGTGCCTGCTGAACCGCAGCATCCCCGACGGCCGCGTCAACCTGGAGCTTTACACGAAAGGCGTCGTCCTGAAGCCCGGCGAGTCGATCGAGCTCAAGCACAGCATCGCCGTCCGGAGGGCGCAGAGAGACACGGCGGCCAAGGCCGCCCGCTGAACGGGCGTGGCCGCCGTTGGTCGGCGTGGAAACAAAATTATTCAAAAAATGTCAAAATAGTTGAAAACCAAGCGGCGTTTCGTGTGTATAATAAGGGTCGGAGGCACGGTTGTGGGGTGGCTTGATCGGACGAGCCCAAAGCCCAGTGGAAGACGCCATAAGTCTTTTTACGAAACAAAGCCATTTTTCGCCGGATCGCCTGTAAGACCCTATTTGACAAGCACTTGCAGCGGACCGCCCGGGATTTTGCCTTTGGCGGGATCTGCTCGCCGGAATCCGGCCTGGCGGCGGAGCGGCCGGCCCAGCCGCGGGGACTTGCGTCTATAAGAGATTCACCTATATCGGCTTAAGCGCCAGAGTCGTCTACCTTCGAGTCAGGTCCGCGCCGAGGCGGATGCTCTTGCCGGCCTGGGTCTTCAGGTCCACCACCTTGCCGGCGCAGCGGACCTTGCAGGCGCCGGTCCGCGCGGGCCGCAGCTCTGCCTCGGCGAGCTTGCCGTCCTTCCAGGCGATGTCCACCTCGAAGCCGCCGCGGGCGCGGAGGCCCTTCACGCTGCCGCTGGGCCAGGCGTCCGGCAGGGCCGGCAGCAGGTGGACCTCGCCGGGCAGGAGCGACCCGGGCGAGTGCGCGTGCGACTGGAGCAGCATCTCGGCGATGCCGGCACAGCCGCCGAAGTTGCCGTCGATCTGGAACGGCGGATGCAGGTCGAAGAGGTTCGCCGCGGTTCGCCCGGGGGCCAGCAGCGCGGCGAGGATCTTGTACGCGTGATTGCCGTCGGCGAAGCGAGCCCAGAGGTTGACCTTCCAGCCGAGGCTCCAGCCCGTCCCGCCGTCGCCGCGGAACTCCAGCGACTTCCGGGCCGCCGCGCACAGCTCCGGCGTGCCGCGAGGCGTGATCTCCCACCCGGGGTGCACGCCCCACAGGTGCGAGACGTGACGATGACGGTTCCGCGGGTTGTCCTTGTCCTCCAGCCACTCCTGGAGCTGGCCGTGCTGGCCGACCCGGTTCGGCGCGATCCGCTTGCGCACGTCCGCGAGCTTCGTGCGGAGGTCCTCGTCGACGCCGAGGATGCGGCCGGCCTCGATGCACGTGCCCAGCAGGTGGCGGATGATCTGGTGGTCCATGGTGGGCCCCATGACCAGCCCGCCCTGTTCCGGGGAGTTCGACGGCCCGGAGATCAGCCGCCTGGTCTTCGGGTCCTCGACGAGGAAATCGGCGAAGAACAGCGACGCCTCCTTGATCACGGGATACGCCCGCCTGGCGAGGAAGTCCCTGTCGAGCGTGAAGAGGTAGCGCTCCCAGAGGTGCGTGGCGAGCCACGCCCCGCCCGTCACCCAGATGCCGTGGTTGGAGTTGTTGATCGGGGCCGCGCCGCGCCACAGGTCGGCGTTGTGGTGAAGGACCCAGCCGCGGCAGTTGTAGTGCGCCTTGGCCACCTTCCGGCCGGTGATCGCCACCTCGCCGATCAGGTCGAACAGCGGCTCGTGGCATTCCGAGAGGTTGCACAGCTCGGCCGGCCAGTAGTTCATCTCCGTGTTGATGTTGACAGTCCACTTGGACTCCCAGGGCGGGCGGACCCTCTCGTTCCAGATGCCCTGGAGGTTCGCCGGCTGCGTTCCGGGGCGCGAGCTGGCGATCATGAGGTAGCGGCCGAACTGGAAGTACAGCGCGGCCAGTTGCGGGTCCTTGCCCTCGCCGAAGCCCTTGATCCGCTCGTCGGTCGGGCGGTTCATCGCATCGGTCTCGCCGAGGTCCAGCGCCACACGGCCGAAGAGCCCGCGGTGGTCGGCGACGTGGGCCTTGCGGATCTCGTCGTAGCTCTTGCCGGCCACGGCCCGGACGGCCTTCTCGCATCGCGCCTTCGGGTCGGCGCCGACGTCGTGGAAGTTCCTGTAGTTCGTGGCGGCCACGAGCTTCAGCGTCGCCGCGTCGGCGCCGGTCACCTCCGCGCCCTCCTCGGTGACCTTGACCGTGCCGCCGTCGGCCTCGACCAGCAGACGCGCCTCGTACCGCATGGCGTTGGGGACCTCCCGCCGCCCCGCGGGATGCCCCTGGGGCTTGATCCGCCCGCGAAGGGCGAGCTGGTCACCGCCCGCGGCCACTGCGGCCGGCTGGTCCGGCTGCGGGCTCGTCAGCTTCGCCGTGAAGCTCACCGAGCCGGTCTTGTCGGCCGCGATCCGCACCACGATCGCCTGGTCCGGGAAGCTGCTGAGCACCTCGCGGCGAAACGTCGCGCCGCCGATCTTGTAGCTCACGGACGCGACGGCCGAGTCGAGGTCCAAAGCCCGGCGATACTCGGTCGGCTTGTCGTGGCCGTCGAAGTGCAGCAGGAGGTCGCCGAACGGCTGGTAGGCCATCTGCCGCAGCGGGACGCTCATGAAGTGCTTCATTCCCAGGGCGTGGGCCTCGCGCTGCTTGCCCTCGGCGAGCAGCCTCCGGAGCGTGGGCAGGTGCTCGGCGGCGCCGGCGTGCTGATACTCGTGCGGCCCGCCGGTCCAGAGGGTGTCCTCGTTGAACTGGATCCTCTCGTCGGCCGAGCCGCCGAAGACCATCGCGCCGAGCCGCCCGTTGCCGACGGCGAGCGCCTCGGTCCACGCCTTGGCCGGCTTGGTGTACCTGAGCGTCAGCGGGTGGCCAGATGGTTTCGCACAGGCGGAAGTCCCCGCCGCCAGCATCACCGGCAGGAAACAAGCCGCCAGGACCACCCACTCGACCTGCATCGTCTGAGCGCACTTCGTCATGGTCTTCTCCTTCCCGGACAGGACGAACATTACAGCAAGGCAGTGCCCCAATATCGCGTATTCGGCCGCCTCGGTCCAGCGAACTTGCTTCCCGAGGCGGGGGCAGCTACCTTACGAGCAGCCCGGGCCGCGGCCGCCCGGTCCAGGTTCTCAGGCGTTCCAGGAGCACGCTGCAATGGCCATTTCGCTACAGACGATCAAGGCGGGCCTGACCGAACTGGGCCTCAAGCAGGGCGACGTCGTGCTGGTACACAGCGACCTGCGCACTTTGGGCAGGCCGCGCGACCTCGTCAAGCTGCCCAATTGCGGGGCGGACCTCATTATCGACGCCTTTCTTGATGTGGTCGGTCCGGAAGGGCTGGTGGTCTTCCCCGTGTTCACCAAGTCGTTCGAGCCAGGCCAGCCCGGCCCCAGCGGAGACGTGTACGATCCGAGATCCACCCGCAGCCGCGTGGGAAGCATCACGGACATCTTCCGGCGGCGAGAGGGCGCGGTGCGCAGCTTGCAGCCGACGCATCCCGTCGCGGCCATCGGCAGCCGGGCCGAGGAGTTCTGCGATGCCCCGGCCGATCAATCCACGTTCGATCGCCGCGGCCCGTGGGGGAAGATGCATGACTGGGACGGCTATGTCTGCTGGTTCGGGACGGACAACCGCACGAACACCACGGTGCACGCGGTGGAAGACTGGATGGACATGCCCTATATGGCCGACGCCTACGCCCTCGTCCGGGGGCCGGACGGACAGCCGGTGCGAACGAAGGTGACCAAGTCGCCGGCCGGGCCGAGAGACTTCTACCGCAAAGACTCCAAGGCGGCAAAGGTCCTGGAGGCCAGCGGGATCATCAGGACCACGCGAATCGGCCGGGCCGACGTGTCACTCATGAAGGTCCGCGAGCTCCACGCCGTGCTCCGCGAGGCCATCATCAACGACCCCTGCCTGCTGCTGAAGGAAGAGACAGAGAGCGATGAGTGGACCCGCAGGGCCCGCGACGAGACGATCCGGCACGTCCGCGGCAAGTTCGGCGGGCCGGAAAGCCCGACCTGAGACCCCGGTCACGTGTAGGCGACGTCCACTCTCATGGCCGGGGATTCGCCCAGCTCTTCCGCCGTGATGAAGTCTTCGTGCGGCCGGCCGTCCACGAGCACTTGGGGCTGATCGCCGCGGCGGCCGATCCAGTCGGCGATGCGGGCCATCTTCCCGCAGGCGTACACGAACGCACAGCTCAGCCAGACGCTCGCGCCGCGCTCGCCGCCGATCTTCGAGAGGGCGTCGTTCCAGTCGCCGTAGCCGATCCGGCACAGGCCGCGTGGGCCAGGCTTCTCCCAGAGATTCCGCACGGCCAGGCAGGCGTGGTCGTAGACGCCCAGCAGGTCCTGGAGGACGTCGCGGCAGCCGACTTTATCCAGCGCCCGGACGAAGCGCGCCTGGTTCCGCGCCTGGTACCGCGACCAGACGTTGAAGTAGCGGTCGAGCTTCACATCCGGCGTGCGGATCGCCAGAGAGCGAACCTCCCGCCGCCAGATGCCGGCCAGTTCGGCGGCCGCCTCGGCCGGGCGGGACAGCACTTCGTCTCGCACGCGGCGGACGAGCTCGCGGCGCTCCCGCTCGTCGACCGGGCACCTGCCGTAGACAAGCGTCCACGTCCGCTGCTCGGCCGCGGGGAGCTTCGCGTCAAACTGCCCGGCGGCGATCAGTCCCGCATACGGCTGGAGGCCCGGCGAGTCGAAGCAGCGGCCCCGCGCCACGGCTGCGGGGACCGCAGCGCGCCCGGGCCCGCCGTCGAAGACCTCCGCCATCATGTCGAATCCGTCCAGCGGCTCGGCCGCGGCAAGAAAGGCCGCACGCGGGTGCCTGTTGTTCTGATCGTGGTTGAGGAAGACCGTCGCCCCGTCCTCGATCCGCCCCTCGCAGACCACGCGCGGCACGAAGTAATAGAACGGGTAGCTGTCGACGTTGATGTTCAGGCGGAAGAACCACGACAGCTTCCGGGCCGCGTCCGTCCGGTTGGCCAGCGACAGGCGCCAGACCTCCAGCGGCAGCGACGGGTGAACGAGCACGTGCAGGCGGCCCTCGATGCCCGCCCGGAGGCAGCTCACTTCATACGTGTCCATGCCGAGGCGGCACTCGAAGTCGGCGTACTGCTGCTCCTCGTAGCCGGCGACGGGGAAGATGGGCCAGCTCGCGCCGCCCTCGTGGATGAAGAGCTCCCGCACGTCCTGCGGGCCCGGGGCCGTGGGCACGTAGTTCGTGTCCAGGTGGCTCGTCATCCTGCCGGCCAACACGCTGTCCACGCAGGAGAACCCCCCGCGGTGCTGGTCCCAGAACGACCCCCACTGCCCGGTCGGCTCGTGGTGGCTGGACGCCATCAGGTGCAGCATCGGCCGGGGCGTATCCAGCCGGCGCAGGACGACCTCCCCGCCGGCCACCAGGCCGTCCAGTTTGTCCTCCGCGCCGCAGCGTGGGTCCATGTTCTGCTCTTCATCTTCTCGGCGTTCTCAGCGGTCTCGGCGCGAGGTGCCGTTCTACCGCTCGGAGACGTCCTCGAAGGCGGACTCGGGGTCGGCGCACATCCGCGGGCGGGCGGCGAAGACGTCCGGGCCGATGGCCTTGCCGGTGTCTTCCGTGACGAACAGCTTCACGACGGCGCAGTTCCTGTACCCGTCCATCGCCACGGCGAGGAACGTGCCGTCGAACTTGAAGGGCACGTCGCGCATCTCGCCGTCGCCCGGGAGCATCACGCCCACGCGGGTCACGTCGCAGCCGCGCTTCACGCGGAACAGGGCGTAGGGGGTCCGGCCGTACGTGATCTCGTCCTCGTCGGAGACGTGGTCGTTGATGATCCCCGCCACGTAGCCGCCGGGGGCGGTGTAGAGCTTCCCGCGGGAGCTCGCGGGCACTCGCATCGGGTCCGGCTCGAAGCAGAGCACCCGCCGGCGGAACTGCTCGTACAGGGGCAGGTATCGCCGGTAGAGGGCGATGTTCCCGTCGGTCCGCTCGACGAGCGTCGGCCAGGCGCCGTGCAGCACGCTGCGGCGGAGGTAGAAGTCCACCGGCTCCTCCGGCCGCGTGAACAGGAAGAACAGCGGGCACGCGATGGAGGCCCAGAAGAACTTCTCCTCATAGACGTCCCCGCAGCCCTCCAGGAGCTGGCCGTCCACGTACCGCATCGAGCGGATGCTCATCGGCTTGTTGGCGAAGCACGTCAGGTCCCGGGGGGCGAGGACGTCCTCGGCGATCATCCGCTGGATCCGATCGTAGCTGCGGTTCATGCTGTAGCAGGGCTTGCCGTTGACCACCGTGACGCCGTCGTCGTGGGCGAAGTCGATCTCGTAGTGGCGGAAGCAGTCCAGGAAGAAGCCGCTGAGCATCGGGTAGTCGTCGAAGATCTTCCCCGCCGATTCGCGGCAGAACTTCCCGAAGCTCCATCTCGGGTCGGCGTTCATGTTGTGGCACATGTACCAGCCGCTGGGGATGGGCTCGCCGTCCTCGTCGCGGCTGATCGAGTCCGGCCAGTCCTTCTCGACCCGCGGCCGGTAGCCGTCGGTGTAGTTGAAGTACCAGTGGCACGCGATGCCGGCGTCGGCGAGCACCTGGAGGCGGCGCCTGACGTCGGCGCGCGTGTGATACAGCCGCGCCGGGTGCTCCTCGGAGACGTACTCGGCGATCTCCTCATCGCTGTGGTCGGCGAGGAACTGCTCGACGTCGGCGGCGCTGACGGGCGAGGGCGCCTGCCACGCCTTCGGCGAGTCCTTGCCCGTGCGCTCGCGGACCATCCTGTGGTAGACGCGCTCCCTGGTCCTGTTGCGCAGCCACCTGTCCTTCCCATCGTTGAAGTAGTCGCAGTACTGCGAGAAGTGGCCGTGCACCTCGAGCGTCTTGAGCCCCATGGCGAGCAGCTTGTCCACCTCGTCGGAGTCGTCCACGCCGCCGCAGAGGAAGCCGCCTTCCCGCTCGTGGATGGCCGGGTTGTGCGGATCGAAGTACTCCCGCCAGCGGCGGTAGACCATTCCCAACCCGCACCGCCAGTCGCCCTCGTGGAACAGCAGCATCACCTTCGTCCGCATGGGGCGCTCGCCCACCAGGCCGACGTAGTAGTTCACCGCCTCCAGCACGGGGATCGTCCTGAGGTCCTTGTGCATGGAGCCCCAGTTGAAGCACTTCTCGCCGTTGTTGAAGATGAACTTGGCGGCCGGGACGTTCGCGTCGATCGGCTCGACCATCGAGTAGCCGACGTTCAGCTCGCGATGGTAGTGGCTGACCATCGGCAGGATGATCTCCTGGCGGCTGACGTAGGGGACCTGGACGTACATGAGCTCGAACGGCGTCATGCCGTCGAAGGTGATCTCCCCGTGCGCGCACGGCGCCCACACGTCCCACCCGGCGATCAGCGGGAAGCGGAAGTACACGCGCAGCGACCGGTCGGCCACGTCCGGCGAGGCCTTCTCGGCCGTGACCTCCCAGTGGAGGGCGTCATCTTCGAGCCGCAGCTCCATCCCGACGGTGAACGGCGCATCGGCGTAGCGGCGCGTCAGGTGGATGCTGTTGCCGTCGTGGCGAGCGTCGTGGATCGTAAACGGCGTCCGCAGGTCGTCGTACCAGCGGTCGTCGGCCTCGTCGTAGACGCGCACGGCCCCCACGTAGCCGGGGATCCCGCCGCGGAGCTGCCGGAAGAGGTCCAGGCCGGCACGCTTGAACAGCAGCGAGCGGATCAGGCCGGTCCGGCTTTCCACGTCCATCGCCACGCCGGCGTTTTCCAGCCGCCACGTGTCCGTCGAGCCGAGGTCGGCTAACCGATCTCCAGGTAGTTCTCCGCCTGGGTCTCCGGAATCTGGGGACGCCATTGGGACTCCTGCTCCCTGGGATGCTCGCGGGTCACACCGTCTCGGGCAGCTCGTAGCCCTTTCGCCTCGGGCGGTCGAGGTGGGTGTTGGCCTCGTCGTCTCCGATGAACTTCTCGGCCTTGGGGTCCCAGCGGAGCCTGCGGCCGAGCCAGCGGGCGATGTTGCCCAGGTGACAGACGGTCGTGGAGCGGTGGCCGATCTCCACGTCGGCCACGCAGCGCTTGCGCGACTTGATGCAGTCGATCCAGTTCTGCATGTGGTTGTCGCTGACGTAGAGGCGGACCTTCGGGTCGGTCAGCGGGTCCTTGACCAGCTCGGGCGGGGTGCCCTTGGCGCTGCCGCGGTTGATGACGATGCGGCCGTTTTCGCCCTCGAAGATCGCCCCGCCGCCCGGGCCGTTCTCGAGCTTCAGGACCACGCCGTCGGCGTAGCGGAAGAAGACCCTCGGCTGGCCGCACATCTTGTTGCCGCGGCTGCGGCTCTCGGGCTTCGTGTACGTCGGCGGGTCGAACTTCGGGCCCTCGGTCCAGATCTCCACGGGGCCGGACTCGTCCATCCCCAGCGCCCACTGCACCTGGTCCAGCCCGTGGGCGCCCCAGCCGGTCATCTCCCCGCCGGAATACTCGCGGAAGGAGATCCATCCCGGCTTGGCGCGGGCGATGAAGATGTCGCGATGGTACGGGCGCAGCTTGGTCGGGCCGCACCACAAGTCCCAGTCCAGGCCGTCGGGCACGTCCTCGCCGCCCAGGCCGCAGTTCCACGGGCTGGGGTAGTTCGACCCGATCACCAGCTTCAGCTTGCCCAGGCGGCCGTTGCGGATCAGCTCGCAGCCGAGGCGGTTGGCCTTCATCGACCGCTGCTGGCTGCCGGTCTGGAAGACGCGTTTGTACTTTCGCACGGCCCGGGCCATGAGCCGGCCCTCGCGGATGGTGAGGGTCATGGGCTTCTCGCAGTAGACGTCCTTTTCGGCCTGGCAGGCGTGGATGCAGGGCAGGGCGTGCCAGTGGTCTGGCGTGGAGACGACCACGGCGTCGACGTCCTTCTGCTCGAGCATCTTGCGGTAGTCCTGGTAGGCCTTGGCCTTTCTGCGGTCGGCGGCGCGTTTGGCGCGGTTGATGTCCACGTCGACGGCGGCGACCATCTGGACGTCTTTGGGCACGCCGTACAGCCCGCCGGCGCGTCGTCCGGCCCCGACGTACCCCACGCCGATGCGGTCGTTGGCGCCGGGACGGCCCGGGGCGGCCAGCACGCCCGAGGGGATGAGGTACGGCACGGCGAGGCCCGCAGAGGCAGCCGCGGCGGTGTTGCCCAGGAAGCGTCTTCGGGAGAGTCTCTTCTGTCCGGCCATGCTTCGGCCTCCTTCGTTGACGGCCAGGTGCGAGTGTCCGGTCGCGGTCATTGGCGTTGATTGAGATTCTAACCGGAAACCGGCGGCGAGTCGATGGCGGTCTGGACGGGCAGAAGACGCGGCCGGCAAGCCGGCCCGCTAAACGCCCAACCGTGCGGAACACATTTGGCGTCGGCTCCGCGAAGCGTTTAGCGGCGGGCCTTGGCCCGCGCGCTCGTCGAAGTTAGAATCTGTCGCAACGAAGGGAGCCGCCATGAAGAGTAGCGATGAACTGCGAATCGGCGTGATCGGTGCCGGTGGGCGAGGCGGGCTGGCCTCGCTGGCGCACAAGCCGGACGACGGCGTTCGCGTGGCTGCGGGCGTGGACACCCGGCCGGAGGCGCTGGAGGCGTTCCGGGCAAAGTACGGGGCGGATGTCTTCGCCTCCGACGACTACCGCGATCTGCTGAAGCGCGACGACGTGGACGCCGTCTTCGTGACCAGCCCCGACTATTGCCACGAAGAGCACGCCGTCGCAGCCGCCGAGGCGGGCAAGCACATCTACCTCGAGAAGCCGATGGCCATCACCATCGCCGGCTGCGACCGGATTCTCGAGGCCGCCCGCGCGGCCGGCGTGAGGCTCTACCTCGGCCACAACATGAGGCACTTCCCGGTCATCCGGAAGATGAAGGAGTTGATCGACACCGGCGCGATCGGCGAGCCGAAGGTCGGCTGGTGCCGCCACTTCGTCTGCTACGGGTGCGACGCGTACTTCAAGGACTGGCACGCCGAGCGGAGCAAGTCCACCGGCCTGCTGCTCCAGAAGGGCGCCCACGACATCGACGTGCTGCACTGGCTGTGCGGCGGGTATTCGCGGCGGGTGACGGCGATGGGCGGGCTGACGCTGTACGACCGGATCACCGACCGCCGCAGGCCCGAGGAGCCGCCGGACACGTCCTGGCACGTCGAGCACTGGCCGCCGCTCTCGCAGAAAGGCCTCAACCCCGTCATCGACGTCGAGGACGTCTCCATGATGCTGATGGAGCTGGACAACGGCGTGTTCTGCTCCTACCAGCAGTGCCACTACGCCCCGGACGGCTGGCGGAACTACACGGTCATCGGCACGGAGGGGCGCGTGGAGAACTTCGGCACCGTGCCCGGCGAGAAGACGTGCGTGCGGCTGTGGAACCGGCGGACGCACTACGAGCCCGACGGTGACGAGGTGTTCCACTTCCCGCCGCTTGCCGGCAGCCACGGCGGCGCGGACCCGCGAATCGTCGCCGAGTTCGTCCGCTACGTCCGAGAGGGCGGCAAGGTGGCCACGTCGCCGGTGGCCGCGCGGTTCAGCGTCGCCGCCGGCTGCCAGGCAACGGTGAGCCTCCGCGGTGGCAGCCGGCCCGCGGACGTGCCGCCGCTGGACGCCGCCCTCCGCCGGCACTTCGAGGCGGACGAGGCCTAGGCGGGCCAAACGGCGGACCGGCCGGGCAGGACCCGGGGGGTATCTTGCTTTGTGTAATCAGGTTGAGGGGAATGTCCAGGGCCGGATGAGACCGCGGCGGTCGAGCCCGGCGGCGGTCGTTACTCAAGTCGCCCCGCCTCCTGCCGATGCTAAGCAATGGTGTTCTATAGGAGTTGGTGTCAAGAGACTGCCGTGACTGCTCGATCGGCTGTCGCCGCGTCGGGGTCCGTGTGCCCGCACGGGCCGCGCCGCGGGCTGTGCGTGCGCAGCCGGACCGGAGATCGACAACGTGAGAATCGCACAGGAGCAGCGTGGCAAGGCAGTGGTCCTCGCCCCGCGGGGTCCGCTCATCGCCGCGGAGGCGGACCGCCTCCGCAAGCGGGTCGCCAAGGCGCTGGAGGAGGGCGCCGACCCGCTGGTCCTGGACGTCTCCGGGGTGCCCTTTCTCGACAGCCGGGGCCTGGAGCTGCTGGTGGACACGACCGAGCGGCTGATCCGCGGCGGCAAGGCGCTGAGGATCTGCGGCGCGAACGACCTTCTCAGCGAAGTACTTGAGCTGACCGATGTCGCGTCGCTTTTCGAGCAGTTCGACGACGTGGACGCCGCCGTTGGGAGCGCTGGATGAAGGCCGCCGCAAAGAAGATACGCATCGGCGACGTACTGCTGGAGGAAGGCTACCTGACGGCCCAGCAACTGAAGCGCGCGCTGGCCGAACAGAGAAGGACCGGCCAGTTCCTGGGCGAAATGCTGGTCGAGCGGGGGCTCGTGACGGCCGAGAAGATCCTCTCGGCCCTGTCCAAACGGCTGGGCGTTCGCGGCTGCCAGTTGCGCAACGGCATGGTCGACCCGGCGCTGCTGGACCTGATCGGCGGGGAAGAGGCCATTCGCCTGAAGGCCCTGCCGATGTTCAGGGTCCGCGACACGCTGACGGTGGCGATGGCCGAGCCCCAGTCGCTTCCCAGCATCGACCGCCTTCGGGAGATCACCGGTTGCGACATCCGGCCGGTGCTGGCGCTGGAGAACCAGATCGTCGAGTTCGTTCGGAGCTGCTCGGCCCCGGCGACGGGGATGGAGAGCATCCTGGAGACGCTGGGGGATTCGGACATCGAGGTGATGGAGGGCGAGGATGCCGGCGAGACCGCGCTGACGGACCTGGACAAGGCGGTGGACAACAGCCCGGTGGTGAACCTGGTGAACATGGTGCTTCTCCGGGCGGTCAAGGACGGCGCCAGCGACATTCACATCGAGCCGGACAAGAAGGCCACCCGGATACGCTACCGCATCGACGGGGTCCTTCGCGACCTGATGAAGCCGCCGGTCGGCATGCACGCGGCGGTCACTTCCCGCGTGAAGGTGACCGGGCGGATGGACATCGCCGAGAAGCGGCTTCCCCAGGAAGGGCGTGTCCGCATCAACGCCGACGGGCGGGAAATCGACCTCCGCGTCTCCAGCATGCCCACCGTGCTCGGCGAGAAGATCGTCATCCGCATTCTGGACAAGGCCAGGCTGAAGGTCCGTCTGGAGGACCTCGGCTTTCGCCCCGACACGCTGGAGTCGTTCCTCGGGATGCTTCGCCAGCCGTACGGGCTGGTGCTGGTCACCGGGCCGACCGGCAGCGGCAAGACCACGACGCTGTACTCCGCGCTGGGGCTGATCAGGAGCCCCGAGCAGAACATCGTCACGGTGGAGGACCCCGTGGAGTACCAGTTGGACCTGATCAACCAGATCCAGGTGAAGGAATCGATCGGCATGACCTTCGCGCGGGCGCTGCGGAGCATTCTGCGGCAGGACCCCGACGTGATCATGGTGGGGGAGATCCGGGACGAGGAGACGGCCAGGGTGGCGGTTCAGGCGGCCCTGACCGGCCACCTCGTCCTCGCGACGCTGCACACGAACGACGCGCCGGGGGCCGTTGCCCGGCTGGTGGACATGGGCGTCGAGCCGTACCTGCTCTCCGGCGCGCTCAACGGCGTGGTGGCCCAGCGCCTGGTCCGGACGGTCTGCCCGAACTGCTCCGAGCCGTATCGTCCCGAGGCCGAGGTCCTGAAGAAGGCGCAACTGGCCGACAGGACCGACCAGGCGTTCGTCCGGGGCAACGGGTGTCCGAGCTGTCACCAGTCGGGCTTCACCGGGCGGACGGGCATCTACGAGGTCATGGAGATGTTCCCCGAGCTGCGGCGCCTGATCCAGAAGGGCGTGTCATCTCATGAGATCCGTGACCGCTGGATCGAGGGAGGGGGCGTGACCCTCCGGCAGGAGGGTGTGATGGTGGCGCTGTCGGGCAGGACGTCCCTGGAAGAGGCACTGGGCGTGACGCATGGCGAAGGCGACGCGCTGCCGGGATCGGTCGGCCGGAAGCTCGGCGGCGATCCGGTGGCCGTCGAGGTCGGATGAGAACAGCGACATGAAACTGGCGTACCGTGCCTATGAGAAGACCGGGCGTGAGGTCGCGGACGTGATCGAGGCGCCCAGCGCCGCCGAGGCGGCCGAGAGGCTCCGCCACGAGGAGCTGTTCGTTGCGGAGATTGCCCCGGCCGAGGAAGCGCCCGAGAAGGCCGGGCGGCGCCGGGCCGGCCCCAGGCGGCTCCGCCTGCCCGGGGGCCGCACGCGCCGGCTGAGGAACCTCGCCATGTTCACCCGGCAGCTCTACGTCCTGATGCGGGCGGGGACGCCGCTGGCGGAGGGGCTGCGAGCGCTGGAGCGCCAGGCGAGGGACCCCGCCTGGCGCGAGGTCATCGCCGACGTCTGCTCGCACCTGGAGCGGGGGATCTCGCTGGCAAAGGCGATGGAGGTCCGCCCGGATTACTTCGACGCCGTGTACCGCAACATGATCCAGGCGGGCGAGTCGGCCGGCAAGCTGACGACCGTGCTGGACCGCCTGGCCCAACTGATCCGCAAGCGGCTGCACGTCAGGCGCACCGTCCGCGGGGCGATGATCTACCCGTCCCTCCTGGTGGTCGTCTCCCTCACGGTCATCACGGTGATGATGCTGACGGTCATTCCGCGCTTCGCCGATCTCTTCGAGGCGCTGGACGTCCCGCTGCCCCCGACGACGGCCATGCTGATCGGCTTCAGCGAGAAGCTCCAGTCGTACTGGGTGGTGGCGCTGGCGATTGTCGTCGGCGCGGGCGCGGGCGCGCGGTTCCTGCTCAGGACCCGGAAGGGCAGGCGCCTCAAGGACACCCTGGCGCTGCGGCTGCCCTACATCGGCGGGCTGGCGCGGAGCTTCGCGACCGCGCAGATCGCCCGCCTGCTGGCCGTCCTGCTGGACAGCCATCTGCCCGTGCTCGAGGCCCTCCGCCTGACCCGAAACGCGGTACCCAACGTTCACTACGTGGAGCTCCTCGGCCGGGCCGAACAGGCGGTCTCCAGGGGCAAGCCGATCAGCTCGGCGTTTCGCCACAGCGACCTGATCGTCTCGAGCGTCTACGAGACGACCCGCAGCGGCGAGCAGAGCGGTCAGGTCGCCCCGCTGCTGCTCGACCTGGCGGACTTCCTCGACGAGGAGAACGAGACGGCCCTCAAGGGGCTGATCAGCATCCTCGAGCCCAGCATCCTGATCTTCATGGGCGTGGTGGTGGGCTTTGTGGCCCTGAGCATCTTCACGCCGCTGTTCGACGCCACCGGAATGGTGGGAGGAGGCGCCCGGTGAGCTGGCCAGACGGCCTAATCTGCCGCACCGCGCTGCGCAAGCTCGCCTCCTGGTGGCGTTCGCTGAGAGGACCGGCGCTGACGTCGTGCCGCTTCGTGTCGAGCCGGCTGGCGCCCTTGCGGCGCCGCGTCCGGGGGCCGGCAGGCACGTCATGCCGCTTCGTGTGGAGCACCGTTGCATCGTGGCGGGAGTCCATGAAGCTGCCCGGTCGCGGGCTCCACGGGCCGATCGGCGTGGACGTCGGCGCGCGGCGGATCAAGGCGGCGCAGTTCGGCCGATCGCCCGCCGGCTGGCGGATCGACGCGGCGCTTTCCATGCCCCGGGCCGCGTCGGGCTCGGCCCCGGGCCCGCAGGAGGTCCGCCGGCTCGGCCGTCTGCTGGCCGAGAGGGGCTTCAAGGGCGGCTCCATCGTGCTGGCCGTGCCGCCGGACAGGCTGCTGGCGGGGATCATGGAGCTTCCTCCGGAGGATTCCGGGGCGCCGATCGACCTGCTGGCTCACTCGGAGCTGGCGAGGATGCACGCCTGCCTGCCGGAGGACCTGGAGATGGGCTCGTGGCGCCTCCCCGCGCCCGCCCGCGCGGCCAACACGACGTTTGTCATGGGCGTGGCCTGCCGGCACGCCGACGCGAACGAGCTGCTGGACCTGTTCGAGACGGAGGGCTTGGACGTCGAGAGGCTCCAGACCCAGGCCCAGGCCGTCGCCAGGGCGTGCCAGCCGCTGCTGGCCGACATTCGAGGGATCGCCGGCATTCTCGACATCGGGTGGGATTCGGCGCGGCTGGTCCTGCTGTTTCAGGGAGTCGTGGTCTACGAACGGAACCTGGCCCGCAGCGGCCTGAACGTCCTCGTGGCGTCCCTGGCCGATCAGCTCGGCCTGAGCGCCGAGGAGGTCGAGAAGGTGCTGAGCGACGGGGCGAGCTCCGGCCGGGCGGCTTCCAGGCGCCGCCGCGGCGCGAAAGTCATCGACGCCGCGGTGGCCGGCCACTTCCAGGCCGTGGTGCAGGAGATGCGGATTCCGCTGTCCTACCTGGCCAATCAGTACCCCGACGCGGCGATGGAGCGCCTGCTGCTGGTGGGCGGCGGCGCGGGCCTCGGCGCGCCGGGGGAGCATCTGGCTTCGGCGATAGAGACGGACGTGCGGATCGTCTTGCCGAGCGACATGGCACGGTGCCCGGAATCGTTTGATGAGGAATACGGCCCAACGCTGGCGGCGGCGGTCGGCCTGGGGCAGCTCGACGGAAGGTGAACGGGTGCAGCGAGTGAACCTCATACCGGCTCCGCGGCGCGAGGCGAGGGCCCGCCGGGTGCACCTCCGCCTGGTGGCGGTGGGGCTGACGGCGTACGCGGTGTTCGTCCTGGCCGGCTACGTGATGTGCTACGCCTTTTCCGACGAGGAGACCGAGGCGGCATTCCGGGACATGCGCGACGTGACGGCCAGGGCCAGGGAGTCGGACGAGGAGATACGGTCCCTTCGCGCCGAGATCGCCGAGACGAAGCGGGAGCTGGCGGCGGCCCAGGCCGTGGCCAGACACCCCGACTGGGGCCTCCTGCTTGCGATCCTGACCCACGCCGTGCCCGACGAGGTCGTCCTGCAACGGTGCATGCTCGTGCCGGTCGAGGAGGATGACCGCGAGAAGGGCGATTCGCAGGACTCCGCTGGCGGCCTGTGGTCCCGGCAGGACGGCCCGGACGCTCCAGGCGCCCTGGCCGCGAGCCTGAACCGCAGCTACCGCCTCGAAGTGGGCGGCTTTGCCAGGACGCAGGCGGCCGTCTCAAGCTTCGTCCTTCGCCTGGAGAAGATCGGCCTGTTCGATCAGGTCAAGCTGATCAAGACGAGTCGCCGGGTGTTCCTCGAGGGGCAGGCGGTTGCGTTTGAGCTGGAGTGCTCCCTCGACGGGAAGAGGAGGATAGCCAGCCGATGATCGAGGTTCTCGGAACAGGCCGGACGTTCCGTCTGCGGGCCAACGCCATCGCGGTGGCCCTCGGCACGCTTGCCGCCCTGCCCCTGTGCTTCGCGAGGATCAACCCTCTTCTGCGTCCCGGGACGTACGCCAGCGAACAGAAGGCGAAGCTGGAGGTCTTGCGGCGGACGGAGGCGGACCTGGCCGAGTCGGTCGCCCAGCAGAGCAGCGCGCTGGATAAGCTCCGCACGACCGTGCGAAGTCAGAAGATACGGCTTGGCTCGGGGGGGAACGTCAACCAGCGGATCGCCAAGCTTGCGGATCTGACGGAACGCATCGGTCTGGCGATGAACGAGGTCGTGCCGGGCGAGTGCTCCCGCGTCGGGCCCTATGAGGCCGTGCCGGTCAGCCTGGTGGTCAGCGGCAAGTACCCCACCTGCGTGACGTTCCTGCGAGAGCTCAAGGAGACGTTTCCGGACACGTCGGTCGATTCCTTCGAGCTGTCCAGCAAGTCCGGCAAGCCGAGCGGGACGGCGGAATTCCGCGTCCAGCTTCTCTGGTACACCGCGGCCGGGGACGCGACGACGGAGAAAGAATAACCCCATCGCATTGGCTCGGCGGGTTTTCGTATCTTCTATTTCCCTTGGTCATGGTGCTATCCAAGAGACAGAAGATACTTGCAGTTGCGCTGGGCGCGGCCGTGGCGGTCTTCGTCGCTGACCGCATCCTGCTGGACCGGGACGATATCGGCCCGGCCGAGGCGCGGGCCTGGCCGCTGGGGGATGTGGACCCCCAACCGCTGGTTCCCAAAGGCCTGGTTTCGGGGGCTCGGGCCTGCGAATGGTCACAAGAGAAGGAGGTCACGCTGGCAGATCGGCTTGAGCAAGCCGTGGAAGACGGCGACATCGACCCCACGGCGGTCAAAGACGCCTTCTGTCCCTCGGAATCGTGGTCGGGCCTGGACCTGACCGCGCGGTTCCCGCCGGGCTCGGCCGACGCCGTCGCCAGGGCCTTTGCCGAGAGTCACAGACTCACGGCCACCGCCGTCAGCGCAGAAGGTGGAATGGCCATCATCGACGGTCAATGCCTCGCCGTCGGCCGGGAGATCGATGGGTTCCGCCTGGTCTCGGTAAGCCGCAACTCGGCCGTCCTCATCTGCGCCGGCGTTAAGGCAACACTGACGCTCTCGAACGAAACTTCCACCAGTGCAAGGGATTAGTAGTCTGGCCGCTCCGGTCTCCCTGAGGTGGCACGGCTCTGCGAGCTGTGGCGGCGCCGGCCAGGCACGTGCATGCGCAGGATCGCCCCCGGGAAACCTGCCTGCTGGTCAAGTGCCGCGCCCGAGGCGCCGAAATAGAAGAAGGTCCTATACCGCTGACGGATACCAACCGCATCAATAGGAGGATCAACGGACATGCTGAAGCGAGCGACGAGGAGCAAAGGCTTTAGTCTTTTGGAGTTGGTCGTGGTCGTTGTGATCATCGGGATCATCGCGGCGGTGGCGATTCCGCGTCTGAGCCGCGGCTCGGCCGGGGCGGCCGACGCCGCCTTGAGCGGCAACCTCGCGGTCCTGAGAAACGCGATCGACCTGTATTCCGCCGAGCACGGCGGAGCGTTCCCGAAGGTCACCGTCGTTGAGAAGGCCCTCCTGACGTACACCGACAGCAGCGGCAACCTCAGCGACACGAAGGACACCGCCCACATCTACGGCCCGTACATCCGCAAGATGCCCCCGCTGCCCGTCGGGGCGAGGAAGGGCAAGACCAAAATCGCCGCCCAGGACGCCGACGACGTCGGCTGGATCTACAGCGAGAAGACGGGCGACATCCGGGCCAACACGACCGACAGCGAAAAGGACGAGGCGGGCAAGCTCTACAGGGACTATTGATCGGCACGCCTGACCTGGAGCACTCGCCCGGACAGAGGGGCGGGACCGGCTGGCCGGCCGGAAGCCCCGAGGGCCGCTTGGCGCCGTGCGCCCGCCGGGCGCGCCGCCGAGCATGTCTCGTTTCAGGAGGGCGCGGCCTGAGGGGCCAGACGCGTGGCCTGAACGGGCCGTCGGCGAACGGAGGCTCTGAATGAGCAGGGATCAGGCCATCACGGCCGGGGGGAATCAGCGGGCGTTCAGCCTGCTGGAGATCGTGCTCGTGTTGGCCGTCTTCGTGGTTCTGGCGGCGATTGCCGCGCCGCGTTACGGGCGCGCCGCGGCCCGGTATCGCGCGGATGCAGCCGCCCGGAGGATCGTATCGGATATGGCCCTGACCCGCAAATCAGCCCGATCCGCCGGCGCCCGGCGGGCCCTGAGCTTCTCGGTGGAGTCCGACGAATACTCCGTCGCCGGGATGGCCGACCTGAGGGACTCCTCGGCCGATTACCGCGTGGACCTGAAGGCCCGGCCGTACGAGGCCCGCATCCTCTCCGCCGATTTCGGCGGCGACGCAGAGCTTGTCTTCGACGGCTACGGGGCCCCCGACAGTGGCGGCCGCGTCCGCGTGCAGGTCGGCGAGGCCGTCCGCACCGTCCTGTTCGACGCCAATACATGCGAGGCTGCCGTCCAATGAGGGCTCACGGCGCCGGACATCGCCGCCGGCCAAGCGCCCGGCAAAGCGCGACGGGGCACACGCTGATCGAGCTGCTCCTCAGCGTGGCGATCATGGCCGTCCTGATGGGCGCGATGGTCATTTCTCTCGCCGTCGCCTCGCGCGCCCTCGACGACGGTGCCGGCCCGGCCGGGCAGACCCGCCGCGCCGCCGGGATCGTCGAGGACATGGACGCCGATCTGGCCATGGCCCTTTCGTTCACGGAGCGGACGCCTCAGGCCGTGACCTTCACCGTGCCCGACCGCGACGGGGACGCAAACAGCGAGACGATCCGCTACTCGTGGACCGGCCCGGACGACGGGCGCCTGCTCCGGCGGGTCAACGGCGGCCCGGCGGTCGCCATCGCCCAGGACGTGCGCCACTTCAACCTGACCTATCAGCTCAAGACGATTGCCGCAAGCCAGGACAAGGACGAAAAGGGCAAGAAGGACAAAGACAAGGGCAAGAAGGACAAAGACAAGGACAAGGATGACAAGGGGGGAAAGAAGAAGGGACATCACTGAGGTGGAGGAGGCCCGCCATGGAGACTCGGCGCGGCCAGGAGAGGAGCGGGTGAAAAACGGCAGATCGAATCGTCGGGCTGTTCGCAGCCGCCGGGCGGGCGCGTTCGGCGTGCGGCCGGGAGGGCTGTCGCTCGTCGAGGCGGTCATCTCCAGCCTGATCGTCGCCACGATGCTGGTGGCTGGGTTGAGCGCGCTGGGCTCGTCCACGAGGGCCGCACGCATCCACTGCGACAAGTGTATCGGGGCCAACCTGGCGCGGCGGTTGATGGCGGAGGTCCTCCAGTCGCGGTACCGCGAGCCGTTGCAGAAGGCGGAGTTCGGCCCGGAGCCGCCCGAGACGGCTACCAGCCGGGCCGCGTGGGACGACGTGGACGACTACCACCGCTGGAGTGCCTCCGGGCCGCAGGCCAAGGACGGCACCCCGCTGGCTCACGCCGACGGATGGCGGCGCGAAGTGACCGTCGAATACGTCCTCGCCGACGATCCGACACGCACGTGCGGCTCCGACCAGGGACTCAAGCGGATTACCGTGACGGCCACCAGCCCTGCCGGAAAAACGAGCACGCTCGTCGCCCTCCGCAGCGAGGCGAGCATCTACGACCAGGAGCCGCAAACCGAAACGACCTACGTCAGCGCGGTGGGCGTGGAGCTCCAGATCGGTACGTCCGAGGCGACGCGGGTCTCCTCGGGAACGAGCATCCTGAACCCGGTGGAGGCCTGCCCGTGAGGGCAGGTCCGCGCCGCGTCGGAGACGAGGCCATGACCGCAGCGAACGGCCATTCGAACCACAGCGCCCGCCGGGGCTCGACCTACATCCTGATCCTCGGCGTGAGCATGATTCTCATGGTGATCGGCCTGTCCGCGGCGACGGTGGCGCGCGTCAACACGCGGAGCGTCGCGGCCGACAATGACTGGGCCGAAGCACAGATCCTGGCCTTCTCCGCCGCGGAACACGCGCTTGCGGCCATTCAGTCCTCCGACGACTGGCGGAGGGAGTTCTGCACTTCCGAGACGACGGTGAACCTGGCGAGAGGAACGTTCCGCTGGCGCCTGGTGGACGAGGCCGACGGCGACCTCGCCGACGGCGACGCGGATCCCTTCGTGATCGTCGCCAGGGGCCGGGTCAACGACGCCGCCTACGCGGTGGGACTGAACTGCCTGATCGACGGCGAGCCGCTCGATGCGCTCAGGTGCACCCTCCACGCGGACAAGGACATCCGCCTGCGGGCGTTTGGCAGACTGACCGCCACGAACGGGCCCGTTTCCACCAACCACAAGCTGAGGACGGACCACAAGAGCGTTCTTTCCGGCGACGTCGAGGCCAGGGACGTTTCAGGACGCGGCGAGATCACCGGGACGATCACCACCGGGGCCCCGCCCAAGGCGAAGCCCGCCAAGGGCGTCTTCGACATGTACCGGCGGATGGCCACCCGGATCAAGCCCGGCTACTGGATCGCCGGAAAGGTGCTTGGCCCGGGGTGCAATCCCTGGGGCGAGCCCAATCCTCGCGGCATCTACTTCATCGACGCGCGGGGCAAGTGCCTGCTCATCTCCGACTCCCGCGTCTACGGGACCCTTCTCGTCCGCTGCCGACAGCTCCTGCTGACCGGGAACGTCCTGCTGCAAAACTCCCGGCGCGACCAGCCGGCACTGATCGTGGACGGCAGCCTCGCGACGCTCATGCTCTCGGGTCTCAAGAACCTGCGCGAAGGCAAGATGAAACGGAACTTCAATCCCAGAGGCGCGCCCTACAAGGGCAAGATCGATATCGACATCGACGACGCCTATCCCAGCGAGATCCATGGCCTCGTGCACGTCAGGAAAGACCTCTGGCTAGACGGCGTGACACGCGTCCACGGAGTGATCCTCTGCGAGGGCCGCGCGCACTGCCGCGGCGCCAGCGAGATCATCCACGACCCGGAGATCTACGAACGCCCGCCGCTGGGCTATTCCTCCGGGCCGGGACGGGTCCTTCCCCAAAGCTGGAAGCGAATCATCGACTGAGCCCGGCCTGCCCTTCATTGCCTCAATCATGACAAACCCGCCTCCGCCCTGCTATCATGGTGGCCCCCAGGCAGGCCAGGAAGTCAACCATGAGCAGACGGCGGATTGCAGACCGGTGGTTCGGGCGTGTCCCGTCATTCGCCCTGGCGATCGCGTGGGGCGTTGCGGCCGCAGGCGCGGGTGGGGGCGATAAGGCCGAGAACGACAAGCAGGCCGGACTCCGCGCCCAACTGAAGAAGCTCCCTTACAGGATCGTCTACGAGAGCCATCGGGGCGGCGACTGGGACCTGCTGCTGATGAACGCCGACGGCTCGGGATGCGTCAACCTCACGAAGGCGCCAAGCGCCGACGACCTCTACCCCCACGCCTCGCCCGACGGCGGCACGATCTGCTTTCTCGTGGACGAGGGCAGGGCCGAGGCGAAGTCCCGAAACCTCTACACCATGGGCGTGGACGGCCTCGGCAGGAAGCTGATCGCCAGGAACGCCCGCCAGCCCTGCTGGGGTCCCGGCGGGCGGCGGCTCGCATACCTCCCCGGCGAGTTCGACCGCTTCACCTACAGGGATTACGCCACGAAGGGGCTGGTCGTATATGACGTGAAGACCGGCCGCGGACGCCCGCACCCGAACGGCGACATCCATCACCTCTACAACCTGTGCTGGTCGCCGGACGGCAAGTGGTTCACGGCGACCGTGCACGGCGGGATGGGCCACAAGCACGCCAACCTGGCCTTCCCCGCCGGCGGGAGGGAGGTCTTCAAGCTGCCCGGCGTGGGGGGCTGCCGGCCCGACATCAGCCCCGACGGCAAGAGGATCTCCTGGAACGCCACCGACCACCTCATCGCCGTCGCCGACCTCCGGCTCGGCGCCTCCGGGCCCAGGGTCGCCAACATCCGAAAGGCCGTCACGTGCGACAAGCAGCACGAGGTGTATCACGCGGACTGGTCCCCGGACGGCAAGTACATCGTCTTCTCCTACGGCCCCAAGGGGGGCGAGCAGGTGGGCACGATGGCGAAGGGCTGGCACATCTGCGTCGCCGACGCGGCGCAGAGGGACCTGTGGGTCGTCCTGACGACCGGCGGGTTGAGCAACAAGGAGCCGGACTGGGTCCCTGCCGGCCCGCCCGCCCCGGCCGCGGACGGCGAGGCCCTCTCCGAGAAGCAGCTCAGGCTCGCAGCCGGGCTGAAGAAGCTCCCCTACAGGATCGTCTACGAGACGTATCGCAAGGACAACTGGGAGCTCTTCCTGATGAGCGCCGACGGGTCGGGCGCGGTCAACCTCACGAACACGCCGGACGTGCACGAGCTCAACCCCCACGCCTCGCCCGACGGGGCGAAGGTCTGCTTCGTCGCCGATGAGGGCCGGGGGAAAGGCAAGACCCGAAACGTGTACGTCATGAACGCCGACGGCACCGGCCGAACGCTCGTCGCCGCCAACGCCCGGCAGCCCTGCTGGGGGCCCGGCGGACGCCGCCTGCTCTACGCAAAGGGCGAGTACGATCGGTTCACGTACAGCAGCTACGGCACGAAGGGGCTGTTCTTCTACGATACGGCCAGCCGCCGGCACGCGCCGCATCCCAACGAATCGCTGCTGCACGTGACGTACCTCTGCTGGTCACCGGCCGGCGGGTGGGTCCTCGGCACCGTGCACGGGGGCATGGGCTACAACCACGCCAACCTGGCCGTCGAGGCGGACGGCACCGGCGTGTTCGCACTGAAACGCGCGGGGGGCTGCCGAATGGACGTCAGCGCCGACGGCGGGAAGATCCTCTGGAACGCCTCCGACCGGGCGATCGTCGTGGCCGACCTGGACCTGCGGGCCCGCCCGCCGGGGATCGCGAACACCCGGACCGCCATCAGTTGCGGCAAGGAGCACATGGTCTACCACGGCGACTTCTCGCCCGACGGGAAGTATATCCTCTTTGCCCACGGTCCCAACGGCCCGCAGCACGTGGGCCTCAAGGCGCCCGGCTGGCGCATCTGCGTCGCCGACGCCGCGGAGACCAACGTCTGGGTCGCCCTCACCACCGGCGGCGAGAGCAACAAGGAGCCGGACTGGCTCCCCGCCGCAAGCAGGGCCTCGGGACGATGAGGCCGGACGCCCGAATGAAAGCAGCGGTCCTTCTCAGCCTGCTCGTATGGACGGTCCCGCTCTCCCTGAGCTGCCGGAACGGCGGCGGGCGGACCGCGCCGCCGCCGGTATTCATCACGAAGACCGGCGTCGAGATGGTTTGCGTCCCGGGCGGGTGGTTCCAGATGGGCTCGGCCAGCGCCGGCGGCGACGAAGCCCCCGCCCACAGGGTCCGGGTGGATGCGTTCCTGATGGACAGGTATGAGGTCACGCAGGACCAGTTCCGCCGGCTCGAGATGCCCGACCCGTCCCACTTCAAGGGCGCCCGCCGGCCCGTCGAGCACGCCACGTTCGCCGAGGTGGTCGAGTTCTGCAACGAGCGATCCGCGGCCGATGGGCTCCGGCCGTGCTACCGGCTCGACCCCGAAGGCGGCACGTGGACGTGCGACTTCGACGCGAGCGGCTACCGCCTGCCCACCGAGGCCGAGTGGGAGTACGCCTGCCGGGCCGGAACCACGACGGACCGCTTCTTCGCCGCCGCCGGCGAGACCGCGCTGAAGCGATACGCCTGGTACGCAGCCAACTCCTCGAAGACGACGCACCCCGTCGGCGGCAAGCAGCCCAACGCCTGGGGCCTGTATGACATGTACGGCAACGTGGCCGAGT
Organism: uncultured Planctomycetaceae bacterium; assembly: GCA_964427875.1. Taxonomy (GTDB): domain Bacteria; phylum Planctomycetota; class Phycisphaerae; order SM23-33; family SM23-33; genus CAYRVX01. The sequence goes on from CAYRVX010000009.1 coordinate 90,869, forward strand.
GGTGCAACGACTGGTACGACCCGAACTACTACAGGACCAGCCCCGCGAGGAACCCTCGCGGCCCGGCAAGGGCCATGCTCGTCGTCCTGCGCGGAGGCTCGTGGAGCTCCAGGCCGCATCGATGCCGTTCCGGCGCGCGGGCGGGCGAAGACCCCCGCTTCCACGACGCGTGCTTTCCGAAGGACACGACCGGCTTCCGCTGCGTCCGCAGGCCGCCGCGGGCGGACGCGGCCGGCAAGCCGGCCCGCTAAACGCCGCCGCCGCGGGAATAGGCCAACAAGGGCCGGCCACTTCAGTGGCCGGTATCAGTGGCCGGTAATGACTGAACACTGAGGTCACCATAACCCCATGCTCTTCCACACCTGGATGTTCGCAGCCTTCTTCCTGCTGGTCTATCCGGTGTACCTCGCCGTCAAGCGGACCCCGCTGAGAGAGCCCTGGCTGCTGCTGGCGTCCTACGTTTTCTACGGGGCGTGGAACCCGCTGTACCTGATCCTGATCGTCTACGCCACGCTGGTGGACTACACGGCCGTGTGCCTGATGGCCCGGACGCGCCGGCGATGGCTGAGAACGCTGTGGCTGGCCGGCAGCGTCGCCAACAGCGTCGCGCTGCTGAGCCAGTTCAAATATGCCGGTTTCGTCACCGACAGCATCAACGCCCTGCTCGGCTGGCTGGGCGCCGGCTGGGCGCTGCCCGCTCCGGGCGTGATCTGGCCGGTGGGCTTCGAGCTCCTCGGCAACACCATCAGCGGCGGCCTGAACGCCCTGCTCGCCCACCTGGGCCTCCCCTACACCGTGCCGGCCGTCGGACTGCTGCTGCCCGTGGGCATCTCCTTCTACACGTTCCAGTCGATGAGCTACACGATCGACTTCTACCGCCGGCGGATCCCGAAGGAGCCGAACCTCATCCGCTTCGCCACGTTCGTCTCGCTGTTTCCGCAATTGGTGGCCGGTCCCATCGAGCGGGCCCGCAACCTGCTGCCGCAATTGCGCACGCCCCGCAGGGTCACCGTCGGCGACGTGACGGACGGCCTGTCGCTCTTCGTCGTGGGGCTCTTCAAGAAGGTCGCCCTGGCGGATTACCTCGCCTTGTACGTGGACAGGGTCTACGACGCGCCGCACCTGCACGAGGCGCCCGCGCTGATCCTCGCGACGCTGGCGTTCACGTGGCAGATCTACTTCGACTTCAGCGGCTACACCGACATGGCCCGCGGCGTCGGGCGGATGATGGGCTTCCGCCTGATGCTGAACTTCAACAACCCGTACCTCGCCACCGGGCTGGGCGACTTCTGGTCGCGATGGCACATCAGCCTCTCCACGTGGTTCAAGGACTACGTCTACATCCCCCTGGGCGGCAACCGCCGGGGGAAGTCCAGGACGTACGTGAACATGTTCCTGACGATGGTGATCTCCGGCCTGTGGCACGGGGCGGCGTGGACGTTCGTGATCTGGGGCGTCCTGCACGCCCTCGGGCGGACGGCCACCCGCGAGCTGGAGGCGACGGCCTTCTACAGGCAGAAGGTCCCGCGGCTCTGCAAGCAGGTGCTCGTGTTCGCCTTCGTCTCGTTCGCGTGGATCTTCTTCCGCGCGCACAGCTTCGCCGACGCCCGGCTCATCGTGACGAGGATCTTCACGGCGAGCTGGACGGACCCGGCCTTCCCGCTGCTGGCGGCGGGGATGATCGTATCGATCTGGGCGTACCAGTTCGTGTATGACTCGCGGGTCCGTCGAGTGCTCCAGCTCGCACCGGTCCGCGTGGCGCTGGTGATCGGGATGATCCTGTACCTGGCGATCGCCCCCGGCGCCGAGGGCCAGCCGTTCATCTACTTCCAGTTCT
>CAYRVX010000010.1:0-88703 GCA_964427875.1 uncultured Planctomycetaceae bacterium
GAAACATAGGGACGCTAACCAGGTTTCTGCGCAGAAAAACATGGTTAGCGTCCCTATATTAATTGCCGCACCGTAGGCTTCCAGAGCCGCTCCCTGGTCCTGGGGGAGCTTCTCCCTCCTCCGCAGGCCGACCCTAAAACATAGGGACGCTAACCAGGTTTCTGCGCGAAAAAACATGGTTAGCGTCCCCAGGTTAAAGGTCTGACCGGGTTCCGATTGAGGCTCCGTCCGGACGTGTACTGCTCCACCGCTACTTGTCCAGTCCGCCCCAGCGTCTGTCCAGTTCCTTGGGCCACGCGGGGCGGTGCGGGGCCTTCTGCGGCTGATTTGCCGGCGTAATCCAGGTGGGCCCGCAATGGCCGAACGCCTTCCGCCAGTCCTCGACGTGCTGCCCGTACTCCACGGCCCCGAGGTCCGGCTTGCCGTCTGCGACGTTCTCCTGGTGGTAGCCCGGCCTCTTGACGCCCGCATTGATGGCGGGCGAGCCGGGCTGGAGGAGGAACCGCGTCTCGGGCGTCGTGCCCAGCAGCGGATCGGCGGTCAGGCCCCGGAAGCCCCTGGTGTACCGATGGCCGTTCAACAGCAGGTTGTGCCGCGTCGGGAAGAACGCCCCAAGCGTCTTGGACGACCAGCACCCAGCCTTGCGGCAGTTGGACAGGACGATGTTGTTCTCGAAGATGCTCGATGCGAACGTGTTGTGCGAGCCCGTGCCGCCGGTGAAGTACGTGTTGTGAAGGAACTGCACGCCGCGGTTCCGCCTGCCCGTGCCGACCAGCTTCATGATGCGACCGCCGCCCGGCCACCAGAGGTTATGGTCGATGGTCAGCGGGCCGCCGCTCTCCGTCGTGGTGATCGCCAGGAGGTCGTGCCTGCCCAGGATGAGGTTGTGGTGGAACCGCAGGTTCATTCGGGCCTCGACGCCGTCGAATTCAGCCACGTTGTCCATGGCCTTCTGCCAGACGTTGTAGGCGACGTCGGACCGCAGATCGGGTACGTGAGGGAAGTCCTTGTGCCGGCCTCGGGGGTGGAAGAGGTCGAAGCCCTCGTACACGTAGTTGTGCCGGAACACGAGCCCGGTGCCGTTGAACTTGATCGGATTGACGTACGTGTTGTGGTACCACATGTTCGCGGTGTAGTTGCGATGCCCCCCGAAGCTCAACAGCTCCCCGCCGTCCATCTCGCAGTGCAGCACCGTGAGGTTCGTGCACTCGTAGCCGGTGTTGATCGCGAACTGGTAGCCGCTGAAGCAGCAGTCGCGGAGGGTGACGCTGCGCGAGTTGTTGACCTCGACGCCCACCGTGGGAGCGAGGTGAATGCGCAGGCCCTCGATCGTGACGCCATCGGCGCGGATGTCGATGACGATGCCGCAGATCTTGGGGAAGTCGATCGTCCGGGGCTTGGAGGACCTCTCCGGCGTGCCTCCGTACCACATCGTGATGGGATGCACGGGCGGGTCCTTCGAGAGGGTCACGATCTGCTGCTGGTTCCAGTACGTTCCCAGGTCCTTCTGCACGAGCGTGGTGCCGTCCAGGCGGGAGCTGTTGAAATCGACGCGGATGCGGTTGGGGTCCCGCGCGTCGTGGAGCTTCAGCCACAGGGTGTTGCTCTTCGCGTCGCGTGCGAAGTAGATCGGGGGCGTCCTGTAGCTGGTCTTGCCCGCCTGCCAGCCCTTGCTCCAGTAGGGCCCGCAGACTCGGTTGTCGAAGTTCTCCTTGCTGCGGTAGTCGAAGGCGTGCACGCCCTCGACCAGGAGCCAGTGGACCGGCCAGTCGATGCCGGCGGCCCACCACGTCCTGCTGCCGGGCGACGTCTCCCGCCAGGTGACCGGTCCGTTGTGGCGGTTGGTGATCGTCGCCTCGCCCGGGTGCTGCGCCTTGAGCGTGATGGAACGGGTGATGCGGACGGTCTCGTGATAGACGCCGTCGCTCAGCACGATCACGTCCCCGTCGCTCGACCGGTCAATGGCCTCCTGGATGCCCTGGCCGCTGGAAAGGTACACCGTGGCGGCCGGGGCGTCCGGGGCCAAGACAGCGGCTGCGATGAGCAGCAGGCCCAGAGCGAATCCGCACAGACCAGCGGCCAGGGCCCCCCTTCGCTCTCCCGCGACTGGCGATCTCACGCCGTCTCCTCCCGACCCGACCTGCCTCGGGGCACGTGACTCATTCCTCGTCCTCTCCCCGCCTCATGGGGCCGCCGCCCCGCCTCATCGCCGCGCGCGCTTGAGGCGCTGGCGGTAGTAGTCCAGGACGGCGGCGGCGACGATCACGGCGCCGGTGATGACGCGCTTGTGCGGCTCGCCCACGTCGATCACGGCCAGGCCCGCGCCGAGCACGGCGATGATCAGCGCGCCGAGGAACGACCGCACGACGCTGCCGCGCCCGCCCATGAGGCTGGTCCCGCCGATCACGACGGCCGCGATCACCTGAAGCTCGAAGCCGGTCCTCATGTTCGGGTCGGCCGACTCCATCCGCGAGGTCTCCATCACGGCCGCGACCGCCGCCAGCAGGCCGCACAGGGCGAACACCGCCAGCTTGACCCGCCGCGGGTCGATGCCCGAGAGGCGCACCGCCTCCTCGTTCGTGCCGATGGCGATCATGTATCGCCCGAACACGGTGAACGACAGCACCATCTGCCCGGCGATCACGATCGCAATGGCGATGAGGAACGGCAGCGAGACGCCGAGGAGGCTCGTCTCGGCGATGAATGCGATGTCCGAGCCGATGTAGACCGTCTTCGAGTCGGTGACGAGGTAGGTCGCCCCGCGTGCGATCTCGAGCATGCCGAGCGTGACGATGAAGGACGGCAGCCGCCACGCGATCGTCAGGAAGCCGTTGGCCAGGCCGCAGACGAGCCCGGCGCCGATGCACGCCGCGATGCCCACCGCCGCCGGCAGCCCCAGGCCGGCGTACTGCTCCCGGGCCGTGCACGCCGCCAGGACGCCCGCGCCCAGGGCCAGCACCGAACCCACCGACAGGTCGATCCCCGCGATGATCAGCACGTACGTCATGCCGACGGCGGCGATCACCAGCGGGGGAATCTGGTTCGTGATCATCCGGAACGTGCCGAGCGAGAGGAAGCGCTCGGAAAGCAGACCGAAGACCACGACCAGCAGGACGAGCACGGCCAGCATGGCCACGTAGTCCATGAGAGAGACCATCAGCCCCACCGGGCCGGTCCGCGATCGTGCCGGCGCCGGCGGGGTCATGAGGCGCTCGCCTCCTTCCCGCCGGAGGTGTACCCGCTCAGGGCGGCGGCCATGATCCTGTCCTGGGTCCATTCGCCGCGCCGGAAGACGCCCGCCAGCCGCCCGGCCGACATCACGGCGATCCGGTCGCAGACTGCAAGGAGCTCCTTCAGGTCGCTGGAGACGACGAGGATGGCCTTGCCGCGGCCGGCCAGGTCGCTCAGCAGGCGGTAGATCTCGAACTTGGCGGCGACGTCGATGCCGCGCGTCGGCTCGTCGAACAGGAGGATATCGCAGTCGCGGTATATCCACCGTGCGACGACGAGCTTCTGCTGATTCCCGCCGCTGAGCTCGACGGCCGCCTGCTCGCCGGAGCGGTACCGCAGCGAGATCAGCCGCGCGACGCGGTCCGTCACGGCGCGCTCCCGGCCCGATCGAATCCACGCCCGGGCCCACGTGACGGGCAGCAGGTTCGCCAGCGTGACGTTCACGCGGACCGAGAGCGGCAGCAGCAGGCCCTGGCTCTTGCGGTCCTCGGTCAGCAGGGCGATCCCCCGGCGGACGGCGTCCCTCGGCGAGCGGATCCTCGCGGGCCTCTGGGAGCCGTAGAGGTACACCTCCCCGGCGTCCGGCCGGTCGGCGCCGAAGACCGCGCGCAAGGTTTCCGTCCGGCCGGAGCCCATCAGCCCGGCAAAGCCGAGCACCTCGCCGCGGCGAAGCTCGAAGCTCACGTCCCTGACCCTCCGGCCGCGGCACAGGCCGCGGACGCGCAGGGCCGGCTCGCCGGTCGGCCGGGCGCGCGGCGGATGAACGTCGTCGAACTCCCGTCCGACCATCCACCGGATGATCTGGTCGATGCTCGCCCGCCCGGCCGGACAGGTGGCGACGAGCTTTCCGTTGCGGAGCACCGTGATGCGGTCGGCGATGCGGCGGATCTCCTCCAGGCGGTGCGAGATGTAGATGACGCCGACACCGCCGCGCCGGAGGCGCTCGATCTGCGCGAAGAGAAGATCGGTCTCCGCGTCGGTCAGTGCGGCGGTGGGCTCGTCGAGGATGAGCAGGTCACAGCGCTGCGAGAGCCCCGCGGCGATCTCGACGAGCTGCTGCCGGCCGACGCCCAGGGCGTGGACCAGGCGGCCGGGCTCCACATCCTCCAACCCGACCTCGCGCATCAGCCGCCGCGCCTCGGCGCGCATCCGCCCGTAACGGATCACGCCGAGGGTGTGCGGCAAGTGGCCCAGGAAGATGTTCTCGGCCGCGCTGAGGGTGCCGATGAGGTTCAGCTCCTGCATGACCATTCGGACGCCGAGCTGTTGGGCATCGGCCTTGCCGGCGGGCGCGTAGGCGAGCCCGCGGAAGCGCATCGAGCCGGCGTCGGCGCGGACCAGGCCGGAAACGATCTTCGCGAAGGTGCTCTTGCCCGCGCCGTTCTCCCCGACCAGGGCGTGCACCTCGCCGCGCAGGAGCCGGAAGCTCACGTCCGAGAGGGCGTCCACGCCGGGGTAGGACTTGCTCAGGCCCGCCGCCTCGAACAGGATGTCGCTCGCCGGTTCGGTCATTTCAGGCTGTCGGCGGTGATCAGGTCGACCGGCGTTTCCTTGTCGGCGGGCGTGGTCTTCTCCCGAAGGATCTCCAGGGCGTACTCGATGCCGAAGACGGCGATCCGGTCGGCGTGCTGGTCGATCGTGCAGAGGACCTTGCCCTCCTTCATTCGCTGCTGGATGGCGGAGATGTTGTCGTAGCCGACGACGAGCACCTTGCCGGCCTTGCCCGCCGCCTGGAGCGCCGTCACCGCGCCCAGGGCCATGTTGTCGTTGGCGCACAGGATGGCCTTGAGGTCGGGGTGCTGGACGAGCATGCCCGCGACGACCTTCTCCGCCTGGTCGGGCATCCAGTTGGCGGACTGGCTGGAGACGACCTTCGCGCCGACGGCCTTCATGGCGTCCTCGAAGCCGAGCCTGCGCTGCACGCCGTTAAAGGCGTTGGGCACGCCCTCGACGATGGCGACCTCGTCGCCGGCCTTGAGCTTCCCGGCGAGGTGCTTCGCCGCGAGGCGGGCGCCCTTGCGGTTGTCCGGGCCGACGAAGGGGATCCGGATCTTCTTGTCGGCCAGCACGGCGTCGTCGAACTTGTTGTCGATGTTCACGACGACGATCCCCGCGTCCATTGCCCGCTTGCAGACGGGCACGAGGGCCTTGGAGTCGGCCGGGGCGACCACGATCGCATCGACCTCCTGGGCGATCATCTGCTCGACGATGGCGATCTGGCGGGCGACGTCCTGCTCGTCCTTGATGCCGTTGCAGATCAGGCTGTACGTGTCCTTGTTGGCCTGCTGGTGCGCCCGCGCGCCGTCCTCCATCGTCTTGAAGAACTCGTTGGCCAGCGACTTCATGATCAGGGCGACGCGAGGTTTCTCGGCGGACTTCTTGCAGCCACCCGAGAGAACCGCCAGCAGGATCGCAATCGACCCCACGGCAACGGCGGACGTGCTCAGTGACCTGTTCATCTTCCTTCCTCGCTCCCCTCGCATCCGAGGCCTATGTAGCCCATCCGCCGCGGGCTGTCAACGTCTTCGCGCCGGTCCGGGGTCGCTCTCCGCGACCGGCACGAACGACCGAGGGTTTCAAGAGAGGAAGGCGCTTCTACCGTGCCGAGGAGAGCCCGTACCACCGCAGACAGGAGAGGCGGCAATGCACACGTTCGCATGTTTGGCGACATGCCTGCTGAGCGGCGCGGCGGCCCGGCCACCCGCCGGCGGACTCCAGTCGCTGCCGGAGCTGCGCAGCGAGGCCGTTCGCCTGGCCAATCCCGGCTTCGAGGATGGGACGGCTGGATGGTCGTCCGGAGCGGACGGGCCGTTTCAGGTGAGCCGATCGGGGGCGCGCAGCGGAACGGCGTGCCTGCGATTCGACGCCTCCGTCCCCAGCAGGTACACCCCCTCGGTCCGTCAGGCGCTCAAGACGATCGGGCCCGGTGTCTACAGGCTGCGTTTCCGGGTGAAGTGCCGGGACATGAAGCCCCCCGCGCGCGGCACGGCCGGCGTGCGCGTGAGCATCGAGTACCGGTTGGGCAGCGGCGCCCGGGCGTGGCCGTCGACGGACGTGCTCAACGGCACCTTCGATTGGCGGCTCGTGGAGCTCAGCGTCCTTCTTCCCAAGGACATGAAGCCCTCGACGGCGTTTGTCAGCATTCACCGCTACGGCAAGCCAGCCGCCGGCGTGGCCCTCTTCGACGACGTCTCGATGGAGCGCCTTCGAGAGCCTCCCGTGGAGGCCTACCTGCGCTATCCGAACTACCGCGGCTATCTGAGCGAGGACGCACCGCAGCGCGTTCGTCTGTGGGTGAAGGCAAACGAGGCCGAGGCCGCCGGGCCCGCACGCGTGGAAGTGACGAACGCCGCCACGGGCCGCAGGATCGCCGGCGCGGCGATGAGCGCCGCCGGGAAGGAGGAGATCATCGAGCTGGACGCCGGCAGATGGCCCCCGGGACGGTACGCGATCCGAGCGAGGCTCGGCGAGCACGAGTATCCGCCCTACGTGATCCAGAAGATCTCCGCCCGGCAGCGGCGCGGGCTTGCGGTGTGGTTCGATCGACACCACGTGCTTCACGTGCACGGCAAGCCGGTATTCCCGATCGGCTTCTACAACACCGTTCGCCGGTTCGCCGTGGTGGATGATGCGGAGATCGCCCGCCTCGACAAGCTCGCCGAGGCGGAGACGAACTTCACCATCAACTACACGTGGTGGCCGTGCTCGATGAAGGACCGCCGCCGCTACCTCACCGAGATGCGCCGGCGCGGCATCGCGTACCTCGACACGCTGATGCCCTTCCAGCCGGGCAAGGTGAAGCTGGCGCCGCAGCAGTTGGCCATCTGCAACGAGCTGCTTCCCGCGGCGCGAGGCAGGCTCGAGACTCAGGACCAGTGTGACCGCTTCCTCGCCCTCCTGGCCCGCGAGATGCGGAAGCTCCCCGGCCACGCCGGCTGGTACGTGATGGACGAGCGGCCCTTCGGCATGGTGCCCGCGATCTTCCATCAGTACACCGTCCTGCGCCGCGCCGACTGCGACCACCCGACGTACGGCGTGAGCAACAAGCCCGGCGAGCTCCACAAATGGCGCGACGCGTTGGACGTGTTCGGCCTCGACCCGTACCCGCTTCTCAACATGAAGCTCACCCGGCCGCTCAGCGAGGTCGGGCGGTGGACCCGCGCGGGCGTGGAGGCCACCCAGGGCAGCCGGCCCGTCTGGATGGTCATCCAGTTCTTCCAGGGCTGGAGCACCGATCGGTGGCCGACCGAAGAGGAGCTGCGAACGATGAGCCTGATGGCCATAACCGAGGGGGCCCGGGGCCTGTTCTACTGGAGCTTCGGAATCCGGGCGCTGCTGTGGGTCAAGGACCCGGCCGAACGGGAGGCGTACTGGCAGCGGGCCGTCAAGGTGACCCGGGAGCTGAAGTCGCTGACGCCGGCGCTGATCGCACGCGACGCGCCGGAGATCGTCTCGGCCGTTTCCGACCCTCGCATCCGCTGGCGAGGCAGGACGGCCGGCGGCAAGTGGTACGTCTTCGCCTACCTGCCCGCCGCGAGCTTCCGTGAGCGCTTCGACGCCGAACCGCTGGAAGTGACCTTCAGCTTACAGGACGGACAGAAGGTCCGCCGGAGCTTCCGCCCGGACACGGCCGACTGGTTCGCCGTCACCCCGCGGGGCCGGTGACCCTCGCGGCGGGGCCTCGCCCCGGGCGCCGCACGAGCGGTAGGCTCAGGAAGGCCCGGCGCGGCTCCGCTGCTTCGGCCGCGGCTCCCCGGCTGACTTGCCGCGGGGGAAGACCCACCCCAGCAGCTCCGGCCCGCGCAGGGCCCGGTCCCAGGCGTTGTGCCCGCCGCTCTTGTACTCGCTGTAGCGGAGGCGCCCGTCGGCGGAGGCCGAGACCGTCTTCCGCTCGTCGTCCTTGACGGTGGGCTTCTCGCCTTTGGCCTTCATCAGGGCCGCGAACATGTCGCGAGATCCTCGCACCGGCACGATGCGGTCGTCCGCCGAGTGGAAGACCCAGATTCTCATGTGCCTGATCGACGCCGCCCTGGCGGGGTCGCCTCCGCCGCAGATCGGGACGGCCGAGGCGAACTTCCTCGGGCACCGCGAGATCAGGTCCCACACGCCGTAGCCGCCCATGGACGCCCCGACGACGTGCAGGCCGGCCGTGTCGATGGGGGCCTGCTCGATCACCTTCTCCAGCAGCTCCAGGAGCACGACGATCGACCCGGCGGGCTTGGCCGGCATCCTGTGCGAGCCGCTGCCCGCACCGCGGGGCGAGACCCAGTTCTTCCCTTTGATCGCCACCGGCCGCAGCACGAAGCACGGCTGCTTGCCCTGGTGCTCGGGCCTGTAGAACGCGCCGGTCGGCATGTTCGGCCCGCCGCGGCCGTTCGACCTCAGCCCGCCGTGCAGCCAGATCACCAGCGGGTACTTCTTCGCCGGATCGACCTTCCCGGGCGTGAACAGGTAGTAATGGATCGTCTCGCCCGTGCTGCCTTCAAACGGCTGTCGGGCGGTCCAGTTGCCGGCGGGCTCAGCCGAAGCGGCGAGAGCGGGGCCGACCGCCGGCCAGGTCGCGATGATCAGGGCAAGTTTTGCGCGATTCATTTGCAGTTCCTCTCACGGGTGCGCCATTATAGAGGTTCTGTCCGGCCCCACAAGCGCCGCGGACGGCGATGTCGCAGATGACCGGTTTGCCTGGCCGGCAGTGGCTCTGAAGGGACAGACCCATGAGCACTCGATCAATCACGATGATCGCCCTGTGGTGGTCACTGCCGTGCCTGGCGGCGGGGGCCGCTGCGGCAGACGTTCAGGACTTCTCGAAGCTGCCGGCCAACACGTGGACGCTGATCCACGGCGAGGACCGCTCCGGCGGCAAGGCGTTCGCCCGGGCGGTGTTCGCCGAGAACGTTGACCGGCTGTACCTGTGGGGCACGGGCGGGGCCAAGCCCGCGCGGAACGTGTTCCTTCGCTACGAGCTGGAGTGCCTCGACCCGGCCGCGCCCAAGTGGCTGCCGGCCTTCCCGGCGGCCAGGCGGGGCCAGTGGACGGCCGAGAAGTTCCCGCCTTTCCGCATCTGGGGCCAGGGCGGCCCGGACGGCCTGAAGTACGACGAAGGGCCGCGGCTCCAGTGCGTCGGCGGGTTCAACCACACCAACCGCATCCGCTGGTGGGACTTCGGCGGCGTCAAGCGGCCGAGCCCCGTCCACACCTTCAACATGGCCTGCTGGGACTCCCGGCGGAAGCGCATCGTCTACTTCAGCGACGGTTTCACGTTCGCCCTGGATCCGGCCGCCAACACGTGGAGGGACCTGAAGCCGAAGACCCATCCGACGACCTGCCGGACCGTCGCCTGGGCGAGCATGTGCTACGACCCCGGCGGCGACCAGGTGCTGCTGTTCGGCGGCGGACTGGCCACCAATCCCGCCGGCGCGGCGCCCACGTGGATCTACGACTGCCGCGCCAACGCCTGGCGCCGCCCGAAGCTCGACGCCGAGCCGCCCCCGCGGTGCAACGCGCCGATCGTCTACGACCCCGCCGGCAAGCTGATGGTGATGTTCGGCGGGTACAACCAGGCCGCCGCCCTGAACGACACTTGGGTCTACGACTGCCGCCAGGGCCGCTGGCGGCGGCGCCGGCCGAAGCTCGCCCCGCCGCCGATGTTCGCCCCGGCCGCCGCGGCCATACCCGGCGGCGGGAAGGTCCTCGTCTGCGGCAATGACGCCCGGAAGGTCAAGCTCCACCACAAGTCGAGCACGTCCGCCCTCAAGGAGACCTGGGTCTACGACGTCGCCGCCGACGAGTGGACGCCCGTCAACGGAGACCTGAGGCTCCAAGGCTGCCGCTGGCTGACCGCGGCGGGCTCGGCGCGACACGGCGTGGTGTTCATGGTGGCCTTCGGACAGCAGCGGCGGACGTACGCCTTTCGTCACGACCCCGCGGCGCGGCCCGTCAAGCTCGACGGCGCCCCGCCCGGCACGGTCGCCTGGAAGTACCCCGAGCAGAAGCTCTCGCTCAAGCGCGCGCCGGAGGCTGACCGCGAGGCCCACGCGAAGCTGCTGGCCTCGCTGCCGGTCAACACCTTCGTCGACACCGCCCCGCCGGGCATGCTGATCAGCAAGACCTGGTCGACGGCGGTCATCGACACCGACCGCAGCGAGGTCGTCTACGTCGGCGGGGGGCACTCGGGCTACTCCGGCAACGACGTCGCCCGCTACCGCATCGCCGAGAACCGCTGGGGGCTCGACTTCCCGCCGCGCTTCCCGCCGTTCCTCGAGAGCACCAACGCCGGCATCTTCGGCTGGAGCTACGGGATGATGCCGTTCAGCCAGCACACGTACCTGTGGTACTGCTACGACCCGGCCTCCAGAACGGTCGTCTACCTCGCCCGCCCGCAGCTCTTCGACGGCGTGGAGGTGCAGGTCGGCGACGATCCGAACGACGTGTTCGTCTACGACGCCGGGAAGCACGGCCACGCGAGCTGGGTCTACGACTCAGCCGCCAGGAGGATGCACCGGCCATGCTTCGGCCGGCCGTTCGCCAATCCCTGGCACCTGTCGCTCGTCGGCACACCCGCCGGCGTGTATGCCGTGTGCAAGAACAAGCTCTACCACGGCAAGGTGGACCGCCGGACCGGGCGGGTCGAATGGAAGCTGATCGACCCGGAGTTCCCCAAGCCCCGCAAGGCGATTCGCTACCACTACGAGTTTCAGCCCGTCGTCCACGACACGCGGCGGGGGCGTCTGATCCAGTTGAAGGGCGACGAGTCGCGCGTGGACGTGTTCGCACGCTCGCTGGCCGGCGGCGGCAGGTGGAAGCAGCTCGAGCCCGGCGGCTCGGCCGCCATCGGCCGGGAGGCCGTGTACGTCGCCCGTCACGACACGGTCCTCTGGCTGGGCAGCAAGCAGCTCTGCGCCTTCGACTGTGCGGCCAATCGAATGGCCGAGCTGGACGTCGAGCTGCCGAAGGGGCTCTACAGCCACGAGTGCGCGATGGTCTACGACCCGAGGCACGACGTCTGCGTGGCGCTGATCCCGGCCAGCTTCAGCGGGCCGATGCAGACCTTCCTGTACCGCTTCGATCCAAAGACGGCCGGGTACAAGCGCGGGTCCCGGCCGTGAGGGCCGGCCTATCGCTTCGGGCCGCTGAGGTCCAGCCCGATCTTGGGACTGGCCTCCTCATCTCACGATGCTCACTTGGCGAATGCCTGCCACATCCTCTCCAGCTTGTCCTTCTCGCCCGGGCCCGTGTGAACGACGATGCGGTATCTCAGGGCCAGGCCCTTGCCGGCAGGGATCGTGTGCGGGCCGTCGAAGATCACCGCCGGGCTGAAGTAGGGCATGTTGGGGAACACCGACCACTTGGACGGGTGGCGGATGTTGCGGGGATGGTCGAACATCGCCACCCCGCCGGCCGCCGCGGACTTCGTCTTGCCGCTGCAATCGATCCACCTCGCCGCCCGGCCGTGCGTGGTCTCGGCCTTCTTGCCCACCGAGTAGCTGCGCCCCTCGCTGTCGAGGAACGTCCAGCCGCGGGTGCCTGGGGCCATGCGGATCGACAGGCCGGCGTAGCCGCCCCACGGCTTTCCGCCCTTCTGGCCGGGTATGGGCGTGCGGTCGATGACGACGTCGCCCTTGCCGGCCGTGAACGTGCCCGTCCAGTCAACGTGGTAGCCGCCGTCCGTGCCGGGCGGGCCGATCCGGATCCGCCGCTTCTCGGTCAGCACGGCCGGCTTGCCCCACGGATGGTAGCTGACGTCCAGATCGATCGCCGCGGAGAAATCCTCACCCGCCGCGGGCCTGACGCTGACGACCTCCGTCCGCCCCGGCGACTTGCCCTTCCTGTCCGACTCCCAGTAGTTCAAGCCGTTGACGAACTTCCAGGAGAACCACCCGGCGAGGTGCCAGATGTGGTCCTTCGGCCGAAGCCCGGTCAGGACCGTCCCGTCCGGCAGGCCCAGCGGATGGAAGTGAGGCTTGGACTCCTCCCTGCCGTAGTTGTACTGCCAGACGACCGTCTCGCCGCGCTTCAGGGCCAGGGACGAGTCCGTCTTCGCCCAGGACAGGGCAGTTCCGGCCGCCTTCTCGGCGCCCTGCGCCCCGCACGCCAGCAACGCCAGGCCCGCTGCGCACAGCCACACCGAACTACCCGTAAGTGAGTCGCCGTTCATTTGTCGTTCCTTTCCGAAGTACCCAACGCGCCGCGATGTAATCGCCACTATCTTATCTCGCGACGGCTCGGGCCGCCATCATCAGCGCTCGCGGCAGCGGGGTGTGTTGCCTGCCCCCCGACCGGCCGGTAGGATCACAATGAGCAAAGTGCCCGCACCAGAGACCCCCGCACAACGGATCAACCAGGTGACCGAATGACGAACGTGACGTTGTTCGAGGATCTGCTCGCCGCGGTCAGGCAGCTTGTGGACCGCGCGGCCGGCCGCGACGGCGCGCTCCAGGCGGTTTGCGAACTGCTCCGCGAGCGCGTCGGGCACTACGACTGGGTGGGCTTCTATCTCGCCGACGGCGCCGCCGGGGCGCTCACGCTCGGGCCGTACGCCGGCGAGCCGACCGAGCACGTCGAGATCCCTTTCGGCCGGGGCGTCTGCGGGCAGGCGGCCGAACGCCGAGAGACGTTCGTCGTGCAGGACGTCTCGAAGGAGACGAACTACCTCTCGTGCAGCCCGGCCGTGCGATCGGAGATCGTCGTACCCGTCATGAAGGCCGGCGAGGTCGCCGCCGAGCTGGACATCGACTCCCACGCGCTGTCGCCCTTCACGCGGGACGACAGGGGGTTCCTCGAGCGCGTCGCCGAGACTGTGGCGGAGCTGTTCTGACCGCGGGCCGGCCCGACACGAAAGGAGACGTCCGAATGCAGCGAATGCATGTCCGAGCCATTTTCGCGCTTCTCTCGGCGACGGTGAGCGTCTTTTCGGTGCATGCCGGCGACGTGGAGCTCCAGGTGCTCGACGGGGCGGCTACCGGGCTCAGGTCGGCCATGGAGAAGTGGCGGCGGGCGGAGCTGGCCCGCCAGGGCGGGAAGTTCGGCAGTCACGGCTGGTGGCCCTGGGGGCTGCGCGCCTTCGACTTCGACAACGACGGCGACCTGGACCTGCTGCCTTCCCATCACGGGGTCCCGCGCTCCATCGTGCTGAAGTCCCTTCTCGCCGAGACGGGCAGGCTGTCGTTCTCGGACGTGACGAAGGAACTGGGAATCGACAGCCGGGCCCTGCCCGCCGGCGACGACCGCCCGTGGATATGGGACTTCAACGGCGACGGGTTCCTCGACATCGCGGCCCTGACGGACGAGGGCAGAGCCGTCTCCGTGCTGAATCGAGGAGGCAAGGGCTTCTCGGCGATCGCTGGCTTCACGTTCAGCCCGCTGTCGCACCCGAAGGAGGTCGTTGACCTCAACGGCGACGGCCATCCGGACCTCGACGGGGGCTATCGCGGCCGGTGGCTCTACGATCCCGGCGCGGGCGTCTTCCGGCGCGATGAGAGGACAGTCCACGAGGCGCCGGCCCAGGTCCGGGCAGCGGCGGAGTCGATCGTCGCGGCTGCGAAGAAGACGAGGCCCAACCGTTTCCTTCGGGCGGAGCACTGGACGCACGCGCCGGTTGGCTACGACACGCTGGGATACAGCCCCACGCCCATCGACCTCAACGGGGACGGGCGGGGAGACGTGGTCCTGCGGGTCGCCGGCGCCTACGGGGCGGACTACTTCGGCCGCTACTTCCTGCGGACCGCAGACGGCAAGCTGGCGGACGGGACGAGGGAATCGGGGCTTCCGGAGGTCGGCGCCCCCATCGCGGTCGAGGACCTGACCGGCGACGGGCGGCCGGAGGTGCTGATCGTCGGCAAGGCGACCGGCGGGCTGTACGTCAACGACGGCCGCGGCAGGTTCGTCCGGAAGGCCGGCGAGCTGTCCGCGTTCCTCACGCGCCGGGGGCCGTACCTGCTGCGGGCATTCCGCGCGGACCTGGACAACGACGGCGACTGGGACCTGGTGATGTCCAACCCTCGTCTGGGGCGCATGGAGGTCCACGAGAACAAGGGCGGCGGCGCGTTCAGGCGACTCCTGTCCGCCAGGGCGTGGGACTCCAACCCGGTGGTGGTCTGCGACATCGACAACGACGGGCGAATGGACGTGGTTGCCGGCGGGCCGGGCGCGAAGGAGGACACCGATATCACCATCTACCTGAACCGAACGAAGTCGCCGGGGGGCTTCTGCAAGGTCTCTCCGCGGATGGCCGGGCCCAATCCGTTTGCGGTGGGCGCCGTGGTCGAGGCCTACGGGGCGGGTACGCTCGGCCGGAAGGACGCCGCTGCCTTCTTCATCGAGAAGGCCCACGCGGACGGCACGGCGGTTCACATCGGCCTGGGGCGCGCGGGGGCATTCGATCTCCGCGTCCGCTTCCCGAACGGCGTCCCGGCAAGCAGGACGAACGTTCCGGCCGGCAAGCGGCTGACCATCAACCGGCACTTGGCAGGTGGCTGACGCCTGTTACGTGTGGCACGGCCGGGGAGCGCCGAGGTATGATCTGGTCTGACAGGGCCCTCGTCCCGTCGCAGCGGTCGATCGACGGGAGACCTGAGGGCGGGTAGATCGCCGCGTTTTCCACATACCGAATGGACGCAACATGAAGCCCACTACTCTCACTCGCCGCGAGCTGCTCCGGGCCGTCGGCGTGGGCCTGGGCGCCGCGGCTATGCCGCGCGGGCTGCGGGCGGACGCCCCCGGTGGCAGCAAGCGCCCGCCCAACATCGTCTTCATCCTCACGGACGACCTCGGCTGGGGCGATCCGCGCTGCTACGGTCATCCGTACATCAAGACGCCGAACCTGGACCGGCTGGCGAAGCAGGGGACGCGGTTCACGCAGTTCTACGTGAACAACCCGGTGTGCTCGCCGAGCAGGACGGCGTTCATGACAGGGCACTTCCCTGCGCGTCATCGGGTCCACCAGCACTTTGCCCGGCCGGAGCAGAACAGGGCCCGCGGCATGCCGAACTGGCTGGACCCGGACGTCGCCACCGTGACGGACGTGCTGAGAAGGTGCGGCTATGCGACGGCGCATTTCGGCAAGTGGCACCTGTGCGGCGGCTGGTCGAAGGACGCGCCCACGCCGGCGGCCTACGGGATCGACGAGCACCGCACGGTCAACTCATCCGGACCGGGCTTCAAGCAGCAGAAGGACCCTTACTTCCGCGCCAGGTCCACGGGCCTGTTCGTCGATGAGACGCTGCGGTTCATCGAGAAGCACAAGGACAGGCCATTCTACGTGAACCTCTGGACGCTCGTGCCCCACGCCACCCTCAAGCCCACGCCCGAGGAGCTGAAGGTCTACGAGCGCCTGACCGTGGACAAGGACGCCTTCAAGGGCTACATGCGGAAGTACGCCGCCGCCGCGCCGAAGCTGGACGCACAGATGAAAGTCTACGCCGCGGCCGTGAGCGGAATGGACAAGGCCATCGGCAGGCTCCTGGACGAGCTGGACAGAATGCACCTGTCAGACAACACGCTGATCTTCTTCACCAGCGACAACGGGCCGGAAGACTACCACGTCAGGAACGCCCGAAACGCGGGGATGGGCTCGCCCGGTGCCTTCCGAGGCCGAAAACGAAGCATCTACGAGGGCGGCGTGCGGACGTCGTGCATCGTGCGGTGGCCCGGGCACGTGCCGGGCGGGCGGGTGGATGAGGAGTCGGTCATTACCGGCGTCGATTTCCTCCCGACGATGTGCAAACTCGCCGGCGCAGAGATGCCCGACATCAAGCCGGACGGCGAAGATATCAGCGACATGCTGATGGGCAAGACTCGCCCGCGGCGAAAGCCGATCCTCTGGGAATGGCGGGGCGGCGTCGCCGGCGACCCGACGTATCGGCCCCCGTCGCTTGCCATTCGCGAGGGCAACTGGAAGCTCCTGGTCAACCCCGACGGCGGCGGCGCGGAGCTGTACGACATCCCGAAAGATCCAGCCGAGGCGGCCAGCCTCGCGGGCAAGCACGGCGACGTCGTCCGGCGGCTCAGCGCGCGGGTCCTGGCATGGCAGAAGACCCTGCCGAAGTAGACATCTGCGGCAGACGGGCAAAGACCTTCCCAGGCCGCGCGGCCGCCGGTAGGATGTTCGCCGCGGCAGGCCGGAGCAGAGATAAGAGGCACGATGGGTCCGCATCGATTGGCTGAGCGTCTCCGTCTATGGGCACACGCAGTGGTGCTCGTGGGCATCTGCGCCGCGCCGCTCTGCGCGGATGACGCGAACGGTCGGCGGAAGCTGGTTTACTGGAACCTCTTCACGACCGGCACGCAGCACGAAGCCGCCACGGAGCTGGTCCGCCGGTTCAACGAGTCCAATCGCGAGTACTACGTCGAGCAGGTAGACATCCCCTACACGCAGATCCACGACAAGATGCTCCGCGCCACGGCCGGGGGCGTGCCGCCGGACGTGGCCGTCTTCGACCGGTATCGCGTGGCCAGCTACGCCGCGCGGAACGCCTTCATCCCCCTCGACGAACTGGCCAAGGGCGAGGTCCAGGCGAAGGACTTCTTCAAGGCGCCCTGGGAGGAGTGCTTCTACGACGGGCGGATGTACGCCGTGCCCTACGACACGGACGTCCGCATCCTCTACTACAACAGGGCCCTGTTCCGCCAGGCCGGGCTCGACCCCAACCGCCCGCCGAGGACGTGGAAGGAGCTTCAGGCCTGCTCCGACGCGATCAAGAAGCGGCGCGAGGGGAGCAGCCGCCTCGAGCGGGTCGGCTACCTGCCCATCTACGGCAACGTCGGCTCGCTGTACCTCTACGGCTGGCAGAAGGGCGGGGAGTTCATGTCGCCCGACGGGCGGCGCGCCACACTGAACGATCCGAACAACGTCGCGGCCCTGACCTGGGTCCGCGACTTCATTGCGAAGGACGGGCTCGAGAGCCTCATGACCCTCCAGCAGGGCTTCGGCCCGGAGGCTCAGAACCCGTTCATCACGGGCAAGATCGCGATGGTCGTCTGGGACGTCGGGGCGGTGGACATCATCAAGCGTTACGGCCGGCACCTGGACTGGGCCACCGCGCCCTGCCCCTACGCCGACGACGGCGTGCCGGCGACGTGGTCGGGCGGGTTCTCTCTCGTCCTGCCGCGCGGCACGAGGAACGTCGAGGGCGCCTGGGCGTTCTGCAAGCACATCCTCTCGGACGCCTCGCAGCGCCACATGGCCGGGTACAGCGACAAGCTGCCGGCGCGGCGGGAGTCGGCCGACGAGTCGCTCTACGAGAAGTACCTCAGGATGCGTCAGCAGAAAGAGGCGGCGGAGAACGCCGGCGAGGGCCCCGAGCAGAAGGCCGCCAGAGCGGCGCGCAACAGGGCCGAAAGGGCGCGGATGCGGGCCTTCTGGCGCCTGGCGATCGACCAGATGAAGTACTCCCGCTACCGGCCGGTCACGCCCGCCGGCTCGATCATCGTCACGGAGCTCCAGGTCGCCGTGGATCACGTCGTCCACGGCAAGCTCACGCCGCAGAAGGCGCTGGACCAGGCCAATTGCGAGGTCCAGAAGCTCCTCGACCGCTTCCACGAGAAGCAGGAGGCCCTCGGGCCTCCCGTCAACTGGACCGTGCTCGCCTCCTGTCTCGGCGGGGCCCTGCTGCTTCTGCTGGCCGTGCGCGGGTGGTTCTCCTACCGCAGGATCAAGGCCCTGAGCATCCATCGCCGCCAAGCCCTGGCCGGATACATGTTCGCCGCGCCGGCCATCCTCGGGCTGGCCCTGTTCACCCTCGGGCCCATCGTCATGTCCGCCGTGTACAGCCTGACCCGATACGAGATCCTCACCCCCGCCACCTGGGCCGGGCTGCGGAACTACCGCGAGCTGTTCACCGAGGACCGCTACTTCCTCAAGGCGATGTGGAACACCTTCTACTTCGCGGCCGTCTCCGTGCCCGTCAACGTCACGCTGGCGCTGGGGCTGGCGCTGCTGCTGAACCGCCGGATCCGCGGCCGGGCGCTCTACCGCACGTGCTTCTACCTGCCGACCGTCATGCCCATGGTCGCGGGCAGCCTGCTGTGGATGTGGCTGTTCAACGGCGAATACGGGCTGGTCAACGTCGTGCTCGATTACCTCCACCTGCCGGCCGTGCCGTGGCTGACCAACGAGTACTGCTCCAAGCCCGCACTCATCGTCATGGGCATGTGGGGCGTCGGCGGGGGGATGATCATCTTCCTGGCGGCCCTCCAGGGCGTGCCGCGGACGCTGTACGAGGCCGCGGACATCGACGGGGCCGGATCGTGGCGGAAGTTCTGGAACGTCACGCTGCCGATGATCTCGCCGGCGATGTTCTTCATGGTCGTCATGGGCCTGATCGGGGCGCTCCAGGTCTTCACGCAGGCCTACCTCGTCACGCAGGGCGGGCCGGTCAACTCCACGCTGTTCTACGTGCTCTACCTCTACCGGGAGGCCTTCGAGAACCTGCACATGGGCTACGCGTCGGCCATGGCGTGGGTGCTGTTCATCGTGATCCTCGCCATTACGGGCGTGCAGTTCGTCCTGGCCAAACGCTGGGTCTACTACGAGGGGGCGCAGCGATGACGCTCGGCAGCAGGGAACGGGAGCGCTTCGGCAACCTCGTCACGCACGTGGTGCTGGTGGGGCTGCTGATCGCCTTCCTCGGGCCGTTCCTCTGGCTGGCGAGCACGTCGTTCAAGACGGACGCGGCCATGTTCAAGATGCCCCCGCAGTGGGTCCCCAACCCCGTCACGCTGGAGCACTACGAGGAGGCCTTCACCGAGTTCGACGCCCTGCGCTACATGGGCAACACGCTGGTGATCGTGGCGTTCACGACGATCGGCACGCTGCTGAGCTGCTCGATGGGGGCATACGCCTTCAGCCGCCTGCGCTGGCCGGACCGCGGCGTGATCTTCAGCGTGCTGCTGGCGACAATGATGATCCCCGCGCAGGTGAGGATGATCCCCGTCTACGTCATGTTCAGCAAGCTGGGCTGGGTGGACACGTTCCTGCCGCTGATCGTGCCGGCCTTCTTCGGCAACGCGTTCTTCATCTTCCTCCTGCGGCAGTTCTTCCTGACGATCCCCGAGGAGCTGCTCGAGGCGGCCCGCCTGGACGGGGCCGGCGAGTGGCGAGTCTTCTGGCAGATCGTCCTGCCGCTCAGCAAGCCCGCCCTGCTGACCGTGATGATCTTCACCGTCCTGCGGGCGTGGAACGACTTTCTCGGCCCGCTGATCTACCTCTCCAGCGAGCACAAGCGGACGCTGGCGCTGGGCCTGGCGCACCTGCGCGGCGTGCAGGGCACCGAGTGGGGGCTGCTGATGGCCGCGGCCATGCTCATGGTCCTGCCCGCCCTGCTGCTGTTCTTCGTCGCCCAGCGATTCTTCATCGAGGGCATCGCCCTGACGGGGACGAAGGTCTGAGCCATTCAGAAGCCCAGCCATCCAGAAGCCCAGCCATCCAAATGGCTGGGCTTCACGCCCCGCGCGCCCTCAAGAAACGATTGGACCACCTCGACTCCGGCGATATCATAACCTGCAACCCGCGCCGCTTTCCGTGAAGCAAACGAGGCTGCCTCCATGAGCGAAATGACATCCGCCGAGCGGGTCATGAGGGTCCTGCGCCGCCAGGAGCCGGACCGCATCCCCCACTTCGAGTGGATCATCGACCACAAGGTCCGCGAGGCGATCATCCCCGGCTGCACCATGGAGGAGTTCACCGTTCGCATGGGGCTCGACGCGATCCTGACGGCCCCGGACATGAAGAAGGAGCAGATCGGCCCGAGGCGGTTCAGGAACGAGTGGGGCGTCGTCCTCGAGGACTCCGGCGAGGAGCACACCGTCCCGGTCGACGGCCCCATCCAGACGATGGACGACCTGCGGCGCTTCGAGCCGCCCGACCCCGGCGCGCCCGGGCGATACGACAGCATCCGGCGCCTCGTCGAGCACTACAAGGGCAAGCTGGCCATCGGCGTGCACCTCAACGACGTCATGAGCATCCCGCGGGCGCTGATGGGCTTCGAGGGCCTGATGATCGCCGTCGCCACCGAGGGCGATCTCGTCCGCGGCGTGGTGGACCTCTCGGTGGACGTGAACCTCGCGATGGCGAAGGAGGTCGCCCGATGCGGGGCCGACTTCGTCTTCACCGGCGACGACTTCGCCTCGACGTTCGGGCCGTTCATGTCGCCGGAGGCCTTCCGGGAGCTGTTCTACCCCGGCCTGAAACGCGCGATCGGGGGGTTCAAGGAGCTGGGGCTGCCGGTCATCAAGCACACCGACGGCGACATCAGGCCCATCCTGGACATGATCCTGGACTCGGGGCCCGACTGCCTCGACCCCATCGACCCGATGGGCGGCATGGACATCGGCGAGATGAAGAAGCTCTACGGCGGCCGGATCGCGCTGAAGGGCAACGTCGACTGCGCGGAGACGCTCACATTCGGGACCGAGCGCGAGGTGGTCGAGGAGACCAAGGCGGTGATCGCCGGGGCGGCCGAGGGCGGCGGGCTGATCCTCTCGTCCAGCAACAGCATTCACTCGGGCGTCAAGCCGGGCAACTACCTGGCCATGTGGAACGCCATCCGCATGTACGGCGAGTACCCGATCCGGCTCGACGGCTGGGTCGGCTCCGGCGCCGGCGCGGCCTTCATGTGAGGAAGAAAAGCGGAGCGAAGCATGGACTATCTGGTAGGGATTGACCTGGGCTCGACGAGCCTGAAGGCGGTGGTGTACGACCTGGCGGGCAACGTGGCCACCAAGGCCTCCCGGCCAACCGAGCGGTTCAACCCCGACAGCGAGCACCCCGACTGGGCGATCTGGAAGCCCGAGCAGATCTGGGGCGGCACGGCCGAGGCGCTTACGGAGGCGGTCGCGAAGCTCGACGACCCGGCCGACGTCAAGGGCGTGGCCGTCACCGGCATGGGCATGGACGGCGTGCCCATCGACAAGGACGGGAACTGGCTGTACCCGTTCATCAGTTGGCACTGCCCGCGGACTGCGCCGCAGCAGGAGTGGTGGCTCGAGCACGTCGGGGCAGAGAGGCAGTTCTCCATCACGGGCAACCCCGTCTGGACGATCAACACGGCCCTTCGCCTGCTGTGGATGCGCGAGAACGAGCCGGCCGTCCTGGACAAGGCCGACAAGTGGCTGCTCATCGAGGACTTCGTCAACTTCATGCTGTGCGGCGAGCGTGCGACGGATTACAGCATGGCCTCGAACACGCTGCTGTTCGATCAGCGAAAGCGCGCGTACAGCGAGGAGATACTGGAGATCTCGGGCATCGACCGCGCCCTGCTGTGCGACCCCCAGCCATCGGGCACGGTGATCGGCAAGGTGCACGCCGAGGCAGCCGAGGCCACCGGCCTTCCCGCCGGCACGCCGGTGGTCCTCGGCGGGCACGACTTCCTCTGCGGCTGCCTGCCCGTCGGGGCATTCAAGCCCGGCGTGGTGCTGGACGTGGCCGGCACGTGGGAGATCATCGTCGGCGCGCTGAAAGAGCCCGTGCTCACCGACGAGGTCCGGCAGATGGGCTGGTGGGTCGACTCGCACGTGGCGCGCGGCACGTACGCGGCCATGGGGTCGGCCGTGGCCGCCGAGATGCTCGAGTGGTTCCGCGAGAGGTACGGCTTCGAGGAGGCCCGCAAGGCCGAGAGCGAAGGCGGCGTGGACTGGGACTACCTGATGGCCGCCGCCGAGAGCTCCCCGCCCGGCGCGAACGGCGTGATGTTCCTGCCTCACATGTCCGGCGCGACGATTCCGGCCCCCGACCCGGCTTCGATGGGCGCGTTCGTCGGCCTGCGGAACATCGTCTCCAAGGGCGACATGCTCCGCGCCGTGGTCGAGGGGCTCAACTACCAGTTCCTCCAGATCCTCGCGGGCCTGCGGACGGGGCTGAAGGTCACGCCCGAGAAGTTCGTCACCGTCGGCGGCGGGGCCGGCAACGCCTTCTGGATGCAGAACAAGGCCGACATGGTCGGCAAGCCCTTCGAGGCGCCCGAGGTCGAGGAGGCCACCCCGCTCGGGGCAGCCATCCTCGCCGGCATCGGCGTCGGCCTCTACAAGGACGAGCAGGACGCCTTCCAGCAGGTTTACAGGCCCGGGAGGGTCTTCGAGCCGAATACCGACCTGACCGAAATGTACGCCGAGCGGTTCAAGACATTCCAGCAGATCTACCCGGCCCTGAAGGACCTCAACGGACAACTGCGGAAGCTGGCGTGAGCCGCGCGAAGCGCAGGCCGCGCCGTCAGTCGCCTTATGCAGGACGGGCCCTGTCAGTTTGTGCCATGACCGGCTCTTCCACTATCGGAGGCAGCAGGATGGCTATCGAGTTTGGCGCAGAGGATGTTTACGAGATGGCTCGGCAGATCGAGGGCGAGGCATCGGCGTTCTACAAACGGGCCGCTTCGGCATCCGGCAGCCCGACGTGCCGTCGGCTGCTGCAGGAGCTGGCGTCGATGGAGACGGAGCATGAGCAGCTCTTCGCAACCATGAAAGCGGGAGTATCCGCTCGCCCGCCGGCCCCCGCGATCGGCGCAGGCGAGAAAGCCGGGCCCAACCGCCCCAACCTGACAAGGATGCTCATGTCCGGCATCGCAGAGGATCTTGCCTCGCGTTTCACCGGCCGGGAAACCGACGAGGAGATCCTGCGCAAGGCCATCGCCTTCGAGAAGGATACCATCGTCTTCTTCCTCGACATGAAGAGCTACGTCTTCGCGGATGCCGACAGCAAGAGAATCGACGAGCTGATCTCCGAGGAGCTCGGCCACGTGCTCCAGTTGACGGGGCAGTTGGCGCGCCCGGGGCTGCGGGCGGCAGGGCCCGCCAGGGACGCCGGCGCCGCCGGGGAGGAAGAGCCCCGCGGCCGCGACGTTCCCCTGGAGTGACCGTCCCACTGCTGACGGGGCGTTGCGGCATGGGGGAGATGGACTATGATGTCCTCCCGCGGCGCATCCGGCTGCGCCGCTTCGCCGCATTCGACAGGAGATCGATGCGATGAAGTATCGACGATTCGGCAAGACTGAGCTCGACATGCCCGTTCTGACCGCCGGCGGGATGCGCTTCCAGGCGTCCTGGAAGGCGGACGAGACGGACAAGATCACCGAGGAGAGGCAGGCGAACGTCGAGGCCTGCCTGCGGCGGGCCCTGGAGCTGGGCATCCATCACTTCGAGACGGCCCGGGGGTACGGCACGAGCGAGTACCAGATGGGCCGGGCCATGAAAGGCCTCCCCCGCGAGGAGATCACCCTCCAGACGAAGGTCGGCCCGACCGAGACCGGCGAGGAGTTCCTGCGGCAGTTCGACGACTCGCTGGAGCGCCTCCAGGTCGATCGCGTCGAGCTGCTGGCCATTCACGGCATCAACACGGACGAGAAGCTGGAGATGACGGTGGCGCCCGGCGGGCCCCTGGAGGCGGCGGAGGGCCTGCGGGCGTCGGGGCGCACGCGGCACGTCGGCTTCTCGACGCACGGCCCCACGGACGTGATCGTCAAGACGATCGCCACGGACCGCTTCGAGTACGTCAACCTCCACTGGTTCTGGATTCAGCAGGACAGGTGGCCGGCCATCGAAGCGGCGAGAGAGCGCGACATGGGGGTGTTCATCATCTCGCCGAGCGACAAGGGCGGCAGGCTCTACGAGCCCTCCGACAAGATGGTCCGCCTCTGCCGGCCGCTCTCGCCCATCGCGTTCAACGACCTGTTCTGCCTGCTGCGCGAGGAGGTCCACACCATCAGCATCGGGGCCAAGAGGCCGTCGGATTACGACGAGCACCTCCGGGCCGTCGAGATGCTCGGCGATTCGCAAGCCGAAGGCCTCGTTCGGCAGATCGACGAAAGGCTGCACGCCGAGTTTCGCACCGTGCTGGGGGAAGAATGGTGCGCTACCTGGCCGCAGGGGCTGCCGGCCTGGCCGGACACGCCCGGCGAGGTCAACGTCCCGTTCATCCTCTGGCTGTACAACCTGGCCAAGGCCCTGGATCTGACGAAGTTCGGCAAGGAGAGATACGGCCTGCTGGGCAACGCCGGCGACTGGGTGCCCGGGAAGAAGCTCGGCGACGTCGATCCGCGCGACCTCGCCGAGGCGCTCAGTCGATCGCCGAACGCCGGGCGAATCCCGGCGGTACTTGCCGAGGCCCACGCCATGTTCGCCGGGAAGGAAGGCGAGCAACTCCACGAAGAATAGCCTCCGCCGGGCGGGCCGGCCCTTCGGAAGGAGACTCGGCGTTGGACCATCACAAGGAAAGATGCATCGCAGCCGCCGGCCTCCGGGCGTGCCTGCTGGCCGGACTGGCCGCGGTGCAGTGCCTCGCCGCTGACCCCAGGCGGCAGGTGGACGAAGGACGCCGGCTCGTCATGGCAGGAACACGGCAGCGGCAAGCGGCCACTCGCCCCGCGGCCTCGGGCGGGTGGCGGAAGTTCGCCGACAACCCCGTCCTCGGCGGTCAGCTCGGGACGTGCTTCGACGTGTCCGTCCTGAAGGAGGACGGCAAGTACCGGATGTACTTCTCCTGGCGGCCGAAGCAGTCGGTCGCCCTGGTCGAGAGCCGCGACGGCATCGACTGGGGCCGGCCCCGGATCGTCCTGGGACCCAATCGGCAGACCGCCTGGGAGGGGCGCATCAACCGCCCGGCCGTCCTTCGACGCAAGGACGGCTATCACATGTGGTACACCGGCCAGAGCCAACAGAAGTCCTGGATCGGCTACGCGACCAGCGACGACGGCGTGACCTGGAGGCGCTCCGGCGAGGAGCCCGTCCTCTCGCCGGAGGCCGCCTGGGAGAAGGTAGCCGTGATGTGTCCTCACGTCATCTGGGACGAGGAGAAGAAGCTCTTCCGCATGTGGTACTCCGGCGGCGAGCAGTACGAGCCGGACGCGATCGGCTACGCCACGAGCCCGGACGGCCGGCGGTGGAAGCGGCACGCAGCGAACCCGATCTTCCGCGCGGCCGGCGCCAACGCCTGGGAGAAGCACAAGGTCACCGCCTGCCAGGTGGTGCGGCGCGGCGGGTGGCATTACATGTTCTACATCGGCTTCCGCGACGTTCACCGCGCCCAGATCGGCCTGGCCCGCTCGCGCGACGGCGTCGGCGGATGGCAGCGTTACCCGGCCAACCCGATCCTCGCGCCCGACAAGGGCGCCTGGGACGCCGACGCCTGCTACAAGCCGTTTGCCATCTTCGATGAGCAGCGCAGCCGCTGGCTGCTGTGGTACAACGGGCGGCGCAAGAGCGTCGAGCAGATCGGCCTGGCCGTCCACGAGGACGAGGACCTCTGGCAGCCGTGAGGTCCTCGGCGCCTTCAGTGGAGGGCCTGTAGGCCCGTCCATCCGGCCGGTTACGCTTGGGAGCGCGCCCGGCTGCCGCGTCAGGGCCTCACGCAGAAGGGGATGTTCGCCGCCGCGGCGTTGCCCCGGCCGTCCAGCACGACAACGAACAACCGATACGCCCCTTGGTTCTCGGGGGCCGTGAACGTCACCTTGCCTGCCGCGCCTTCCTCGATGAGGCCGGCCATGGCCTTCGGCCTCCGCTCCCCCATCCCGCCGTAGCCGAACTTCGCGGGCTCCGGCAGTATGTCCCACCGAAAGCTCAGGGCGTCGCCTTCGGGATCGTCGGCGCCGACCTGGGCGGCGCGCGAGGTGTTCGGCTTCAGGTGGACGTTATCGCCGGCCGACTTCCCGCCGACGCGCAGCGACGCGATCTGCGGCCGCAAACGCCGGCACGGCCAGCAGGAAGCATAGCACGAGACAGAACGCCGTGAGGTTGCTCATCATGGATCTCCGGTACGTCCGGCCGGGGTGTGTGACAATGTTTCCTGGCGGTCCGTAACGATTGTTTCTGTAACCTGTTAGCTCCGGAGGAGCGGACGTTGATAGCCCAGGGCGCCGCGGCGCTGTTTGCCGCAAGCCCTGGGTTTGCAGGGCGTGTATTTCGCGGAACCCCGGCAGGGGTGACCGTACCTCACGGTCGCCCCATACGAGGCTCCGCACAAAGGGTGACGCGTACCCAGGGCTCCCTCCGGTCGCCCTGGGCTACCCACGTACCGCCCCATACGGGGCCAAGAGGAAACCTCCCCGGATTTGTCCTCGCACACCGGCCGGGCACGGGCACGGCTCCCGATCGCAAAGCGACTGTGCGAATGCTATCATCCGCCGAGCCGGACGATCAACCCGGCGGAGCCAGCGGTGATGCGGCCTCTATCGCAGTGTGATGCGTGACATGCAGAGCGAATCAGACAGGAGAATTGCACCGCTCCGGCCGGCCGCACTGGCCCTGGCCGTGCTGGTGCTTCCGTGCCCGCCGGCTGAATGCCAACCGAAGGCGGCGTCAATGCCCGCGCCTCGCCAAGCGGCCGGCCGGGCCTGGCCTCGCTTCCGCGGCCACGGTGGATTGGGCATATCGGCCGCGGGCCGAGCGCCCACATCCTGGGACGCCAGGACCGGCAAGGGCATCCTCTGGAAGGCGAAGGTCCCCTTGTGGTCCGTCAGCTCCCCGGTCGTCTGGGGTGGGCGGGTCTTTCTGACCGGCGCGACGAGGCGGAAGCGCGAGGTCTACTGCTTCGACGCCCGTTCCGGAAAGCTGCTCTGGACCGGCGCCGTGGCGAACGTCCCGGGCAGCCCGAGAGAGGTGCCCAAGGCGGACGAGGAGACCGGCTACGCCGCCCCCACGCCCGTGACGGACGGGAAACACGTCTACGCGATCTTCGCCAACGGCGACATTGCGGCCTTCGACTTCGCCGGGAGACGCACCTGGGCCCGGAACCTGGACCCGCCGGCCAATACGTACGGCCACGCGTCGTCGCTGGCAATGCACGGGGGCCTGCTGTTCGTTCAGTTGGATTCGACCTCGGAGGCGGACGGCGGCGCAAGGATGGTGGCGCTGAAGGCGGCGACCGGCAAGACCGCCTGGGAGGCCAAGCGGGGCGTCCTGGCTTCCTGGGCGTCGCCGATCATCGCCCGGACGGCCAAAGGGCCGCAGATCATCACCTCCGCCGGCGAGCGGATCATCGCGCATCACCCCGAGACGGGCAAGGTCCTCTGGACGGTCCGATGCGAGGGCAGCCTGATGACCCCCTCGCCGATCTATGCGGCCGGCCTGGTGATCGCCGCCATCGCGGGCGACCAGGTTTACGCGATCCGTCCCGACGGCAAGGGCGACGTGACCAAGACGCACGTCGCCTGGCGGTCCGACGACCTCGTGCCGAACGTGCCCTCGCCGGTCGCCGCCGGCGGGCTCCTGTTCGTCCCGCACAGCAGCGGGTACCTCGCCTGCTGCGACGTCAGGACGGGCAGGAAGCTGTGGGAGCACGAGTTCGACGCCGTGTTCTACGCCTCGCCGACGGTCATCCGCGATCGGCTCTACCTCCTCGGCCGCCAGGGCGAAGCGTTCGCCGTCAGGGCCGGCCGGACGTGTGAGCAGATCGGCAAGGCGAGCCTCGGCGAGCCATGCGACGCGTCGCCGGCCTATGCGGACGGCTGCCTGTACATCCGCGGCGCGTCGCACCTGTACTGCATCGGCCCTCCGCCGTCCATCCGAGGAACGAGTCAGCCACAGAGGCACGGAGGCACAGAGAGATAACAGGTTATAAAACCGGATCTTACGGGGAGGATTCTGTGCTCAATGGGCTGGGCTCGCGAACACAGTGTTCTCAGGATCCTGTGCCAGGATTCCTATAAGCTCTTATTCAAAAGGAATCTCTGAGTTCTCTGTGCCTCGGTGGCGAATAATCCGGGCTCAAGGCGACGGGCCCGGCTCGGCGGCGTAGGGGGCCTCATTCGGGGGCAGGCGGCGGTACCAGGTGAAGGCCAGCGCGGCCGTGGCGAGCAGCGCGGCGGCCAGGCAGACAGCCGAGCACCCGTGCCAGTGGCCGACGAGGTACATGCCGAACAGGTAGTAGCCCGTGATGGCCACCATGCCCAGGATGACGTTGAGGATGGCCCGGGAGGCCTTCTCCGACGGTGCCGCAAGCTGCTCGGCCGAGAGGCCCGCGCGGCGGCGGACCGGCCGCCACGCGCCGAAGGGGCGAACCGCGCGGTAGAAGCCCACCAGCGTCCGCTCATCGACGGGGCTTGTCGCGAGCGTTGCGACCATGCTGGCGGCCAGCGAGCCGGCGCAGATGAGCGGGAACGTCACGTGGAGCGGCCAGGCGGGCACGAACAGCGGCACGGTCGCCAGCAGGATGCCCCCCACCGTGCCCGCGGCGTAGCCCCAGCCGTTGATCCGCCACCAGTACCACCGCAGGACGTTCGGGACGACCACGCCCGCTCCGAGCGCCATCATGAGCCAGTCCCAGATCTGCTTGATCGACTCGGCCTGGAAGCCGATGGCGACGCCGGCCAGCACGATGGCGACGGTGGCGACGTAGCCGGCCCGCACGAGGTGGCGCTCGTCGGCGCGACCGCGGAGCAGCGGCTGCCAGAAGTCGCGAACGATGTAGGATGCGCCGCTGTTGACCGTCGAGCTGAAGGTGCTCATGAACGCCGCGAGCAGGCCAGCCACGACCAGCCCGCGAACGCCGTCCGGCAGGAACTTCTGGAGGACCATCGGCATGACCTTCTCGGGGTCGGAGACGTTGGCGACGGCCGTCAGCGCCAGCAGCACGAGCCCCATGCACATGGCCCATCGGACGATCAGGAACAGGCTCCAGCACGCGCCGATCTTCGCCGCGTCGCGGCTGCTGCGGGCCGCCAGGAAGCGCTGGAAGTCGTACATCTGCGCCGGCCCGCCGGCGTTCAGCAGCAGGCCCTTCAGCACCCACACGATCACCAGCGCGCCGAAGAGCTCGTACGACCCGTGCGTGGGGTGGCCGGCCAGCTCCGGCAGGCGCCACCGTGGAAGCATTGACGCCCAGCCGTCGGGCAGCGCCCTGCTCAGCGCGTCGGGCGTCAACTGCGTGTAGGCCACCGCCGCGATCAGCACGCTGGCGATCGTCAGGACGACCGTCTGGATCACGTCGGTCACGACCACGCTGTAGAGGCCGCCGAGCAGGACGTAGAGCGTCGTGATGCCGATGACGATCAAGGCGCAGGTAGTGGCCGTGAGATCGACGTAGACGGAGGCGAACTTCCCGATGCCCTGGAAGGCGTAGCCGATGAAGGTGGCCTGGGTGACGATCGCCATGAACGCGTAGGCCGTTCGAGCCGTGCGCCCGCCGGCGTCGTCGCCGAAGCGGGTCTTCATCCACTCGGCGCCGGTCATGACCTTCGACCGCTGGACCCACTTGCCCATGTAGGCCAGGAAGAACGCACCCATCATCCATCCCCACATCCAGTGGTTCCACATGGACCGCATGCCCGCGACGAACAGCAGCGAGACGATCCACATCGTGCCCGTGATGTCGAAGTTGGACACCGAGCCGGACATGGCCAGCGCCAGCCAGTGCATGCGCTTGGAGCCGAGGAAGTAGGCCTCCAGGTTCCGCGACGCGCGCTTCTGGTACCAGAAGCCCAGGCCGATAACCACGGCGAAATAGACCCCGATGACCGCGTAGTCGATGAATACCAAGGCACGCTCCTCCGATCATTCGGGGCTTACGCTCACGCCGCCGTCGCCGCTGACGAGTGTGTGCAGCTTGCCGCCGTGCCGCAGATGCAGGAGCTTGCCGGCGAAGCCGCGCGGGGCCTTCGGTTCGTACAGGGCCAGCGGCCCGCCGACCTCGGGGCTGTAACCGAACAGGGCGCCGATGATCATCTCCGCGAAGGCCCCGCCGCCGACACACTCGCGCATGCAGCCTCGCCGCATGGCGATACGAACCGGCGCGTCGTATTCCGCGCGGCGCGGGCCCCAGTGCTCCCGGGCCTGGGCGTAGACGCCCTCTTTCAAGGCCGATTGCGTCCGCCGCACGAAGCCCAGCGCGCTTCGCCAGGCGCCCAGCCGGCACATGGATTCGGCCGTCAGGGCCGGCCAAGCGTCAAAAGCGCCCATCGGCCCGTGGTCCGGCCGGTCCGAAACCTTCGCCGCCTGGTCCCGCTGCGACATCGCCCGCATCCAGTGTTTGGTAAGCAGCTCCCGCTGGACGAAGCGGACCATCTCTCGCTTCATCGCGTCCGAGAGGTCGTCGGCCATGAATCTCCCCACGCAGGTGAAGTCATAGCAGTGCCGCAGCTCAACGCGTTTGCCGTCACGATGCAGCGCACACCAGACGCCCTCGCCGGGCACGTAGAGCCCGAGCACGGCCTTGGCCACCTTGCCGGCCTCGGCGCGAAGCGCCTTGGCCTTGGCGGCGTCGCCCGTTTGCTCGTACAGGCCGGCCACGGTGCGCATCATCCAGACGTTGGCGGCGTTGAAGGAAGGTACGCGGTGGACGTACTTCGGCGCGCACTCCAGCAGGTTGCGGTTCTCGCCGTAGTCCGCCAGCGGCAGGCTCGTGTCGCGCCGGAGCTTCTTCCAGTTCGTCGCCAGCTTAACGAGGTGCGCCAGCACGGTGCGGTCGCCGAGCTTCTCGTCGAGGAACGCCCCGTCGCCCGTGACGCTGAGGTAGCTGTACGCCAGGCGGAAGATCACCATGTCGTTGGCGGCATACCAGCCCCCGCTTTGCCGGCCGTGGTGCATGTAGTACACCGGTCCGCGATGCGGATCGCACTGGAGAAACAGGCGGAGGTGCTCCTTCATCCCGCGCGGCTCCAGCAGCGCGAAGACCTTCGACCACATGGACGTGTCCCAGAAGTACACCACTCCCTTGGCCCGCTCGCCGCTGGTGATGAAGACGCGGCTGCACTTGGCGAGGTTCGTGCGGTGCAGGGCGAGCAGCGTGAGGATGCTGCGGTAGTAGACCTCGCGGAGCTTCTCGTCGGACGTAACCAGCACGGGGAGGTGGCCCGAGAAGTGGGCGTTGCCCGGCGTGAAGGCCTGCTGCCAGCGCTTCGCCCAGCGGGCCTTTGCCTCGTCCCACACGCGGTCGAAGCCCTGTGCCCACGCCCGCGCCGCCTGCTGTGCCCGGGCAGCTCCCTTCGACTTGTCTTCGGCGGCGTCGGCATGTGCCATGCCCAGGTCAAGCCGCGCAACGCCGCCCGGCTTCAGGAGCAGTCTCCAACCCGCGAGCGTTGCATCCGCATCTGCCTGGAGCCTGTCCGGTTTCCTCGAAAAGGCATGGGCCATGCACAGCAACGGCCGCCGTGATGAATGTACGACGACCGCGTCCCCCCCGCTGGGGGTGATGCTGCCGGGCACCTTGACTGCCAGATCGACCTGCCGCGCCGCGCCCGAGGTGTTCTTGACGAGCACGCGATACAGAATCCCCGGCCCTTCGACGACCATCCGCACGCGCGACTCGATCTCCAGGCCCCCGACCGTCCTGCGGCGCACCGCCTGGTAGGGATACCACCGGCACGTCGTCGCTTCGTGGGTCTTCCCATCGATCATCAGTTGGCAATGCGGGAGCGTGCGGTACTTGTACCAGCGCCGGCCGGAGCCCGCGAAAAGCTGCCCGCCGGGGATGTAGTTCACTGCGAGCAGGTTCGGCGAACAGGCCGCCATCTCGTGGAAGTTGTGAAGTGACGGCATGTGGACGATCTCCGCGACGTTCAGCCACTGACTGGCCATCTCGTCGATCGCCGGGATGCCTTCCGCAGCCCCGGCTGCCTGGGATGAGGCAAGGCCCGCGATAAGGACGCCGAACAGGGACCTTCGCGGCATCAGGGCCTTCGCTGTCGATCCGTCCTCATTGCCGAGCATCGTTACTCGCCTCCGACCGCCGGCGGGGCGTCTTCCAGGCGGCTGCCCCACTGCTTGTTCGGTTTCGGCCCCATCTCAAGGACGAGCTTGCCGCCGTCGACCAGCTCGCCGTGGTACAGCCAGGGCTTGTTGAGGGCCTTCCCGTCCAGCGCGGCGGACTGGACGTACACGTTGTCCTTCGAGTTGCTCTTCGTCTCTATGACGAATTGCCCGCCCTTGTAGTACTTCGGATCGAGGTGAATGACGACGCGGTCGAAGATCGGGCTGCCGATCTCGTAGATCGGCCTGACGGCGCAGCCCCCGTCCATCTCGAAGAGCCCCATCGCGCTCATCACGTACCAGGCGCCCATCTGCCCCTGGTCCTCGTCGCCGGGATAGCCGTCCAGCGCCCCCAGGCCGTAATACCGCGCCATGATCTCCCGCGACCACTTCTGCGTCAGCCAGGGCTCCCCGGAGTAGTTGAACAGCCACGCCGACTGCATGTTCGGCTGGTTGCCGTGGTTGACGGGAAAGGCCGCCATGCGGTCGCCCGTGGCGTTGAAGCGGTTCTCGCGGGAGGCGGCCAGCCCGTCGTCCAGCCGCTTGTTGAACGTGTCGCGCCCCAGCAGGCCGATCAGTCCCTTCACGTCGTGCGGCACGAACCAGGTGAACTGCCACGAGTTGCCCTCGACGAACCCCCGGCCCGAGAAGGCCGAAAAGTCCTTCACCCACTGCCCGTTGGCGTGTTTCTGGCGCATGAATCCCACGGAGGGATCGAATACGTTGCGGTAGTTCCGGCCGCGCTTCATGAAATAGGCGTAGTCCTCCCGCTTGCCGAGCGCCTTGGCCATCTGCGCGACGCACCAGTCGTCGTAGGCGTACTCGAGCGTGTTGGAGACGGGGCCCTTCTCGACGGGCACGTAGCCCAGCTCCATGTACGGCGCGAGCTGGCGGTTGCCCACGTGCCCGCCGCCGGGGTGAGGCCGCCCCGGCGTCGTCTGGATGTGCCTCATCGCCTTGTACGCCTTGGCGACGTCGTAGTCGCGGATGCCCTTCTGATAGGCGCTGACGATCAGGGCGACCTCGTGCGAGGCGACCATGATGCTGGAGTACTCGATGCCCGTCGGGCCCTTCGCCAGCCAGCCGCCGCGGTCGTAGATCTCCAGCAGGCTCCGCACCCACTTGTTGGCGATGTCCGGATGGACGAGCGTCCAGAGCTGATTCAGGTTCCAGAAGGTGTTCCAGAAGGCGTCGCAGCCGTACACCGGGCTGTCCGGGTCGGGCAGTTGCCGGACCTTCTCGTACATGTCCACGTACTTGCCGTTCACGTCGCTCCAGATCGTCCTCGCGCAGTACGAGCGGTACATGTTCGTGTAGAACTTGACCTTCTGGGCTTCCGTGCCGCCGGCGACCTCGATCGCGCCGAGAAGCTCGTTCCACGTCTTCCGCGCGGCCGTCCGGACGGCGCCGAAGTCCCACCCGAACGGGGACATCTCGGTCTTCAGGTTCAGCCGGGCCTGGTCGATGCTCACCAGCGAGATGCCCGTCTTGAGCTGGATTACCTCGCCGGCCCCCGTGGAATACTCCAGGAACGCGCCGACGTCGCCCTTCCCGGCGATCTCCTTCACGTCGCGTTGGATCTTCTCACCGACCCAGCCGCCCATGGCCTTGAACGGCTTGCTGAGCTTCGCGACGAAGTGGACGGTGAACTCGTTGTACCTCGCGCCGCTGCGCTGCTTCGAGTAGCCCTCGATCTCGGTGTCGCTGACCTTCGTGACCCGGGCGTCCAGCACGGAGTAGCCGTACTCGGTGGGTGTCAGAAGGTCGAAGAGGACCCGCGCCTTCTCGGCCTTCGGGAACGTGTACCTTTGGAAGCCGCAGCGGCACGTCGAGGTCAGCTCCGCGCGGATGCCGTACTCGTCGAGCGTCACTGCGTAGTAGCCCGGCGAAGCCGTTTCCGTCTCGTGGCGAAAGCGGGACCGGTAGCCCTGGTTGGGATCGCCCTCCGGGCCGGGGAGAATCTTCAGCTCGCCGACGGTCGGCATCGTCAGCAGGGCGCCCATCGTCCAGGAGTGCAGGTGGCTGAAGCCCGCGATGTTCTCGATGGTGTACTCGTATCCCGCCTTCCAGCAGCGGCGCTGGTTGTCCGGCGAGAGCTTGACCATGCTGAACGGCGTGGACGGCCCCGGGTAGAGCATCCACCGGCTGGTGGCCGTGCCGAGCAGGCAATCGACGTAGTCCACGGGCGTCCGTTCGGCGCCCGGCCTCTGGAGCACCTTCCGGCTGTCGAGCACCTTCCCGCCGCGACGGACCTCGATCGTGACCGGCCTGTCGCTCTCGGCCGGCGGGAGGCGAAGCTCGGCGCTCGCCATGATGGAGCCGAGTCGCACGCTCGCGGGCTCGGCGCCGGCGGCCTCGAGCGTGACTTCCCCCGGCTCGCCGAGGTGCATCAGCGAGACCTCGACGGCCTGGGAGAGCTTGCCGCCCCGACGGCTCAGCCACGGGCTGACGCGAGCGGCGCGGAGGAACGTGCCTTCCGGTTCGGCCAGCCTCGCCGGGGCCGAAGCCTCCAGGCCGAGCCAGTCGTACAGGATCCAACTGCCGTTGCCGGACGCGTTCGTGATGGTGATCTCGTTCAGGCCGGCCTTGAGCCTGCCGGCGGACATGACAACGGCGAAGCGGTGCTCGCGCCCGGCCGAGGGGTCGCCCATGATGGATGCGTCCGACCCGCCCCGCGGCGTCTGGTGCTCCCGCGCCCGCCCGTTGACCGCGATCCGCAGCTTCGGCGGCCTGAGGCCGTGCGTGTCGGCCAGGTCCACGATCAGGCGTGACGTCCCAGCCGGCGCCTTCGCCAGGGCGAAGAGGATGGTGAACGTGTGCCCCCCGCCGCCGGCCCAGCCGTCCGCCGGCCCGGGATGCGCATAGGGCCAGTCACGCTGGGCCGCCGACCGCCCCACGACGAACAGGCCGTCACGCTCGAACGCGGCGAAGCCCTTCGGGGCGAGTGCGAACTCGGCCGAGCTGTTGTCCGCCTTGCCGATCCGCCAGAGGAGCTTCATGTCCGCGCCGGTCGCCGGCGAGGCGAGGGCGACCAGCAGCCCCAGCGCGAAGTTGCGTTCGATCCGGTTCATTTCGTTTTCTCCCGTCGCGCCGGCGCGGCGCGCAGCGTCACGAACTCATAGGGCGCCATCTCGATGGGCCCGGTCAGCTTCTCGGCAGCCTCCCCGGAAAGGTCGCTGAGGGAGACGGCCGTTCCGGCCGGGTCGGTCCAGTCCAGCTCGGCGGCCTGCCGCTTGCCGGAGGCGTTGAACAGCCGCACGATCCACGCCTTACCGTCCCGGCTGGGCTTCAAGGCGCTGAGAAGCACCCCGCCGGGCCTGACGCGAAACGGCGTGGCCGGCGGCTTGGCCCCTCCAGCGGCAGCGGCGATCAGCGGCTGGCAGCGCTCGATGCCGAACCGCTGGGCGGCCGCCAGGTCCAGCGGGCCGTGCGGGCACAGAGAGTACCGGAACGTCGTCGGACCTTCCTGGTCGGCCTTGTAGTTCGTCTCCCAGTAGTTGTTCATGACGTAGGAGTACAGCGTTCCCGACGGCTTGAGCGTCTTGATCCAGCGGTCCCTGTAAGCCCTCGGGTCGCAGGTGATCTCGCCGATCTCGATGAGCGGCGCGTCCACCGTCGCCCACGTCAGGCCGAAGGCCCGGTTCGAGACGTCCACCCAGCGCTGGACGGTAAGGTAGTTCTTGCACGAGCCGGGCAGTTGGTCGATCTCCGGCCGGACGACCGCCCAGGGCGTGTCCATACGGCAGACGCCCTTGGGCACGTTCATGGCGAAGGCGAAGTGCACGCCCTCCTTCGCGCGGACCTTCTCCTTGTCGAGGACGTTGATGATGTCCACGCGATCCAGCCCGGCCACCAGGCGGACCTCGCGGGTGAGCCTGCGGCAGCCGGGGGCGTCGGACTCGACGACCAGCGAGGCCACCAGCGGCCCGGACTCGCCCGTGCGTATCTTGACGGGCCCGCATCGCTGCGGGTCGGCGGGGCTTCGCCCGGCGACGTAGAAGTAGTCGTTCAGACCGAGGCCCTTCGAGCGGTCAACCAGGTCGCCGTCGATGCCGCGGCAGGTCAGGCCGGCGATGGCGCCGGTCTTCTCGTCGATCGTGAGTCGGATGGTCCCGTTCTCCAGCGTGGCCCCGTCGGCCTTGGCCGCGCCTTTGCCGGCGGCCTTGCCGGCCCGAACGGTGAACCTCGCCGCGGCCAGCGGCGGAACTTTGCCGGCCAGGAAGGCCAGTTCGCCGGTCGTCAGCCGCTGCGACGGCACATCACGGCCCTGCGCGTCCTGAACGAGGTCGCCGGCCCGCGACAGCCCCTTCGGCAGGATCACGAGGTCCGTTCGCGGCCAGCTCGTCGTGTTGAAGACATCGACCGCCGATGCCGCCTGCTCGCCCCTTGAGCCGAGTGCGGCGACGACCAGCTCGCGGGACTGCCTGTCGGCGTCCAGCGCGAAGGCCTGCTTGATCTTCCACTGGGCCCTGGCGAAGTCGCTGTCGGGCTGGGAGATGCTGTTATGGGCACCCCAGGTGTGCTCGTCGTAGAGCAGTGCGTTTCGCCAGGCGGCGTAGAAGTCGCCGTCGGGGAACCCGCGGGGGCCCAGGAGGGCCCAGAGCGTTTCGGCCTGGACGAGCCGCTCGGCCGCGGCGCGGTTCAAGGCCGTCTCGCGGGCCGACGAGCCGGCCCCGTCCTCCCAGTACGGCGTGAAGTCGCCGCGGAACTCGGGGAGCTTCTCGCCGTAGCGGCGCTCGAAGTCCTGGAACATCTCCCGCGTGGTGGCGATCCGGA
This sequence comes from uncultured Planctomycetaceae bacterium, assembly GCA_964427875.1. Taxonomy (GTDB): domain Bacteria; phylum Planctomycetota; class Phycisphaerae; order SM23-33; family SM23-33; genus CAYRVX01. The sequence goes on from CAYRVX010000010.1 coordinate 36,670, forward strand.
TCTTGGGGTAGGCGTAGCGGCCGTTCCACCGCTTGGCGAACTCGCAGAGGTCCGCGCCGGGCCCGGCGTTGTCCCCCAGGCAGTGGCGAACCTGGAGCAGGTCGTAGGGGTACTCGGTCCCCTCCAGGCGCTTGAGGTACGCCATGAGCTGCGCCTCGCCGCGGAAGCCCCGCCAGTAGCCCGTCCGCGGGATCCACACCAGCACCTTGTACTTCCCGCAGGGAGAGACCCACCAGAACGGCTTGTCGCCCCACTGCGACAGCGTGTAGCCGATGCGGTGCCCGCTGTTGGGGCCGATCGAGAAGTACTTCACGCCGCTCTGGGCCAGGACCGGGATGATCCCCCACGTGTAGCCGGGCACGTCGCTGATCATCGCCGAGTCGATCGTCACGCCGTATAGCCCGCTCAGCCGGCGGGCGAAGTCCGTCAGGCGAATGAGCTCCTCCTGGCTGCACAGGGCCGTCAGCTCGTTGCCGTACAGCGCGTCCAGGCCGATCCAGCCCGCCCTGACGGCCTCGATGAAGGCCTTGCGCCTCTCGGGCGAGGCCTGCTTGAGGTAGCTGTCCGTCGCCCAGAGGACCTCGACGTTCCACTTGAACCGCGCCCCGGGCGGGTAGTCGGCCGTCCTCCTCGATGCCTCGATTGCCTGCTCGTAGAACCTCCAGTGGTCGCGCTCCACCTTCGTCTGGACCTGCGTGTAGCCGATGTCCACGTGCGAGTGCGGCAGGAGATAGACAACCCACTTGCGGACGGGCTTGAGCGTCAGCTTCTGCCTTGCGAGCGCCCTGCCCGCCGCACGAACGGTCACCGTGACCGGCGTGTCGGTCTCGACGGCGGGCACGGCCGCGTCGATGGCGTTCGCCCCGGCCCGGAGCTTGAGCCTCGTCGGCGGCGACGAGCCGACCTGCACCTCGGCGTCGGCCTCGCCACCAAGGTGCAGCAGCGATACCTGGACCGTCTGCTGGAGCTTGCCGTCCTTTTCCACGAGCGCCGGGGCGCTTCGGACGGACCGCACCATCGTGCCCGTCGCCGGCGCGAGCTCCACGCCCGCCGGCGCCTCCAGGCCGAGCCAGTCGTACAGCACCCAACTGCCCCTCAGCGTGGTGATGGCGATCTCATTTGTTCCGGCGTGGAGATGCCCGGCCGGGAAAGGCAACACCACCCGGTGCTCCTTTCCCTTCTCCGGCTCGCCGAAGACCGACGCGTCTCCGGCGCCTTTGGGCATCTGGCGCTCGACGCCATGGGCGTTGATGCTGATTCGCAGCCGCGGGGGCACCTGGCCCTGTGTGTCGACCAGGTCGAGGATGAGGCGGCACTTGCCGGCCTTCGGCGCGGCCTTGAGGCCGAAGGCGATCGAGAACGTGTGCTGCCGCCCGCCGGCCCATGCATCCGCCGGCCCGGGATGCACGTAAGGCCAGTCCTTCCTCGCCTCCGATCGCCCCACGATAAACAGGGCATCCCGGCTGAACTTGGCGTACCCGTTCGGGGCCAGAGCGAGCTCGCGCGTGTCGTTGTCCGCCTTGCCGATCTGCCAGAGCACCTCCGCCCTGCCGGCCTGGGGCGCGGGACCGGGCGCGGCGCTCCCGACCAGGACACCGAGCACCAGCACAGCCGCCGCGGGAGCATTCTCCCCGACTTGCCGTTTCATGGGCGCATCTCCCACTCGCCGACCTCGCTTCACGCAAACCGAACTGACTACCACCGAGGGCCGGACGATGCAACAACCCGTTGATCCTTGAAAAGCTTCCTCCCTTGGGATATGGAACGACGACGACGGTCCGACACGGGATTCCGCACTTCGATCCCGGCCGGCGCGTACCAAGGGAATACGCCCATGACGATGACGAAGGAAGAGAGAGTGCTCCGGGTGATCAACGGGCAGGACGTGGACTACCTGCCCAGCCAGATCACCTTTTCCGATCGGACCAGGGACAAGGCCATCAGGGAGGCGCTGCACCTGGCGTCGGCGGACGAGCTGGACGGCTATCTCGAGAACCACCTCTGCCTGACGCTGTCGATGCACGACAGGCCGCTGTTCTACCGCAACGACCGCCGGGACATGGACCGCCTGGCGGGCATGGGCTACTGCGGGCCGGACTGGCGGCACAACGTCGTCTATGACAGTTGGGGAATGGGCATCCGGGTGGACTCCGACGGCTTCTTCTGCTGCTTCCACCCGCTCCAGAACAAGGCCACCCCCGAGATCGCCGAGCACATGCCGCCCGGCGTGAACCGCGAGGCGCTCTTCCAGGACATCGAGGAGGCCGTGCGGAACTACAGCCCCCCGGACACGACGCGCGGGGGCGTCTTCGACGACATGCAGCGGGACCTGGAGGCCCTCTCCGGCGACTTCCTCGTGATCCCCTCGGCCTACTGCGGCATCTACGAGAGGGCCTACTGCATCATGGGCTTTCAGGAGCTCATGACGAACCTGGCCCTGAAGCCGAGGGTCGTCCACGAGTTCCTGGACAAGATCACCGACTACAAGGTCGCCTTCGCCAGGAAGGTCGTCGAGATGGGCTTCAAGGTCGCCCACCACGGCGACGACCTCGGCACGCAGCACGGAACGCTGTTCTCCAGGGAGATGTTCCACGAGTTCCTCCTGCCGCGGATCAAGCGGGCCTGGCAGCCGTACAACGACGCGGGCATCCCGATCATCATGCACTCCTGCGGCTGCATCACCGACTTCCTGCCCGACCTGATCGACATCGGCCTGCGGGTGCTCGAGCCCGTCCAGCCGTGCATGGACCTGGCGTATCTGAAGCGCGAGTTCGGCAAGGACCTGGTCTTCTGGGGCGGCATCGAGACGCAGGACCTCCTGCCGTTCGGCACGCCCGAGCAGGTCAAGCGGATGGCCCGCGAGACCATCCGCACGCTCGGCAAAGGCGGGGGGCACATCATCGCCCCGAGCCAGGAGGTCATGAACGACGTCCCCATCGAGAACGTCAAGGCCCTCGTGGAGACGATCATCGAGGAAAGGCAGGCCGTCCTCGACTTGTAGCCGTGCGGATCACCGCGTCGGCGCCAGCTCCTTCAGCAGGGCCGTTGCGGCCTCGACGAGCATCTCGCCGCCGCCGGGGGCGATGCGCGAGTTGACGGTCTCGTAGCTGCCTTCGGCGAAGGCCTTCTTCGTGGGGAGGTAGCCCGGGGCGTCGTTGCTCAGCTCGACGACGAGCGTCGTGGCAAAGGGGCTGGCCCGCTTGATGGCGAGCCCCAGGTCCACGAAGATCTCCCCCGGCAGGGAGATGATCGCCACCTCCGGCGCCAGGCGGAAGACCTGCGTCTCCAGCGGGATCGTCTCGCCGCCGCGAAGCTCAATCGCCAGGATCTTGTACGCCTCGACCTGCTTGAGGAACGGCAGCTCCCGCGTGCCGACCTTCCGGATGTTCTCTCGGGCCCGGGCGATCTGCTCGTCGCTGTAGCGCTGGAGCGGCGCGTTGACGATCCGGCGCCGAACGGCCAGCGCGGGCTTCGTGACCGGCGAGAGCTTCGCCGTCGCGGCCGCAGCGGTTTCGCCCAGTGTCTGACCGATGTAATCGGTCTTGAGCCGCTCGCGCTTCGTGACGTCGATGTGGTTGATGTCGCCGCACGTCCCCGTGCCGAACAGCAGCACCAGGTCCTTGCCCAGCTTCTCCCGCAGCGTCTGCTCGACGTGGAAGGGATAGTCGGCCGCGTACTTCGTGCCGCCGACCGTGTCGAGATGGAGGGCGAAGTTGACGATCGCCGCGCGGGCCTCGCCGCCGGATGCGCCGCGCACCAGGACCACGCCGACCTGCGGGTCGATCGGCCCGGCCGCGCGGACGATGTCCGGGTTCAGCACGCCGGGATTGAACCGCACCGTGCCGTCCTTCATGTGGAAGCGGCGGTTGAAGGAGAGGCCCTTCTGCTCGGCCGAGCCGGCCGCGAGCTTGACGGGCCCAACTGCGGCGTCGGCCTTCACGATCGCCTCGACGATGCCCCCGACGAGCCGGGCGGCGTAATCGACCTTCTCACACGGATCGTTCCCGTGCCTGGCGACCGCGAGGTCGTGGAGATGCTTCCGCAGCGCCCCGAAGTACAGCGGCCCGGTGTGGGAGTGCGTCGCGGCGACGAGGATGTTTTCGGCCGGGATGCCCGTCTTCTCGGCGGCGGCCTTGCGGGCGCGCGAGGATGCGTCGAGCGACAGGCCGATGATGTCGCAGAAGACCATCGCCGCCCGCACGTCGCCCTGCTTGAGGACGATGGCCTTGGCGTGCAGCGGATTCGTCGTGCCCGTGCTGAGGCGTTCGTGGAAGTACCCGCTCATGCGGTATCCGACCGGCGGCGTGATGTCCACGACAGCGGTCCCGGCGACGAGTTGGTCGGCTCCGGCCATCGGCGTCTCCCATAGCGCGGCGGCGGCAGCGGCGACGGCAGCCACCAGCATTCCGAGGATTCGGCGTTTCATCGTCGGCTCCTGCCGGTCAGTTCCTCGAGGAACCGCCGGGCCTTGGTCGCCTCCTTGAGCGTGGCGGCCTCATCGCCCCGCGCGAGCGTCTCGACGATCAGCGGCCCGTGGGTGAAGCCGCCCTTCTTGAGGCGCGCGAGGACCTTTGGGAAGTCGACCTGGCCCGTCCCCGGGGTGACCATGACTTCCTTCGGGTGGCGGTAGTCCTTGACGCACATGCCGACGACCAGGCCGTCCACCGTCGCGGCGTCGGCGACGGGGTCGAGCTTGCCGCCGGAGTAGTAGAAGATGTTGCCCGGGTCGTACCAGATGCGGAAGTTTTTGTGGCCGACGGCCTCGACGGTCTTTCGGCACTGGGGCCCGGTAGCGTTCAGCCCGCCGTGCGGCTTGACGCTCAGCCCCACGCCCTTCTCGGCGGCGTAGCCGCAGCACTCGGCGATGGCCTTGTAGTACGCCGCGTAGAGCTTCTTGTTGCCGATGCCGCCCATGAGGAGGTTCCCCGCCCCGGCCGCGGCGCAGTTGTCGATGAGTTTCTTCAGCCCTTCGATGCCCGCTTTGAGCGACCTGGCGACCGGGATGCCGCCGCCGTAGACGCTTGGGACCTTCAGGCCGCGTTTCCTGCACTCGGCGCCCACCTGCCGCGCCTCCTCGACGCTCGTGGCCACCGAGATGACCAGGCGCGTCTTCGACTTGGCGGTCATCAGCCCGACGTACTTGAAGCCGGCCTCGGCGATGGCGTCGAGCGCCACGCGGTACTCCTGCCGGTCCCACGGGCGGGTGTAGCAGCCGATCTGCCAGCCACGGCCGCCCGTCGCGGCCGTGGCCGTCAGTTGAGGCGCCACCAGGCCGGCGGCCCCGAGCGCACACGTGCGCCCGAGGAACCCCCGGCGCGAGAGTCGGTCAAGCGTGTCCATCGTAACGGCCTCCTTCATACGTGTTGGAGCACGCGCGGGCTCCGGGGCTCGTCACCCGTCGCGCATCTCTCGTTTGTCGGCGTCGTAGACCTGGCGCCGGCCGGTGTCGAAGGCTCGCATCGCCATGATGCAGGCCACCGCCGCCTGGTAACCGGCGTCGATGCCGGCGTTGGGCGTCTTGCGGCTGCGAAGGCACTGGAGCCAGTCGAGGAAGTGGTCCGGGCGGGGGATCTCCTTGACGGGCTTCTTGCCCCGGATCAGGCCGCGCTTCTTGCTTCCGCCCTCGGCCGTCAGGACCGGGAGGTTCCAGTGCAGCACGTCCAGCGTCCCCTGGTCGCCGAGGAACTTGAAGGCGTTGTCGCCGCCGTTGCCGAAGTTCGTCGAGTAGACGACCATGAAGCCCTCGGGGTACTCCCAGAGGGCCTGGACGTGGTCGGGGCAGGTGAACTTGTGCTCGTCCTTCCAGGTGTACACCCCGCCGAGGCACACCGCATTGGTCGGGAACTTCGCGCCCGTGATGTAGTGCACGAGGTCGATGAAGTGGCTGGCGAAACCGGGCACCGGCCCGTCGGAGAAGTCCCGGTAGCCGTACCAGCCCGTGAACTGGTCGGCGTTGAAGGGGCGCTTGGGGCGGTGCATCAGGAACTCGCCCCAATCGACGTCCTCCTCCTTGGCGTCGGCGAGGCGGCTGTACCAGTACGGCTTGGTGCCGTTGCGGCGCTGCTCGATCCGCCCGACCGTCCCGAGGATGCCCGTCTTGTACAGCTCGCGGCAGCCGGTCATGCTCGCCAGCGACCGAAGCTGCGTGCCCGCCTGGAAGATGACCTTGTTGGCCCTTACGGCGTCGCAGGCCCTCTTGAGTCTCTCGAAGTTCCTGGCGAGAGGCTTCTCGCAGTAGACGTCCTTTCCGGCCTTGGCGGCGGCTTCGAGGTGCGTCGTGTGCTGGTGATCGCACGAGGCGATCATGACGGCGTCCAGGTCCTTGACGGCCAGAAGGTCGCGGTAGGAGACGAACTGCCGCGCCTCCCGCCCGTACCACTCCTTCGCCCTCGCGGAGGCCCTTTCGCGGCGGACGCGCCACGGGTCGGAGACGGCCGTGATCTCGATGTTCTGGCCCTTGGCGTGCTTGTGCACGCCGGGCATGTGGGCGCCGTAGCCCCGGCCGCCGCAGCCGATGATGCCGATCGAGATCCGTTCGTTGGCGCCCTTGACGCGCGCGTAAGAAGCGGCGGTCAGGCCGAGCGCGGCGCCGGCCGACGCCGTCTTCAGGAACTGCCGACGGGTAACAGGACGTGTCATCGCATGTTCTCCAAATGGACGTTAACGAGCCTCTCTGATATCATAAGCCATCAGGACCTCGCCGTGACGGACGTAAAGGCGGCCGTCGGATATCGCCGGGTGGGGCCAGTGCTGTCCGCTGCCTTCCTTGATCGTGAATGAGCTGACGACCTTCCAGCCGCGGGGGTCGGGCTTCACCAGGGCGAACGTCCCGGTCTTCTCGATGTAGCAGTAGATCATGCCTTCGGCGGCGATGACGGCGCCCTTGTTCTGGTACTTCGTGTTGTACTTGACCCGGCCGGTCTCCCACTCCAGGCAGATCCAGTTCCCCTTGCCGTTGTTGATCCAATTGGACCCGTAGATGTGCCCGTCGATCAGGAGGGCCGCCCCGTGATGGACGTCGAGCGTCTCGTCGGTCCAGAGGCGCTCGATGCTCTTGCCGTCGGGCGCGAGCTTGAGCATCAGCCCGCCGGCGTCGTATCCGCTGGTGACGTAGATCCGCCCTTCGTGGTAGATGGGGCTGTTGCAGTGGACGCCCCACGGACCCGCATAGGGCGTCTTCCACAGGAACTCGCCGGTGGCGGTCTCCACGCCGACGACGTTGTGCTCCAGCATCGTGACGATGATGTCCTTCTTGTCGTCCTTGATCCGGACCGGCGAGCAGTAGGCGCTCTTGTCCCTGTCGATGTTGACGGACCAGATCTCCCTGCCGGTGATCTTGTTGAAGGCGACGATCGAGGCCCTGCTTCCGCCGGGCGTGGCGATGACCTTCTCGTCGCAGATCAGCGGCGATTCGGCCAGGCCCCATCGGGTGTCCTGCGAGCCGTATACCTTCTTCGTATCGACCGCCCACTTCCCGCTGCCGTCGGCTGCATCGAGGCACGCGATCCGCCCGATCCCGCTCATGACGTACAGCCGGTTGCCCTCGACGGTCGGCGTGGTGCGGGAGAAGAGGAAGTTCTTGGTCCACTCCGGCCCGTACCTCACCTTCCACTTGAGCTTCCCGTCCAGGTCCAGGCGGAGGACGTACCCCGTCGTACCTCTCGTGCCGGACACGCCGGTCGTGTAGATGGCATCCCTGGTGACGGACAAGGAGGAGTTGCCCTTGCCGAGGTCGACCGGCGAGATCCACAGGCGCTTCGGCCCGCCGGCCGGCCAGGACTTCAGCAGCCCGGTCTCCGCCGAGTGCCCGGTGCGCCGGGGCCCCCGGAACTGGGCCCACTCGTCGCAGCAGGCGGCTGCCCCAACGAGCAGCACGCCGACCACAGCGAATACCCACGTTGATCGCTTCATCCGGCCTCTCTCCACGTCTGTGTCAGGGCCTTCTCGCCCGCGGCCGCGTCGGCCGGCCGGGGACATGTTAGCAGACACCCGTTCCCGTAGGTAGACAGCGGAGCCTTCTTTCGCGGCCGGCGCGCGCCGTTGTCTCCATGTTGACGCGATGCGAGGGCCCCTGCTATGATCCGGCCCGTCGGATTTCCGCATATTGAACGCGCCGGATGCCGATGAGGTGGTGAGCTTTGCCGAAGACAACACGGCCATGGCTGCATAAGTTCCGTGCCGGCGTCCGCAATGCGTTCGCGCTGGAAGGTCCCCACGGCGAGCTGACGGAAGCCGACCACGAGCTGCTGGAGAGGCTGGCCAGGGCGATCGTCGTTCGCGGCATGGCCGTGCCCGCCCTGTTGTTCCTCAACTCGATTGGCCCCTTGAACTCGCTTGGCAGCCAGGCACTGGTGTTCCTGCGCCCGTTTCTGACGCCGCTGTTCAAGCCGCCCGACTATGACCGGGCCGCGGCGATCCTCGAGCGGCGCGAGAGCATCGGCGCGCTGGTCGAGGCGATCGAGGCCGCCGAGGCCATCCACAAGGAAGTGCCCAGGTGAAGCCCGAAGACCTCAAGGTGATCGTCGCGACCGACTGCGGAAGCACGACGACCAAGGCGATTCTCATCGAGCGGCAGGCCGAGGGCTATCGCCAGACGTTCCGCGGCGAGGCGCCGACCACCGTGGAGGCGCCCTTTGAGGACGTCACGCGGGGCGTGCTGAATTCCCTGGCGGAGCTCGAGGAGCTCTCGGGGCGCCGCATCCTCGACGGCGAGAGGATCATCACGCCCGCGCGCGGCGGCGAGGGGGTGGACATTTACATCACGACCAGCAGCGCCGGAGGGGGGCTCCAGATGATGGTGGCCGGCGTCGTGAAGTCCATGACGGCCGAGAGCGCCCAGCGCGCTGCCCTCGGGGCCGGGGCGATCGTCATGGACGTGCTGGCGAGCAACGACCAGCGGGCGCCTCACGAGAAGATCGAGCGGATCCGCACCCTCCGCCCGGACATGGTCCTCCTGTCGGGAGGCACCGACGGCGGCACGGTGCGCCACGTGGTGGAGCTGGCGGAGTTCCTCGCCGCCGCCAAGCCCCGACCGCGGCTGGGCTCGTCCTTCAAGTTGCCCGTGGTCTACGCCGGCAACCGCGACGCCCGCGAGGACGTCCGGAGCGCACTCGCCGAGGAAGCGGAGCTGCACATCACGGAGAACCTCCGCCCGGTCCTCGAGCGGGAGGACCTCGGCCCGGCCCGCGATGAGATCCACGACCTGTTCCTCAAGCACGTGATGGCCCAGGCGCCGGGCTACAAGAAGCTCATGAGCTGGGTGGGCGCCCCGATCATGCCCACGCCGGCGGCCGTGGGAAACATCATCCGGAGAATCGCTCGCGACCAGGGACTGAACATCGTGGGCGTGGACATCGGCGGCGCGACCACGGACATCTTCTCCGACTTCCAGACGCCCGCGGGGGAGGACGGCCTCGGCGAGCGCGTCTTCAACCGCTCCGTCAGCGCGAACCTCGGCCTGAGCTACAGCGTCTCGAACGTCCTGGCCGAGACCGGGATCGAGAACATCCTGCGGTGGGTGCCGTTCGACATCGACGAATCCGACCTTCGCGACCGGATCAAGAACAAGATGATCCGGCCGACCACGGTCCCCCATCTGCTGGAGGAGCTGAAGATCGAGCAGGCCATTGCCCGCGAGGCCCTCCGCCTGGCCTTCGTGCAGCACAAGCGGCTTGCCGTCGGGCTCAAGGGCATCCAGCGCGGCAGGACGATCTCCGCGTCTTTTGACGAGACGATGGCGGGCGAGACGGTCATCGACATGCGCCAGCTCGACCTGCTCGTCGGAAGCGGCGGCGTCCTGTCGCACGCGCCGCGGCGATCGCAGGCCATGATGATGCTCATCGACGCCTTCGAGCCCGAGGGCGTCACCCGCCTGGCCGTGGACAGCATCTTCATGATGCCGCACCTCGGCGTGCTGGCCCAGGTGCACGCAACGGCCGCGGCAGAGGTTTTCGAGCGCGACTGCCTGATCAACCTCGGGACCTGCGTGTCGTGCGTGAGCAAGCCCAAGGCCGGCAGGGAGTGCTTCGAGTATCGCCTGACCGCCGGCGGGAAGATGCGGGAGGCAAGCGTTTCGGCGGGCGAGCTGGTCTTGGAGCCGTTGGGCGTCGGCGAGACGGCCGCGGTGAGCGTCAGGCCCGCCCGGTCCGTCGACGTGGGCGCCGGGCGAGGTCGGGCCGTCGAGGCCGAGGTGGTCGGCGGGGTCGTGGGCGTGGTTTTCGACGGCCGCGGGCGGCCTCTCGTGATCCCACAGAACAACCGAAGCGAGATCCTCACCCGGTGGGCCGCTGCACTCGATGCCTACCCGGCGTGATTCTGGTTAAGGCAATCGTCTATGGCACACGCGTACACGCCTGGCTTGCGAATCTCCGAGCGCACGACGGTGCGCAAGGAGCGCCACCTCCCGATCGCCGGGGAAGTCCTGGTCGAGAAGGGCGCCCGCGTGCGGGCCGACGACGTCGTCGCCAAGGCCGAACTGCCCGGGGGCGTATCCACCGTGAACGTCGTCAACCAGCTCGCGATCACCCCCGAAGACCTCGACCGCTACATGCTCAAGGAAGAAGGCGACGCGGTGTCTCGTGACGAGGTGATCGCCGAGACGCGGCCGTTCATCAAGTGGTTCCGCAGCGTCGCCCGGTCCCCGATCGACGGCACGATCGAGACCGTCTCGCGCGTGACGGGTCAGGTGATGGTCCGCGGGACGCCGCAGGCGGTGGATGTCCGCGCATACATCGACGGCACGGTCGTCGAGGTCCAGCCGAACGAGGGCGTGACCATTGAGGCGGCCGCGGCGTTCATCCAGGGGATTCTCGGCGTCGGGGGCGAAGTCTACGGCGAACTGGTCGTCGTCGGCGACGGCCCGGATGCGGTCGTGGGCCCCGACGATCTGGGCGACGATCTGGCGGGCAAGATCGCCGTGGCCGGCGCGCTGGTCACCAGCGAGGTCTGCGAGCGTGCGGCCGACGTCGGCGTCGCGGCGCTCGTCTGCGGGGGATTTCACGACACCGACCTCCGCCGCCTGCTGGGCTACGACCTCGGCGTCGCCATCACCGGCCACGAGGACATCCGCCCCATTCTGATCATGACGGAGGGCTTCGGCAGGATCGCCATAGCCGAGGGGACCTACGAGCTGCTCACCTGCCGCGCGGGGCAGTGCGCGTCGGCCAACGGGGCCACGCAGATCCGGGCGGGCGTCCTGCGCCCCGAGATCATCATCCCCGTCGCCGAGGGCGCCGAGCAGCCAGCCGGGCCGGCGGGAGCGATCTCGGCAACGGGCTTGACGGTCGGCTCGCCCGTGCGCATTATTCGGGAGCCGGACTTCGGCCGTCTGGGCGTCGTGAAGGAACTCCCGCCCGGCGTGGAAGCCGTTGAATGCGAATCGAAAGTCCGTGTGGTTGTCGTGGAGTTCCCGGACGGCGAGTCCGTGACCGTCCCGCGAGCCAACGTCGAGGTCATCGAGTCTTGACAGCCCGTTTGACAACATCCGCCCGCCTGCTCGTCTCCGCCGCGCTCGCCTTGCTGCCGGTCCTCGTCGATGGGGCGGAGGCGGCGCCCGCGCCGAGAAGCGCCCCGGCAAAGGCCAAGGCGGTCCAACTCACGGCGCCCCTTGCGGAGAACGTCCGGGCCTATGACCGTTCCAGCGACGACGGCACGACGATCGTCCTCGAGTGGGCCAGGCCGGACACGCAGATCGAGGGGGCCTTCTACGTTATCGAGATCGCCCGGTCCCCGGAGGACTTCCAGACCGGAAACTTCAGGACGCAGATCGTCAGGCCGTCCAAGGGGACCCTGAAATCCGCCAGACCCAAGTACTTCGGCTCCTCGCAGAAGAACCGGCATCTTTACTTCGCGGAGATCAGCCCGGCCAAGTTGTTTCTGCCGTTTCGGCTCACGCCCGCCCGGGTCAGGGAATTCCTGGTGGAGAAGGCCCTGACGGACGTGATGGCCGCGAGGGCCCTGGCCATCCTCGCCGACGCAAGGCCCGAGGACCAACTCACGGCGGGGGAGAAGGCCGATCGGGAATGGCTCGCCCGGGTGGAGGAATCTCTGTCCACAAGAGAACGGCTGAAGGGATCCCTCAGGAAAGGGCTCCTTTCCCAAGAGGATTTCGATCGGGCGGCAAAGGTGCTTCAGGACCCAAGGCCCGAGGGTCAGCTCAGTGAGCCGGAGAAAACGGACCGGGGATGGGTCAAGGCGCTGGAGAGATCCCTGTCGAGAAGAGACCGGCTGGAGAAATCCCAAAAACAAGGGGCCATGACCCGGGCGCAGCTCGATCGCTCGATCGAGGTCCTGGGGAATGAGAAGCCTGATGCCCAGCTCACGCCCGGCGAGAGGTCCGATCGCAAGTGGTTGGCCCGTCTCGAGGCGTACCTGGGCAAGAAGGAACAGGAGGCCGAGGAGGCCCGGGGGGACGAGATCGACTCAGCCGACTGCTACTTCCGCCTGGCCATCTCAGCGGGCCGCGGCGGCCGGAAGGCAACGGCCTACGTCACGCGGGACGGCGAGCCGCTGGTTCTCCGGGCCGGGGCGTCGGCGAACTTCTTCAAGAACTTCAAGCTCAACAACCTGATCTTCGCCCTGGCCTTCAGCGGCATCGTCCTGGCCTTCATTCAGATCGCCCGGCGCAACCCCAACCTGTTCATCCGCAAGATTCCCGGCCTGGAGGCCGTCGAGGAGGCGATCGGCCGGGCCACCGAGATGGGGCGCAGCGTCTACTTCGTGCACGGCTTGGCACCCGTCGGCCACCTCGCCACGATTGCCGCCCTCAACATCCTCGCGAGGGTGGCCCGCCGGGCCGCGGAGTACGACACCCGCGTCCGCGTGATGAACAGCAACCCGATCGTGACGGCCGTCAGCCAGGAGGTCGTCCAGCAGGCCTACACCGAGGCCGGGCGCCCGGACGCCTACAACCCCGACGACGTCTCGCTGGTGGCCTACGACCAGTTCAGCTACGTGGCGGCCGTCTCCGGCATGATGGTGCGCGAGCAGCCGGCGGCGGTCTTCCTGCTGGGCTACTTCTACGCCGAGTCGCTCCTGTTGGCCGAGACCGGCGCCTCGACCGGCGCGATCCAGGTCGCCGGCACGGACGCCTACACGCAACTGCCGTTCTTCGTGACCACCTGCGACTATACGCTCATCGGCGAGGAGCTCTACGCCGCCTCGGCGTACCTCTCGCGGGAGCCGCGATTGCTCGGGAGCCTGCGCGGGCAGGACATCGGCAAGGCGTTCCTGATGCTGACGATCGTCGGCGTGGCCGTCGCGCTGACGATCGGCGCGGTCCTGGGTGCGGACCTCACCTGGCTGAGCGGCCTCTTTAAGGCGTACTGAGACCCAACGCGACATCATGTGGTACAAACGGACCATTCCGCTGATCTTCGTCTTCACGATCGGGCTGCTTGCCTTCGTGCAGGAATACGTCCCGCACCCGATCTCCGGGCGCTTCCGCGAGGAGATGACGACGTGGTTCAAGATCATCGGCGGCTTCGGGCTGTTCATCGGGGCCTACAGCCTCGTGCACATGCACATCAGCCGCATTCGCCGCCGCGAGCCGGGATGGGCCTACAGCGTCTTCGTCTTCCTCGGCGCGGCCTTCATGGTCTTTTTCGGGCTCTACAACGAAGGCCTCGGGCCGCTGGTCCCCGAGCCGAAAGACGGCCTGTCGTGGTTCCAGTGGGGCTATAACTACGTCCAGGTCCCCTGCGGCGCGACGATCTTCTCGATCCTGGCGTTCTTCATGGCCAGTGCCGCCTTCCGGACGTTCCGGGCGCGGAACTTCAGCGCCGCGCTGCTGCTCGTGGCGGCCCTGATCGTGATGTTCGGGCGCGTGCCGATCTCCCAGACCGCCGGCGAATGGCTCTTTGGGAACGGCAGCGTCTTCCCGACGGCGACCGACGTCATCATGGGATACCCCAACCTCGCCGCCAAGCGGGGCATTCTGCTGGGCATCAGCCTCGGGGCCATCTCGCAGTCCCTGCGGATCCTCTTCGGGATCGAGCGGTCGTACCTGGGAGGAGGCGACTGATGGCGATCCCGCAGGCCGAGCTCCGACGCCTCTCCATCATCCGGCGCGTGATCTACGTGACCGTGGCGGTGGCCGTCATCGTGCCGTATCTCCTCAAGACCGACACGTCCTTCGACGCCTCTCCGTGGTCTCAGAAGCTCTACGATCAGGTCGAGGGCCTCCCGCCGCGCTCGCACGTGCTGCTGGCCTTCGACTACGCGCCCAGCTCGAAGGAAGAGGTGTACCCCATGAGCCTGGTGATCCTGCGCCACTGTTTCAAGAAGGACCTCATCCCCATCGTCATGACGCACTGGCCCGAGGGCGTGGGGCTGTCCAAGGATCTCTGCGAGCGGACCGCCGCAGAAGCCGAGAAGATGTGGGGCCGGGAGAGGCTCTCCGGGCGCGACTACGTGTTCCTCGGCTTCCGCCCGGGCTACCAGAACCTCGTGCTCAACATGGGCGAGAGCCTCAAAGGCGCGTTCACCGTGGACTACTACGGCAAGCCGACCGCCGACATGCCGGCGTTGCAGGGCGTCGATACCCTCGAGGACATTGACCTGGCGATCGATATCGCCGCGGGCGCCACCGTGGAGATGTGGATCGCCTACGGCTCGGACCGGTTCGACTTCCCCCTCGGTGCCGGGGTCACGGCCGTGATGGCGCCGGACCTGTATCCCTTCCTTCAGTCCAAGCAGCTTGTGGGCTTCCTCGGCGGCCTGCGCGGGGCGGGGGACTACGAGCAACTGCTCGAGAAGCCCGACGACGCCACACGGGGCATGCCGTCGCAGTCCCTGACCCACCTCCTCCTGATCGTCCTGATCGTCGCCGCCAACGCCCGGTTCATCGCCGGCCGGTTCCGGCGCAGGGCGGAGGACTGAGCGTATGGCCGAGCCAGAGGAAAGCCCCGATATCCGGCGACAGGCCATCGAGCTGGGCGTGGTGGCCCTGCTGCTGGTCGTCTTCGCGGCGGTCAGCCTGATTTGCCAGAACCCTTTCAAGGCCAAGCCCCAACAGCGGGCCGAGACCATCGGCATCATCATCGCCGCCGGCCTGACGCTCGTCATGTACAGCTTCTTGTACCGCGACAACCCCTTCTTCAAGATCGCCGAGAACCTCTACGTCGGCGTGGCGCTCGGATACGGGGCGATCCTCACCTGGCGCCAGTTCCTGCGCCCGGAGGTGTACGAGCCGCTCTTCAACGCCCCCACGGGCGGGGCGCTGTGGGAGGCCCTGCTGCACCGGGCCGTTCCGATCACCCTCGGCCTGCTGCTGCTGACCCGGGTCTCGAGGAAGCACGGCTGGCTGAGCCGATACTCCTACGCCCTGATGGTCGGATGGGGCGCGGGGATCGGCATCCCCATCGTCGCGCACAGCTACGTCTTCAAGCAGCTCGAGGCCGCCGTCAGCCCCCTCCAGGGCGCCGCGGCGGGCGGCGCAGCCGCGCCGGCCCTGTTCTCCCAGGGATGGTTCCTGGGTGTTGCCTTCCCCATCGCGGGCGCCGTGGTCATCCTCGTCGGGACGGTGGCCGTGCTGTTCTACTTCTTCTTCTCCATCGAGCACAAGCGGGCCGGGGGCGCCTTCTCACGAGTGGGGATCTGGTTCCTGATGGTTTCCTTCGGTGCCTCCTTCGGGTACACGGTCATGGGCAGGCTGTCTCTGCTCATCGGCCGCGTGCGGTTCCTGCTGTTCGAGTGGATCAAACTCCCCCAGTGACGCCCGGCCGAAAGAGCCGCGAACATGTCCTTTGAGGAGCAGCGAGAATGAGCGATGAACTCGATGGCCGCGTGCCCGTTCCGGGCGGCAGCGGCGATCCGGCCGAGACGCTCCTGCGATGGGTCCAGCGCAAGGGGCTGGAGGCCCCCGCGGCGCTGCTGCTGGAACTGCACCGACCGCTGATGCCGCTGGCCTGGTCGGCGGCGATGTTGTTCGGCGGGGTCCTGGCACCGTTGTTCGGGGCGGACTACTACGAGAAGATCGAGGCCCTCCGCGATCCGGAGCTCCTCGACCGCATCCTGGATCGTCTGGAGACTTCCTCGCGCGACCCGGGCGGCGACGGTTGAGCGACCCGGCCGGGAGGGCCAGACCATGCAGCATGCAGACTGGATGACGGCAATCCTGCTGGGCCTGTTCGCCGCGGCGATCCTGATCTGCCTCTGGCGCGCCAGGAAGGGGCACATCCCCTACGTTCGCCAGATCCCGGGCATCGCCTCGCTCGAGGAGGCGGTCGGGCGCGCCACGGAGATGGGCCGGCCGGTCGTCTTCGCCATGGGCTGGCCCGATATCCGGGACATTCGGACGCACGCGGCGCTGTCCGTCCTGGCTCACGTGGCCCGCCTGGCTGCACGCATGCGAACGAACCTCATCGTGACCCTCCGAACGGCGAACGTCTACCCCGTGGCCGAAGAGGTCGTCCGCCAGGCCTACACAGCCGAGGGCGTACCCCACGAGTTCAAGGCGGCCGAGCAGGTCCGCTTCCTGTCGGAGGACGCGGTCGTCCACGCGATGGGCACGGCCAAGCTCATCGAGGACGAGCCGGCCGGCTGCGCTATCTTCTACGGCCAGTTCGATTTCAGCAGCCTGTTGATGGCTGAGCCGGGCGCGCGGATGGGCACGCTCCAGATCGCCGGCTCGCCGAGCCTCTGGCAGGTGCCCTTCTTCGTCTGCACGTGCAACCACACGATCATCGGGGAGGAGTACTTTGCGGCCGGGGCGTACGTCAGCGAGGACCCCACCATGCGGGCGTCACTCGTCGGGCAGGACATCATCAAGGCGATCTTCGCGGGCCTGATCATCGTCGGGATCATCCTCTCCCAGTTCGACTGGGGCAAGGCCACCTGGCTGGTGACGAAGCTGATGGACTACGCGAAGAAGTAGCGGAGCCGCCTCGTGAGGCGCCACGTTGTCAGACTGATCACCTTCGTCGGCGGGTTGTACTTCCTGGCGGAGTTTCTCCTGCCCGGAAAGGCCCCCGCCTGGGCCGGCGGCTTCGAGAACCCGCTGACGAAGTTCCGGCCGGTCGTGATGAATTTCGTGGTCGTGATCGGGACGATGGCGTTTCTCCTCGGGCCGCTCAACCTGGTCCGCAGCCACGTGGCGAGGATCTTCCGTAAGCACAAGGGCCGGCCGGAAAGCATCGTGTTCCTGCTGTTCCTTCTGGCGGCGGCCCTCGCGACGGCTTTGAGGACCAAGGAGACCGGCGGCGCCGTGACGGAGGCCCACACGTTCTGGGACCTCCTGCATCAGGCGATGATTCACGGCGTGACGACGGCCTTCTTCGCATCGAGCATGGCGCTGCTGGCGTTCTATCTCGTCTCGGCCGCACACCGGGCGTTCCGAATGAACAACCTGGAGTCCGCGCTGATGATGGCCGCGGCCGTCATCATCCTGCTCGGGCAGGTGCCCGTGGGAGATTGGATCACACACCGACTTCCCGAGGAGTACCAGTTCCGCTCCGCCGCACAGTGGATCCTCCTGTTCCCCAATGCCGGCGTGCAGCGCGCGGTGCTGATCGGCGCCTGCGGCGGGGCGATGGCGGCCGGGCTGCGACACTGGCTTGGGCTCGCGAGGCGCAAGGAGTAGCCGATGATCCGGTGGCTGGCGAAACTCGAAGGCCTCAACCAGAGGTGGCTGTACGTCGCCACGATCGGCCTGCTGATCGTGCCGTTCGTGGTGCCCATCCCCATGCCGCCCGGCGGGGCCTCGATGCCCACGCAGGGCCTGTACGACGCGATCGAGTCGTGCCCGCCGGGGAAGGTGGTCCTGATCGACTCCAGTTGGGACATGGGCTCACGTGCGGAGAACCACGCCCAGTTGGAGTGTGTCGTCCGGCATCTGTGCGGGCGGGGTGTCCGATTCGTCGTGATCTCGCTGGGCCGGCCGTTCGGGCCGGAGTTCGCCGCCCGCGTCATCAATCCGATCGCCGCAAAGGCGGGGTACGCATACGGCCGCGACTGGGTCAACACCGGCTTCGTGGACACGCGGGGCGGGATGGGGGTGATCATCGACGGGCTGTGCAGCGATTTCCACAAGGCCCGCCCGAAGGACCGCGACGGCACGCCAATGAGCAAGCTGCCTCTCATGGCGAAGGTGCGGTCGATCCGGGACATCCACATGGTGTACTGCGTGACGTACCAGCCGTCGCCGGAGTGGATCAGCTTCGCAAACGGCCAATACGGCACGCCCGTCGCCTTCGGCTGCATGTCCATCATGGCCCCGAACTACTTCACGTACATCGACAGCAACCAGTTGTGCGGGATGCTTGTGGGCAACCGCGGCGCGGCCGAGTACGAGGGGCTGATCGGGAAGAAGTCCACGGGCACTCGCCTCATCGGCGTGGCCTCGTTCGGCAATTGCATCATCATCATCGCGGCGATCCTCGGGAACGTGGGGGCGTGGGCGGCCCTGCGAGCCAGGAGGAAGGCACGATGACCAGCGCCATAACAATCTGGTTCGGCGCGGTGGTCACCTTCGCCGTGTTCAGCTACCTGGCGAAAGACAACATCTGTTACCGCCTGGTGCAGCACGCGGCGCTGGGGGTGTCGGTCGGCGTGGGTCTGGTCGTGGCCTGGCAGCAGGTGCTCTATCCCATGTGGTGGTCGCACATCAGCGAAGCGGCCCCCGAGACGGGCAAGTGGTACGGGTATCTCTGGCTGCTGGCCCTGGTGGCCGGGAGCCTGTGGTACTTCCAGCTCTCCAAGAGGTTCTTCTGGGTCAGCACGCTGGTCACCGGGCTGTTCATCGGCGTCGCGGCGGGGCTGGCGTTCAAGGACTGGATGCTCCGGATCATGCCGCAGATCGGCGCGTCGCTGAAGCCGCTGAACCCCTTCGCCGCCGCGGGAGGCTTCACCTGGGGCGGCTTCTTCGAGTGTTTCAGCAACCTCATCTTCCTCGCGGCGCTCCTGACGACGCTGCTGTACTTCTTCTTCTCGGTCAGGACGGACAACCGGCTGCTCCGTCCGCCCATGCGCATCGGGCGCATCATGATCATGATCTGCCTCGGGGCCATGTTCGGGAACACCGTGATGACGCGAATGGCCTACCTCATCGAGCGGATCCAGTTCCTCTACGAGGACTGGCTCATGAGCTTCCTGCCCTTCCGCTGATCCCGCTGGAGGCGGCGCCCGCCCGCGGAAGCACGCGTCACCGCACAAGGCAGTTGAGCAGTTCGTCGATGTCACCCGTCGCCAGGCCCACCACGCGGTCCGCGCCGCCGTAGTAGACCAGCAGCTCCCGCCCGCGCAGGACGGCCGCCGTGGGGAAGACCACGTTGGGGATGATGCCGACCTTCTCCCAGTCCAATTCCGGCTCCATGAGGAAGGCATCCGTTCGGGCGAGCACCTTGGCGGGATCGTGGAGGTCGAGCACGGCCGCCCCGACGCGATAGACGTGGCGATTGTCCACTCCGTGGTAGATCACCAGCCAGCCGGCCTCGGTCTTGACGGGCGGCGGGCCGCCGCCGATCTTGGCGGCCTCCCATTGCACCGCCTCCCGCGGCTTCATCAGCAGGTTCCGCCGGCCGGTGCCGTAGTCCCAGTTCACAAGGTCATCGGAGAACGCCAGCCAGATGCCGGGCCTGTCGGTGCCGTACGTCCGGCCCACCCAGCTCGTCGGGCGGTGCAGCAGGACGTACCTGCCTGCGACCTTCTCGGGAAAGAGGACCCCGTCGCGGTCGTCGATGCCGCCGGGGGTGATGAGGCCTTCGAAGGTGAAGCTCCGCAGGTCCCTTGACCGCAGCAGGCCGGTGAGGCTCGGCCCCATCGGCGGCATGCCCGGGCGCTCGATGAACGGGTCTTCGCGGGCGCGGGCGAAGAAGTCCGCCTCCTCGTATGCGGGCCCCGGCACGACGGACACGGCCG
Source organism: uncultured Planctomycetaceae bacterium (assembly GCA_964427875.1). GTDB lineage: Bacteria > Planctomycetota > Phycisphaerae > SM23-33 > SM23-33 > CAYRVX01. Next base: position 56,524 of record CAYRVX010000010.1, read on the forward strand.
CGTAGGTGATGAGGAAATCCTCGCCGTCGCGCGTGATGCGGGCGTCCTCGACGCCGCCGACCTCGAAGCTCTCTTGCGGCTCGAAGACCGGGCCGTCAACGGCCCGCTCGAAGTGAACTCCGTCCCTGCTGGTCGCCAGGCCGAGGCGCGACACGTAGGGCTTCAGGTCCGTCACGGCGCGGTAGAGCATGTAGACCTCATCGCCGACGAGGACCGCGCCGGGGTTGAACGTGCTCACCGCGTCCCAGCACTCCGGCCGCGGCTCCAGCACGGGCCTGTCGCCCTTTCGCTTCAGTACGTCCGCGGGCATGGGTCGTTCTCCCTGCCGTCACTGCCGCTTGACTTCATCGACCCACTCGTCGTGCAGCTTCTTCAGGCGCCGGACGACCTCCGGGTGGGCCTTGGCGAGGTTCCTGGTCTCGGTGACGTCGGCTTCCATGTCGCTGAGGAACAGGCCCGCCTGCACTTGCGGCTGCTTCGCCTGCTTGCCGCCCCGCCTTCGCGAGGACCGCTCGCAGACGAGCTTCCACTTGCCCTCGCGCACGGCCCACATGCCGCCCGACTGCCAGTGGAAGACGTCGTGCGGACAGGGCGCGTCGGCGGACTTGATCAGCGGGAGGATGTTCCTGCCGTCCAGCTTGCGGTCCGGCAGCTTGGCGCCGCAGATCGCGGCGATGGTCGGCATCCAGTCGCACGAGGCGGCCATCTGGCCGCGCACCGCGCCGGCGGGGATCACCCCGGGCAGCACGGCGATGCACGGCACGCGGATGCCCCCTTCCCACAGCTCGAATTTGTGCCCGCGGTAGGGCCCCGCGCTGCCCCCGCCGCCCATCGTGCGGACCTCCACGGAGTGCCCGTGATCGCTCAGAAAGATCACCAGCGTGTTGTCGCGCAAGTGCAGCTCGTCCACGGCGGCCATCACCTCGCCGATCTTCTCGTCCAGCGTGGACAGGAAGGCCGCGTAGTGCTTCCGCGGCGAGGGCAGCTTGGCGTACATCCTGCGGAACTTCTCCGTGCCCTGAAGCGGATAGTGCGGCACGTTGAACGGCAGGTACAGGAAGAACGGGCGGTCCCGGTTGGCCTTGATGAAGCGCTTCGCCTCGCGGACGACCAGGTCCGGGAAGAAACGGCCCTCCTCGAACACCTCCTTGTCGTCTCGCCACAGGTCGTGCACGTTCGGACCGGACCAGTAGAAGAAGTGCGAGTAGTTGTCGATGCAGCCGTTCTTGTGGCCGAAGAACTCGTCGAACCCCTGGGCATTCGGGCTCATCTCTTTGGCGTGGCCGAGGTGCCACTTGCCGAAGATGGCCGTCCGGTAGCCGTGTTTCTTGAGCATCTCGGCGATGGTGACCTGCTCGTTGGGCAGGCCGTTCTTCGTCCCGGCGTTGGTGGCCAGCCCCGCGCGCTGCGGGTATCGCCCCGTCAGCAGGGCCACGCGCGACGGCGAACAGACCGGCGCGCCGACGTAGAACTGCGTGAACCGCGTGCCGCGCTTGGCCAGGTCGTCCATGTTCGGCGTGTAGAGGTCCTTCGAGCCGTAGCAGTTCACGTCCACCGACCCCTGGTCGTCGGTGAAGATGATGATGACGTTCGGCGGGCGTTTGCCGTCCCTGGCCGCCGCCCGCGCCAGGCGCGGGGCCAGCAGCATGCCAATCGCCCCGGCGCCCGCGACGGCGGCATCTCGAAGGAACTCGCGGCGATTCATCGTGTCTCTTCGTTTCTTCATCTCCCGAAGGTCTCCCTGTGTGTCTCGCGGCCGCTACTTGCGCAGCAGCAGCCAATGGGTGCCTGTGTCCTTGTTCAGTGTGATCCGGTACGTTCCGCCGGCGTATTCAGCGGGCATCGGAGCCGTCTCCTTGCCGTCGGGTTTCAGGCCGACCAGCACGAGGCCGCCCGGCGCCCGGATCGTGAGCTTGCCGACGACCGGTTCGCTCAGGAGGGGCATCCTCCCGCCGGGCGAGGCGACCACGCGGGCTACGGCGGAGATCAGGATTCGCCGCGACCGGCCGACGGGCTTGCCGTCGAGGGCCGTCACGGCCACCGCCGCCTTGGGCGTCTCGATCGCAAACGTGACGTCCGCGAGCCGGAGCGTCCGGCCGCCGATCCAGCCGTGGGCCGCCTGCGTGGCGCCGGCGTCGATGGTCTGGCAGCCCCTCACCCAGTTCCGCGTGAGCTGCCCCGTGTCGCTGCGGACGAAGTCCTGGCCGGCGGGAATGAAGTCCTTGTTCCTGTCCGTGACGACGGTCACGCCGGCGGGGAGCTTCGTCTCGGCGTCCCAGTCCAGCTCCTTCACGTCCGGCAGGCCGAACGTTACCTTGCTCTGCTCGATCAGCGTGCGCACCGTCGCCATGTTCCGCGGGTGGCTGTCCTCCATGTAGAGCTTCTGCCGGTCGAGCCGGATGCAGCAGGTCCTCTCGGCGGGCTTGACGTCGCGTCGGAAGGCGACGGCCGCGGCGGGCATCGTGGCGTGCAGGCCCGGGTCGGGGAACGACGACCACGTCCCCGGCCGCGTCGGCTTGCCGAAGGTGCGCTGCGAGTAGTTGTAGATCATCGGCGCGTCCAGGCCCTGAAGGGCGCAGATGCTCGCCACGTACAGCGGGGCCGTGAAGCGGTCGACGTTGGGATAGGGCACGTTCCATTCCGTGATCGCCACCGGCTTGCCGTAGGCCTGGCCCGTGACGAAGTACGTGGCGTAGTTGCCCTTGTACCGCGGGTTCGCGCTGAGCGCCTCGCTGCGGCCGTAGGAGTGCACGTCGATGATCCCGCTGGCCGTCAGCGCCGGCAGGCCGAACATCGACATGTTCCCCCACATCTGCGTCGTGGAGACGGGCACCTTCACGCCGACTGTCTCGAGGTGCTTGAGCATGCGCACGTTCCAGGCATGCTCCCAGTCGTTGAGGAACAGCTTGCTCGCTCCCGGCACCCACGTTCTGCCCGTCTCGGCCGGTTTCAGGCCCCACCTGGCGGCGAAGGCCTTGACGGCCTCGGTGAACAGCCTGTTGTGGTACGGGTTGTTCTTGTCCGCGAGCATCAGGTTGCCGAAGTGGCACGTCAGGTCGTTCTCGTTGGTGATCAGCAGGCCCATGACGGCGGGGTCGTCCTTGTAGGCCAGACTGGTGTACTTGTTGACGTGGTTGAGGTACTTGGCGTTGAAGAGCTTCATCAGCTCCTCGATGCGCTCGTTGAAGTAGCAGAAGCCCTTGCACTCGGCGCCGCGCCGCTTAATCTCGACGAAGCCCTCGCCTATTGCGTCGCCCGCCTTGAACTGGCGCCCGACGTGCAGGTCCAGCCAGACGTACACGCCCTCGTCCTTGAGGCACTTGATCCACCAGTCGAGGCGGTCCATGACTTCCGCGTCGAGGTGCTGGGAGTCCTCCCGCCCCTTGTCGATGACGGTCCGGCCGACCCATCGCGTGGAGTCGTGGTGGTGGAACCGCATGAGGTTGTAGCCCAACTGGGCAATGCGCTTCGCCTGCGTCTTGATGCGGTCCTTCTCGGCGAAGATGGCGTAGGCCGCGATGTTGCCGCCCCAGAAGCGGACCTCCGTGCCGTCGGCGAAGACCAGCTTGTCGCCCCTGGCCCGCACGAACCCGTGCCTGCCGGCGGGCCTGTGATTCAGGAAGCTCAGGTCCACCGGGCTGGCGTCGTGGGCCATCGCGTCGGGCCACCACCCGGCCGTGCTCGACGGCCCGTAACGGTCCGCCGGCGACTTGACGACGCGCCCGCCGGCCGGAAGCGTGACGGTCATGACCACCGAGTGCGCGCCCTCGGCGAGCTCCTTGCCGACGAACATCGTGCGGATCTGGCCCTTGTTGCCCCGCTCGAAGTAGACGCTTGCGGTTGGCCTGTCGAACTCGACGCGCACTTCCTGCCCGCCGCCGACCGGCCACCGCCAGCCGGTGTTGTCGCCCAGCAGGACCGGGTTGGGCACCTTGCCCCCGAAGGCCGGGTCGTTCAGCGACAGCCGAAACTCCATCCCGCCGCCGATGATGCCCGCCAGGGCCCCGGCGGCCTGGAGCTTCCAGGCGTATCGCAACCGGTTCGCGGCCGGGGAGGTGACCTCGCCCGTAACGGTGATGCCGAGGTCCTTTACCGTCCCGCTCAGCGGTGCGGCATCGCCCTGCTTCTGCCCGAGCCTGATCCGCGCGCCGGCGTACTTCCACTTGGGCCCCCAGAAGCAGTAGCTCGCCTTGATCACGGGCGCCTTCTTCAGCAGGACGGCGACCGTACCGTCGTTCGCCGCCGCCATTTCCCAATCGGCCGCCCGAACGCCGGCGGCAAGCGCGAGCAGAAGGACCGTCCCCGCCATGACGGGATGTCTTGTCACGAGCATTTCTCCTTCGTTGGGGTGTGTCTGTTCAACCGCACGACCCACGGGTCGCTGCCCGTGGGCTTGGGCGCGAGCGTCGCGTTCTCCGTGTCGCGCGAAGCCCACGGGCGGCGGTCCGTGGGTATCTTTCCTCCCGCCATCACCCGAGCACCGCCCCGGCGGCGGCCTTTATCTTGCGGATGACGGCCGTCACGTCCGCTCGTTTGCGGTCCGGATGGTTGGTCAGCATCACCGTGCGGTTCAGGACGTCCAGTGAGGCGGCGCACATGCCCTTCGTGTACTTCCTCCGGCACCGGCGGTTCGCCGGCAGCTTGAACGCATCCAGCGCCGGGTGGTGCGCGCCGCGGTGGTTGAGGATCGGGTCCCACTCGGTATACACGTGGCGGCCGGTCTTGCCCGCGACGGTCCCGCCCGTCAGCCGGGCGAAGTCCTCCGCCTGTGCCGGGGACGGCAGCGTGAACATCACGTGCGAGCCGCATTCGTGATCCGGGCTGTTCGCCCGGATGGGCGCCAGGTGCGTCGAGGCCGTCTCGCGCAGTATGCGACGCTTCTGCCGCCGCATGGCGCGGATCATCGGGTCGATCCGGTCGAGCTGGACGTTCATCATCGCGCCCTCGAGCTCCGAGGCCCGCGAGCCGTTGCTCGTGAACGGGCGGAAGCCGTCCTTGCGGCCGTCCCAGTAGAAGCGGCAGCAATCGATCACGCACCCGGCGCGCTCGGCGGCCTTCGCGTCGTTGGTCGCTACGGCCCCGCCCTCGCCGCAGGTCATGTGCTTGTAGTAGTTGAAGCTGAAGGCCCCGGCGTGGCCGATGGACCCGAGCTTTCGCCCCTCGTAGGAGCCGCCGATGCCCTGGCAGGCGTCCTCGACGACCAGGAGCCCGCGCCTCCTCGCGACGCGCATGATCCGCCTCATGTCGCACGGCAGGCCCCACATGTGGACGGGAACCACCGCCCGCGTCCGCCGGCCGATGGCCTCATCCAGGGCGTCGGGATCCATCGTGATCGAATCGTCGACGTCCACGATGATGGGGATCGCCCCGGCCGCCAGGACGGAGATCGGCGTGGCCATGTACGTGCAGGCGGGCACGGCCACCTCGTCGCCGGGGCCGACACCCAGCCCCGCCAGCGCGGCCGTCAACGCCGTCGTCCCGCTGGAGGTCATCCACACGTGCCTGACGCCGAGGTACCTCGCGTAGCGCCGCTCGAACCGCTCGCACTGCCCGCCCAGCTTGCCGTAGCGGAAGATCCGCCCGCTGAGCAGGACCTTGGCGATGGCGTCCACTTCCTTCCGCCCGACTCGCAACATGGCTTGGCCTCTCCTTTCAGCTTCCCCGCGTGCTCCGGATATACTTGCCGACGGCCGCAACGGTGTCCAGCCAGATCCCGCCGGCGGGATCCAGGCAGTGACGGCACAGGGCCTCCAGGGCCGCCGCGTCCGTCGTCTGGCGAATGCCCGCCTCGCCGATCTCGTGGCCGAAGAGGATCAGCCAGCCGCATTCCTCGGCGGTCCGATCGACCATACCCCGAAGCTCGTCGAAGCTTCGCGTGTCCGCCTCGACGCTGAAGACCTGGGCCAGGTCGCAGAAGGACGGGGCGTTGTGCGTCTCGTTGAAGCCGTCCCGGCCGACGATGAAGTGCCTGGCCACCAGCGGCACGTAGCTCCGGACGTCCTCGCCGCGCCCGACGAACTTCTGTCCGCACGGATAGGCGAAGGTCTCGCACGCCACGCCCAGGCGGTCGGCGATGGCCTCGTTGGCCTCGAGCAGCTCGTCCTCCATTCGCCGAAGCGTGTAGTCCTCCAGCGCCCGCTGGCGGGCGAAGGGGAAGTTCCCGCTGCACGGGTGGTTCCGCGAGTGGTTGCCGATCTCGTGGCCGCCGGCGACGGCGAGCCTCCACGCCTCCAGTCGCTCCTCGACGCCGGCTATCGAGACGTAGAACGTCGCCCTCGCGCCGCAGGCGTCGAGGATCGCCATGCCGCGGTCAACCTGGCTGAGGCGGGCGTCGTCGAAGCTCAAGCTCACGGCCGCCCGCCTGCCGTCGGGCCAATGGAATGCCCGTTCTGATTCGCTGCTCATAGCCCTTCCCTCACCGAAGCCCAGCCGTGGCAACGGCTGGGTCGGCCCACTGACGCCGCGAGCAAACGCCTGACAAGGAACGAGTCTACCGATTACACGAATGTCACGAGTGGAGAAAGGAAAAAGGCGGGAATCGACGAACCGGGGAACTGTTGAACGAGTCCCGACGATCTGGTACCCGTGCACCGGGACAGGACGAAAGGGACGGACGATGACGCATCGAGGATTCGCATGGCGAGTGGCGCCCGCGTTCGCGGCGCTCCTGCTGATCGCGCCGGCCGAGCGGACCGCCCGGGGCGCCGACCTCGGCAAGGTGCCGAGATATCACGTCCTGGAAGTGGCGTTGAAGGGCCCTCGGCAGGGGCCGTCGGACACCCCGGCCCGCGACGTCGAGCTGGCGGTGTCGTTCCGTCACGAGGCCGGCGGCGAGACCGTACGCGCCGTCGGGTTCTGGGACGGCGACGGCAAGGGCCGCCCGACCGGCGGCGTCTTCAAGGTCCGCTTCTGCCCGACGCGCGTCGGGCGGTGGCGCATCGTACGCGCGGAATCGAATCGCAAGGAGCTCAGCGGCCAGCGGGAGGGCGACGAGCTGGTCTGTGTCCCCTCGAAGCATCCGGGCCGCTGGGTCCCCGACGGGCGCTGGTACGGGAGATCGGACGGCTCGCACCCGTACATCGTCGGCAACACGCATTACACGTTCCTGAGCCGGCGAACCGATCGAGGCGCGGCGAAGACCGATCCGGTGGCCGACATCCGCGCCAACGCGGGGTATTTCAAGAAGCTTCGTTTCTCGCTCGGCGGCGGGCGCTACACGCACCCGACGGACAAGCCGTTCCTGGACGATTCCGGCCGCCCCAGCGACCACGGGCGGTTCTCCCTGCGCCCCAACCCGACGTGGTTCCGTCGACGCGTCGATCCGGTCATCCGCGAGGGCTTCGCGACCGACCTGATCTGCGACCTGATCGTCTGCGGGCCGGACACGCGAGAGATCCGCTCGACGCTCCAGGGCGACCCGAGCCCCTGGCTGCGCTACCTCGCGGCCCGCTACGGGGCGTATCCCAACGTGTGGTTCTGCCTGTGCAACGAGTGGAACATCAAGCAGCCGTCGTACAAGGCCGAGCAGATCGTACGGGCCGGGCGGGCGATCCGCGCCTGCCTGCCGTATGCGACGGGCCTCGCCGTCCACGGCAACACGGGGAACTGGAACACGAAGCTCAACGGCGCGTGGCACGACCACGTGACCATTCAGTGGAAGCTCAAGCGCCTGGACCGCGCCGCCGACGCGGCCGCCGCCAACTACGCCCGGGGCGGGAAGAAGCCCGTCTGCAACGACGAGAACGCCTACGAGGGCAAGGGCGACCGGTTCTCGGAGGGCGACGTGATCGAAGGCTGCTTCGGCACGTTCCTCGGCGGGGGCTATCCGACCACGGGCGAGAAGTACGCCGGCAAGAAGGGCCAGTACTTCTGGGGCGGCTTCGACGCCGCCAAACACCACGCCGCCGACAACCTCCTGCTGCTGCGCGAATACGTCGATGAGCGCGTGACGTTCTGGCGAATGGAGCCCATCGACCCGAAGGGCGGCATCTTCTCCTCCCTGCCCGAGGGCTCCCGACTGCTCGGCGAAGAGCAGAAGGAGTACGTCCTCGGAACGAACCGCCGGGCGAGGAACATCAGCGCCAAGCTGCCGGCCGGCACGTGGCGCATCACGCAGGTAGACCTGATGACGAAGAAGAAGGAGACGCTCGGCGAGGCGGCCTCGGGGCGGTTCACCTTCGCGGCGCCGCCGTCGCGAGCGGCGATGACGCACTTCCGGCGGACCGATCCGCCGCGCCCGAAGTAGCGGCCGGCAGGGCGATGCGCAGGTCGAACGGCTCGAAGCGGATGGCGTCGAGGACCTCCAGCTCCGTGCAGTCGAAGAAGCGCCGGTTTCTCACGCGGTACTGCACGTGGCGCGCCCTCACGGGCGCCGGGGGGACCAGGCGGAACGTGTGCCCCTGGATGACCTCGTGGTCGGGGTACATGTGGTTCGCCGGCAGGTCGCGCCAGCGAAGGTCGGTCTTCAGCAGGCCCAGCGAGGTGTACTTCCGGCCGTCGATGGAAGTAAGCACCTCGACGGTGTCCTTGATCTCGCCCTTGAGCGCGTCCCACCAGGGATAGCCGTGGAAGTTCATGCCGAACGACGCGCACTCTACCGTCTTGCCGAGGTCCAGCGTGATGACGGGGTCCTTCCCCTTGCCCCAGATCGCCCCGGATCGGTAGGACGTTCCACCGGCATACGGCGGGCCGGCCACGCCGTCGGTGAGCTTCGTGCCCTCAGGGTCGCCGGCGCCCCAGTTCGTCTGCGAGGGCACGGAGACGGTGTAGCTTTTGCCGACCGCCAGGTTCCTGCCCACCGTCAGCCAGCGTCCCACGAACCTCTCGCCGCCGACGTCCTTCCCGTCGGAGTAGCCCGGCTTCACGTCCCCCGCGGCCCCCTGGAGGCCCACGCGAAGCGACTTCATCACCGGGTGATCCGCGCCGCCAACGTTGACGTGGTATCGGAAGGGCAGCCTGGCGATCCGCTGGGTGTGGCTGCGCTCGACGAGCGACCGGTCCTGCTGCCGTTCGGCCCAGGTGAACGTGACCTCGACGGGCTGAGGTGCCGGATCGGCGGGCAGGTGGTTGGCTTCCATGCGGACGGCGTAGATGCTGCATCCGGTTCGCCCGGCCGCGGGGCTCCTCATCACGTACCTCACCCACGCCCTGCGGTGCCCGCGAGGGATGTCCACCGTCTCGTAGTGAATCACGTCCCACGGAGGCTTCACGTCGGTCAGCGAGAAGTCGCGCCGCCACGTCTTGCCGTCGAGCGAGTGGAGCAGTTCGATCCGGCTGCCGGGCGAGCGGTTGTAGAGCCGCCCGCCGTACGTCAGGCGCGTGATGTCGCGCGGGGCGTCCAACCGATACACCAGGTATCCCTCCCTATTGGGGGCGGCCGGGTAGATCACGCCCTGGTAGCCGATGTGCTTGGCGTCGCAGGCGATGTTCTCCTCCTCGACGACGTGCTCCCTGTACTTGTCGTTCTGGAGCTCCGGCCAGAAGACGATCGACTCGGTCTGATCGCCCTTACCGACGTACACCGTGTTCCGCCCGAGATTCAGCCGCGGCTGCGTCTTGGCATTAAGCTGCGTGCGCGTCTCGATGCCCAGCCGGCTCAGCACCGCGTCGGAAGGCTGGGCCTTGGCCATCAACTCGACGCGGATCAGGACTTCGTAGGCGCCGTTGACCTCGCGAAGCAGGTTCAGGCTTGCCGGCACACTGCCGGTGCTTCCACCCGTCCAGAGCTCCGTCCACTTCAGGCCGTTGTTCGTACTGATGGATATCCGCGCCACGTCGTCGGCGCTTCGGCGGTGGAAGGAGGCCCGGATCGACATGCTCGTGATGACGTTCGCCGCCTGGACTTTGTATATCACCTGCCCCGGCCGGCCCGGCCTCTCGGGCTGGAGGCGTGCCCCTCCAGCCGGCGCGATGCTCTCCGCGCTGTGGGCCGCCTTGCGCCACTCGTTCGCCGTCAGCGGCGGCGTGAACACCCAGACCCCGTTCCCGCGGAGGCCGTACTTGCCGACGCTCTCGGGGTCCTTGCCCCGGTTGGGCACGTACCACTCGCTCCCCGTGCCCTTGCTGCGGTAATAGCGCGTGTACGCCTCGCCGGGCCTGAGGTCCAGGATGTACCGGTGGCCGAAGTCCCAATCGTGGAAATAGTAGCGGTACTTGAGGCCCTTGGGCCTGAAGCAGCGGTACTCCTGGGCGAGGTCGCGGTTGCAGTCGGCCCCGGTGAGGAAGCCGTTGGCGCTGGTGGCGTTGAGGCAGTGGTACCTGGCGACGTGCCCGGGCTCGGCCTTCCCGCCGGAGGCCGCACACGCGCCCGCCTTGCCGATGTCCTCCACGCCGGCGACCGTCTCCCCGTCGCAGAGCGTGTAGATGGCCGACATCGAGTTGTCGTACATGTGCCACCGGCCGTCGTAGAAGCACTCGGGGACCGTGTGCAGCGTGATGTCCCAGTACTTGACCTTCAGCCCCATGTTGTGCCAGATCGCGCAGTTGGTCCCCGCGATCGTGCTGCACATCGTGAACCCGTAGTCGTTGAACTGGCGGATCGGGTCGGTCAGGTCCAGGCCGTGCCGCCTCATCGGCGTCGTCTGCCGCCGCGCGACGTGGTTCCAGTAGAACATCGCCCAGCACTTCTCGCGCACGGTCGGCCAGCGCGACGTGATGCTGTGGATCATGCTCGCCATGTCCGAGTAATCCGGCGAAGCGTCGGTAACGACCTTCACGTTGCACACCGCGGCCGTTGCCGCAGCACCAACGACGTGAAGGACCAAGGCCGCAGCGCCCAAGTGGCTATGCCTTCTGCTTACCTGTGACACGCTTCGCTCCCGAAAGGGATTGCACCCTTGCGCACGACGTGTACGATGGGATCCGTACGGTTGAACGGCGATACGTTGCCAAAGTTGCCTGAGAAACCGGGGACGGAAGAGAATGGCTCGCGGCAGCGAAGAGATCATTCCGATAGAGCAGGTCACGAGCTTCTACTCCATTGCGTATACCTCGCTTCTGGAGGTGAATCGCCTGGTGGGCGAATGAGCGCGGTACGAGCGCGCTGTCGCCAAAGAGGGAAGAGAATGGGAAGAGGGGGATCTCGAGTACCTGAGGCTCAACCGGCTCAATCCCGCGGATGAAGAGCGACTGGGCGTCGTTGCCGTGATCTTCAGCGCCCTGACGTTGGAGGCCCTCATCAACGACTATGCGATCAGCAACTTCTCCAGGAAGTACTTCGACAATTACCTGGACAGACTGAGCGTGCAGGGCAAATGGCTGGTCATCCCACAGCTCGTAACGGGCAAAGCCATGAGTACGGACGGTCAGATGTTCCAGCGGCTGACGGAGCTGTTTCACCTCAGGAACATGCTCGTGCACTTCAAGAGGGGGAAGAAGCTGACGAAGGATCTTGGCGAGAAGGATCAGATGACAAAGAAACACGCAGCGGATGCGATCCGAACGGTCAGAGAAGCAGTTGCTCAGCTCAAGAAGCTCGATGGCAAAATCGATGCTCGGTGGCTGGCCGCAACGGAAGAGGCCCTCGCCGAGTAGAAGCAAACCGCACACCCCCTACGCTGCGGAGTCCCCTCTGTCTGACGGATCAGTCACTTCTTCTTCGGGGGGCACATGGCCTTGTTCACGGAACGGCGTCCTATCTTCACCAGAGCGATGGAGCGCCCGTACGTGTCTCTTGCGATCGGCCGAATCGAGACTTCCCTGCCGCCGATCAGCCTTTGCAGCTTCCTCCTGGCGACGTCGGCGCCGGGGGACCCCTTCTCAGGAGTGCTCACGTTCGCCAAGCGAACCGAATTTGTCCGCCTGGCGGTTCGGAACGTATCGCCATCGATCACTCTTGTCACCTTCTCTTTGCGCGTCATACTCCTTGCTCCTCAGGAGCTCCGCGCCGGAACGTCCACCGGCGTCTTTTCGTCATTATCCTATCAGCGACGGGGAAGGTCAAAGGAAAGTCCATCCATGCAAACGATGTCCTTCGCCCGCTGGGGCGGGGAGACCTTCAGCTTCTCTATCTTGCCGCTGCGATAGACGCACTCCACCGTGGTTCTGTAGGGCGCGTGGAGCTTGAAGTGCACGTCCCAGCCCTTCGGCCAGGCGGGCAGGAGCAGGAGCTTCCGCCCGACGGGCTGAAGGGCCATGGCCTGGAGGCCCATCATGTTGTTGCCGCCGTGGTCCTGGTCGGGGACCCAGTCGAAGTTCGGCCCCCAGAAGGCGGGAAACCGGCTGCCGGCGTGTTTGGCGGCCGATCGCCGCACGATCAGCCGCCCGGCCGTGTCGGCCAGGCCCAGCATCGCCGACTGGACCGGGTCCTGCTGCCAGCCGGCGCTGCCCTTGACGAGCCGCTTCTCGAACGCCCATCGCGCCGCGTCCAGCCCCGGCCGCTCGAGGCCGAACAGGCGATACGGGAAGATGGCATACAGCTCGGGGTTCTCGCAGTTGTGGCGGTCGGAGAACTGCTCGGCCGCCGCCAGTGCGTCCCTGCCCTCGATCTTGCGCGTGGGGATCGGCGGGACCTGGCCGGCGAGCTTCTTCCAGGCCTCCCGCTGCCGGGGGGAGGTCAGCAGCTTCGGCAGTGCAAGCATGCGTGCCAGGACGGCCCGCAGGCCGGCGACCTCCGGCATGGGGTTGACGGCCTTCCACCACGTCTCCAGCGACTGGGCCGGGTCGATTCGCAGCGCGCCGTCCTTCTCGCGAGGGTAGTGTTTGTCATAGAACGTCAGCACCGCGTCGGCCAGCGGGACGAGCGTGCCCCTGGCGAACTCCTCATCCTGCGTGTAGTCGTAGCGGTCGAGCATCATCATGGCCAGCTCGAGCCCGCCCTGCCACTCGCGGCGGATGTAGCGGTTGAGCATCAGGTGGTCCGGCTGGCCGCTGCGCTTCCAGCGATGGTCGTCGTTGCAGGGCGTGCCCCAGAAGTACATCGTCTCGGCGAAGAACGCCCCGCCGTGGCCGTAGTACGTCCTCGTAACGTCCTTCCGCAGGGCGAGCATGCGGCTGTACATCTCGAACAGCGGCCCCATCAGGTCCCAGTCGCCGCAGGGGACCATTGCCCAGTAGGGCAGGCGGGTGTTCTGCCACCAGAAGCACCCGCCCCAGCGGCGGTAGTCGGGGCTGTAGTCGGGCGAGTCCACGGTGAAGATCGAGCCGTTGAACTTGATCGGCAGGGCGCCGCGCCCGCCGCACGCGTTGATGAACCGCTGGAGCTGGTAGGCTCGCGTCACGGTGTCCAGGTCGCCGCCGACGCGCCTCGACTCGACGCACCTGCCGTTGAGGTAGAGCCCGAGCCGCCCGCCGTCGAACGTGCCGGCCACGTGGGACCACTTCCCGGCCGCCAGGGAGGTCTTGTGGTTCAGCGTGCCCGGCTCGGTGATGATCCGCAGGCTGTTTCCCCCGGGCCAGGTGTCGAGCAGGTATCCGTTGCTGGTGCCGGTGCGGCTCTTGTCGAGGATGCGTCCGTCGCGTGCGCCGCCTTCGGCCGGGCGGACCCAGGCGGCGAGCGTGACGGCCTTGCGGAGATTCAGCCTGGCGTGATGGGCCACCTCCAGGTAGCCCTTTCCCGAGAGGCGCACCGCCTTGCCGCCGGCCGAGTCGACCACGGCGACGTCCCCGACGACCTTCGCCGGCAGCTCCGTGCCCGCACGGTTGGCGAAGGCGCCGCCCTTGAGGTTGTCGAACGTCCAGTGGCCCACCAGCGCCGGGTCGCGGGCCAGCTCGTCGAGCTTGCGGGCGGCGAGGCGGGCGACCTCCCGCTCGTCGAGCGCGCGGCTGAAGACCATCGCCCCCGCGACGTCGCCGCGAAAGCGGTCGCCGGCCGTGCTGCTTGCGCCGATCCGCAGCGGCAGGGAATTCGTGCCCATCTGGGCCCCGACGGCCGTGCCGGACGCGTGGATCCAACTGCGGTCCCAGAAGTCGGCCCACCATTTCTCGTGGGCGGCGCGGTCTGCGGCGCGGCCGGCCTCGATGACCCGCTCCAGCTCGGCGAGCCACTGCTTCTCGGTTGCCGGCTGCCTCGTCAGGGCGTGGATCGCGAGATCGAAGCGCCTGGCGGGGGCCGGCGTCTTGAGCGTGGTCGGCCCGGCCTTCACGAAGCCCCGGCCCGTCATGGCCCCGCCGAACGTGCGGTGCAGGAGCGGGTCGGCGCAGTCGCCCAGGAGCTTGCCGAGCCCCTGCACCTTCAGCGTGATGGGAAAGCACGACTCGACGTTGCGGTGGTACCACACGACGCGGCCCTTCGCCTCGACGACGCGGTCGGCGGGCACCTTCAGCGGATAGCCGCCGGCCAGCACGCCGCGGGCGCTGTCGCGCTCCCTGCCGGTCAGCTCGAGGTCCCTGCTCCGCCAGATCTCCAGGTCCGCCCGGGCGGCGATCGGCCGGTCCGCCCGCGCCTCGACGCGCACGACGGGCCGGTGGGCATCCACCCACACCCGCAGCGTCACCGCCTCGTCCGGCTTGCCGGCGACGATCTCGACGCAGCCCTGGAGCAGCTTCAGCTCCTGGCGGAACGGCAGCCCCTTCGCAAACGGGCTCGGCGAGAGCTTCACGCGCACCCGGCCGAGCTTCAGCAGGCGGCAGTGGGCGTCCCACGCGTCGGTCTTGCTTATCAGCATCAGCAGGTCGCCGCCTTCCTCGACCCACAGGTTCACGCCCACGTCGCCGTTGCCCAGCGGCATCGAGCCCCAGGAGTCCTTGCTGGGGGCGGTCCAGACGACGTTGCAGCGGTCGAGCCCGTCGGCCGCCGCCGGCTGAAGGAACGCCGGGATCAGTGCAAATCCCACGAGTCGAGTCATCGTGCATCTCCTTTCGCCGGCCTCACCAGCGATAGTAGCGATAGGGATCGTCCTCGGCGACGGGCTCCTGGACGTAGTAGCTCTTGAGCCACGCTCCCGGCGCCTTCAGGGCCGCTGGCTTCGACAGCCGCTCCAGCAGCGGCGTCCTCGCCGGCGCGCCGAGGTTGTGCAGGATCCGCGAGACGAGGAACACGTTCCGCCGATAGCTTGTCCGCAGGTAGGGCTTCTTCCTGTAGTCGAGCATCCACGGGGCGACCTGGCAGAAGTCCACGCGCCGGGGCTTGTCCTTCCCCACCTTGACGGAGGCGTGCATCCAGCCGGGCGGCTTGGTGCCGATCGCGTCGAAGCTCAACTTGGTGCGCCAGTGGTACTCGGCATTGGACAGCCCCTTCCACCCGCACCATGGAGAATCCACGGGCTGCCCGTAGCAGCCGGTCTGCCGGAGCGTCTCGACCCGATCGCCCCACAGCCGCCGGATCTCCTCGCCGGAGAGGCCCAGGCAGAACACAGATGAGAACGAGCCGAGCGCTTTCGGAAGGTCCCCCGGGCCCTTCCCGCCAGGCCCAAGGACCAGCAGGCTGACCGGCGGGAGCTTCCCACCGGCGTATCGCTCGAATGGGATCCCCAGCGCGCGAAGCAATTCGGCACCGCGCTTGTCGCCGGTGTAGTGGACGTCTGCCTTCCAGAACGGCTTGGCCGCATCGAGGCGCCTCAACAGACCCCGGCACAGGTCTGTTGCGGCGGGGTCGGTCTCGGTCCGGCCGGTCACGTCGAGCTGGCAGAAGAGCACCCGCCCGCGGCCTTCGTAGTACTCCAGCAGCGGGGCGTACTGGAGGTCGAAGCCGCCGCTGATGACAGGCAGGAAGTTACCGACGGGGGGCTTCTCGATCAGCACGCTGGCGACGCAGCCGCGATTGCCGCACCGCCAGACGCGCGTGTTCGAGAAGCCGCACCAGCGCCAGCGGGGGTTGTCCTTCTCGATGCCCTCGATCGGCAGGTAGGGCGGCACCAGCGTCGCCGAGCCGCGCCAGTCGCGCAACTCCTCGTCCCCCAAGTATGGAGGGCCGCCGCCCGCGCGGAGGAACACCCGCCGCAGGCCGTGGACGTTCACGCGGAAGCCCAGCCGGTGCGCCAACGTCTCGGCCGTCTGCTCGAAGACCAGCACCCGCAGACCCTTCCGCACGGGTGAGAGGTCGGGCAGCTTCGTGGTCAGGCCGATCGCCTCGCGCCCGATGACCAGGATGCCGTACTTCGAGACGTCCGCGCCGCCGGCGACCTTCTCGTACCTCACGCCGAGCTCGTCCAGCAGGCTGGCCGTCAGTCCCTTCGGGTCGAACAGGGCGACGCGGGACTTCAGGTTGAGCTTCTTCGGCGGCTCCAGGACGTGGAAGGTGAACCGGTCCGTCTGCCGGCCGCCCTTGCCGAAATCGAACTGGGCGACGATCTGATACCGCCCCGGCTCGGCGTCGGCCCGCAGGCGGACGACGAAGGGCGAGGTCGCCTTCCCACCGGGCGGGACGCCCAGGCCGCCGCGGCGCTGGGGCCTCGGCATCTTGCCCTGCGACTGGAGCTTCTTCCATTCGGCCGCGGGCAGCGCCCAGCAGGAGTACGTGCACGTAGCCTGCTCGCGCGTGTCGTTCAGGATTACGAGCTGCTTCCGGACGGTCTCGCCGGGCAGGAAGTTGTGGGCCTTGTCGGTGAAGTCGTTTGGCCCCGGCCCCCCGCCGATGAACGCGCACAGCGGCTGGTTCCATCGCAGGAAGCTCTCGCCCAGCGCCGTCGGCCCGATCGCGTTCGAGTCGGGGTGATAGAGGTAGCTCTCGCTCGCCTGGACGCGGTCGGTGACGATGCCGGGCTGCTTGAGGCGCCGCGGCTCGTGCATCACCCGCCGCCAGCCGCCGGTGAAGTTCTTCTCCTGCCTCCAGAGGTTGCCCTGGTCCCACGGGAGCATGGCGCTGATGCCCCACGCCCGCAGGCAGCGCCAGTTGTCGTCGGCGAACAGGGCCTTCATGCGGACGTGGTTGTCCTCGTCGTTGCGGAAGTGCTGGATCAGCCAGCCCCAGTGGAACGGCTGGCCGCGCGACCAGAGGTCCTCCTCGTGCTCGCGCGAGCGGATGCGGGCCGGCGTCAGCTCGTACGCCTCATCCCCGAGGTACTCGGCGTTGAACTCGGCGTCCCAGACGCTCTGGTACTCCTCGGACCGCCAGATGAAGTTCGGCCCGCGGTAGCTGCTCCAGCTCGAGACGTGAGGCAGGCCCCACTCGACGAAGAACAGCGGCTTGACGCCCTTCGTCGCCCAATGCTCCAGCCAGTCGCTCCGCTCCTGCTTCGGCGCCCAGTTGAGGTAGATGTTGACCGTGTGGAGGTCGCCGAGGTTGCCCGACTGGTGGTGGTACACCGGCCGCGTCGGGTCGATGGACTTGGCGATCTTCGCGGCGATCCGCGCCTGCCGCCGGTTGCGGCTGGGCCGGCCGCCGAGCTTCGGATCGTCCGGGCTGAAGACTCCGTCGATGCGAAGCGGGTTCTGGTCGCCGCGATAGCCGGTGGCGTTGTGGTTCATGGCGTACATGACGATGCTGGGATGGTGCCGCACGCGCCGGATGAGCCACTCGCACAGCTCGCGGTATCGCTTCGCCTGGGCGGGCTCATCGAGCTTCCAGGCGAAGTCCTTGACGTGCGGCAGCGAGAAGCTCGCCAGCACGCCCGTCTCGTCGGCGGCCTCAAAGAGGCCGTCCATGCAGCTCACCGTGCCCGGCTGGAAGTGGTAGTTCGCCGTGATGAAGAAGTTGAATCCGTACTCCCGCAGCCGCCGGCACGTCTCGCGGCAGGCCTCGATCCGCGCCCGGTCGGCCTCGCCGTTGATGTTCCGGAGGTTCAGCGCCCGCAGGTGGATCCGCTTGCCGTTGAGGTGGAAGTCCCGCCCGTCGATCCGGAACTCCCGGAAGCCGAAGCGAATCGGCAGGGTCTCGTCCAGCACCTTGCCGTCACCGTCGACGAGGCCGACGACCGCGTCGTAGAGGTTCCCCGGCGTCTGCGTGTCCCAAAGCTTCGCGCCGGGCCAGGACGCCGTCACGCAGGCCGGCCCTGCCTGGAGGTCGGCGGCGCCCAGCGGGGCCGAGGAGAGCTCCTTGACGACCTTGCCCTTCTCCAGGATGCGTGCCCGCAGGATGCGCGGGCCGCCGCCGGGTTCGGCGATCCTCGCGTCGATGCGGATCGTCGAATGCCGCACGGACGTCGTGATCCGAACGTCGTCGATCCGCTCGCCGCCCGGGCGGCTGACCAGGAACACGTCGCCCGTCAGACCGCGGAGACCAACCGACGCCTTGCTCTTGATGATCCTCTCCGGGGCCATGAAGGTGGTGGTCTCCCGCGCCAGCGGCCGGGCCGTCACCAGGATCGCCAGCACCTGCTCGACGCCGCACCTGACGTGCTCGGTGATCTCGACCGCCCCGCCCGGGAAGAACCGCTCGCCGGCCGGCTTGCCGTCCACGAACACCCGGGCGTGCGTCTGGAGCATCGTGAAGTCAACGAACGTGCGCCGCCGCTTCCAGCCTTCGGGGACCGTGATCTTCCGCAGGTACCACGCCCGGTCGAGCCGGGACAGGTCGGTGCGGTCCTCCATCCAGGGCGAGAGGAGCAGCTCCTGCGGCGCGTCTTCGAGCGATCGCGGCCAGACGCCGGGCACCTTGAGCCAGCCCCAGCCGGCGGGGCCCTCGGGCGGCGCGGCCGCGTTGCCGTCGCCCGCGGGCAGGAAGCGCCACAGGCCGTTGAGGCAGACGGTCTCTCGCGTGGCCGACCGCCGCCGCCACGCGTCGGCGAGGTCCCACGACCGCTCGGAGCCCTTGGGGACGGGCAGGTCCTCCTTCCTCGCCGCGCGCTTTCGGACGAGCGTGACGGAGATGTCGTCGTATTCGGCCTTGCCGCCGGGCCTGCCGAACATCGCCGGTGCGACCTGGAGGCTCGCGGCGCCGTGGGGGATCACGAAGACGCGCTCGTGCGCCTGCCAGCCCGTCGTGCCCTCGGCCCAGATGACGTTCGGCCAGGGATCGACGTGCCCGCCGTTGGCGTCCCGCCACTCCATGGCCAGCCGGGCGTTCTTCCAGCCGTCATCGCCGCGCACGACACCCGTGACGCGCATGCGGAAGGCGAGCTTGAGCTTCATCCAGCCCGCATCGAGGGCGATCTCCTGCGTGCACGAGCCGTACCGGCTGAGCTCGATCCACGTCTTGCCCTTCTGGCGCCGGGCCTTGGCGCCGGCAAAGCCCCGCCAGCCGGCCGGCCAGGACTTCCCGTCGAGCTTCTCGAAGCCGCCGTTGGTGAGCAGCTCGTCTCCGACGCCGGTATCGGCCGGGCCGATCGCCGGGAAGGCCACCGCCGCGATGGCCGCCAGGCAGACCGCCCTTCCCGCGGGAATCTGGCGCATCTTCCACCTCGCTTTCCGCGCTATGCGCCCTGATTGAATCCGGGTCGAGCGGCCAGAGCAAGACGAACTGCCGCGGATCGAGCAGTGCAGCGCGCAAGAAAGCGCCTCCACCGGTGGGGGGAGGCGCGGATCTGACGCGGTCGGATTGGGGCCTCGGCCGCGCACCGCCGGCGACCGAAGCAGTAGACGATGGTCCGGTACCCGCCCAGGGCCTCGGCGCTGACCACGAGTTGCTCCAGGACCTTGACCGGATCGGTCGGCTGGATGCCCATCACCCGGAATGGGCCGTCGGCCCCCCCATCTCCGCTCGCGCCCCGCGAGCTTCCTCCTCCGCCGCTTCAGGCGCCCAGGCAGGTATCCGGCGCGACAACGCAGGCCGGCCGAACCCGGGGCATTCGCGACTTGGCGTGACCGGCCGGGGAGTGTACCATGATGCAGGGGAGGAGACGACCGCCCGGCGGCCGGGCAGGCCGAAACCATCAAGATCGGGGCGGACGGGCCTGTCCCCCCGACCGATAAAGAACAAAGGTATGTCCCGCCAACCAGACAGCACCGTATCTCGCCGCGTGGGCTTCTGCGCCGTCACGGTCCTGGCGGCTGCGCCCGGGGCGGCCGGCGCGGCCGGGGCGCAGACGACCTGGCTGGGCAAGGTGAACTGGGCGTGGTGGACGCTGCTGGCGGCACTGGTGACCCTGGCCGTCGTCGTCATGGTGCTGCGGAGGGTGGGCTACAAGCGGCTGAGCCGGCTCTGGCAGTGCGTGGTGGCCTCGCTGCTGGCGCACGTGGCGATGACGGCGGGAATGAGCCTGGTGGCGATCTCCCAGCCGGTCTTCACCATGCTGACGCGCCACGAGCCTAACGAGGCGTCGGTCAACCTGGTCGTGGGGCACGAGGCGCAGCTCCGCACGCAGGTGCGCCATCAGTTGACCGAGCTTCCGGTGGCCGACCCTTCGCTGGCGGCGTTGATGCGGGCGGCGGTGGAGGCCATCCAGACCCCGCCGGTCGAGCTGACCGAGCTGGGCGCCCCGCTGGCCGAGCCGCGGCGGATGGAACTGGAGGCCGAGTGCGAGCAGGCCCCGGTTGTCCCGCCGGCGATAGACGATCGCGTTCCTCTCCGGCCGCCGGCCCGCGAGCCCCACGAGCCGGCGATGGTCGTGAGCCCTCATCGGCCGGTGGCGCGGACCGAGCCGCGCGTGCAGAGTGCCGCAGATCGGCCCGTTCGCGTCCGAACGGCATGGCCGCCCGTCGCCCGGTCCGACGCGGCGTGGCGAGCGACGTCCGTGACGGTCCCGGCAATGGAGCCCGATACCCGTTCCATCGCCGTGGCGGTTGCCAGGAGAATCTCGCCGCTGCCGCTGTCCGCCGACGAGCCCGTGCTCGTCCGCGAGGCCGCCGACGCGCCGTCCGTCGAAGTGCCCCAGCCGGCTTCGCCCGTGCGCGGCGCCGATCGCCGCCCCATGCCGACGGACATGGTGCCTCACCGGTGGCTTCAGCGCCAGACGATGGGCCCGATGGGCCCGCGGAGCAGCCCGGCCTCCGTGCCCTCGCCGCAGCGCGTGCCCCCCGCCGACCCGTTGGGGGCGTCGCTGAGCAGCCACCTGGCCGCGGTGCTGCCGCCGCCGGTGGCCGACGACGCATCGCTCCAGCGCGTGCGGGTGAGGGCGGCGCTGACGCCGCTGGGCGTGCTGAAGCCGCAGAAGCTCAGGGTCGTAAAGCCCATCGAGCACCGCACGCCCGAGCGCCGAAAGGAACTGGTCCACAAAATGGGCGGGTCGAAGATCTCCGAGTCGGCCGTCACACGCGGGCTGGCATACCTGGCCCGGAGTCAGGAACCGGACGGGCGGTGGACGTATATCCACCAGGAGAACGAGCTGAGCGACAAGCGGCAGCCCAACAAGGACGACATGGGGCTGACGGGCCTGGCGGTGCTGTGCTTCCTGGCGGCGGACGAACGCCCGGACAAGCCCAGCCGGTATCAGAAGACCGTTGCGGACGGACTGGCGTACCTTCTGGCCCGTCAGAAGGCCGACGGCGACTTCCGCGGCGACGGCGACATGTACAGTCACGGCATCGCCACGCTGGCGGTGGGCGAGGTGGCGGTCATGACGCGCGACCCGAAGTACGGCGAGCCGGCCGTCAAGGGCGCCAGGTTCGTCGTCGCCGCCCAGAACCGCCTTACGGGGGGCTGGCGATACGTTCCCGGCTCCGGCGGCGACACGAGCGTGCTGGGCTGGCAGATCATGGCACTCTACAGCGTCAGCCGGCTGGGCATCGAGATCCCGCCCGAGACGCGCAAGGGGGCGATGCGCTGGCTGAACAGCGTAAGCCGCGGCCGGCTGCGCATGCTCGTCGGCTATCAGGACTCCAACCCCACGCGAACGATGACGGCGGAAGGGCTGTTCGTCCGCCTGCTGCTGGGGCAGAAACTCACCGAAGACCAGCTCGCCGAGGTCATCGCCTACGTCAAGCCGCCCGACCCGATGGAGCCGCCGAACTTCTACGGCTGGTACTACGGGTCGCTGGCGATGATGCAGTTGCAGAATGACGCCTGGCGAAGGTGGAACGCCAGCGTCCGCGACCGCCTGACCGCGACCCAGCAGCAGGGCCAAGCGCTCGACGGAAGCTGGGACCCCAGCCAGAGCCGCTGGGGCGCGGAGCGAGGCGGGCGCATCTACGCCACCGCCGTCGCCACACTCACCCTCGAGGTGTACTACCGGTATCTCCCCATGCTCGCCCGGAAGGGACGGGCCGACAGACCCGACAGGCCGTAGCTTTCCGGCGAGGCACGCGCCCCGGGGGCGCGTCTCGAGCGCCCGGGGGCGCTGCGGCGATACTCGCCCTTGTCTTCCGCCCGCCTGTTCGTGTAATGGATAGGACAAGGCGATCGCATGGAGAACCCGGTGGATCATGCCGGCCAATCTCACACCCGAATATGAAAAGGCCGAGCGGACGTACCGCGAGGCGGCCACGGACGAGGAGCGGCTCGACGCCCTCCGCGAGATGCTGCGCGCCATCCCCAAGCACAAGGGGACGGAGAAGATGCAGGGCGACCTCAAGCGCCGCATCAGCCAGTTCCGCAAGGCCGCGGCCAAGAAGGCGGCACCCAGGGGCCCGGACCCCTTTCACATTCCCAAGGGCGGGGCAGGGCAGGTCATCCTCGTCGGCCTGCCGAACGTGGGCAAGAGCATGCTTCTGGCCGCAACCACCAACGCGCCCGTGAAGGCGGCCGATTACCCCTTCGCCACGGCCCTTCCCGTTCCCGGGATGTGGCGGTACGAGGACGTGCAGATCGAGCTGGTCGACACGCCGCCGGTGACACCCGGTCACGTGCCCCCCGGCCTGACGGGCACGATCCGCTCGGCCGACATCATCTGCATCATGGTCGACGCCTCGGCCGAGCCCCTCGAGCAGGTCGAGACGGTCCGGGACCTGCTCACCGGCAGGGGGCTGATGCTGCGATCGGCGCCCCGCAACGAACTGGACTCAGCCGACGGGAACCAGCGGAGCTGCATCATCGTGGCCGGCAAGGTGGACCTGGCGCCGCCGGAGAACGTGGCCGCTCTGCGCGAGCTTTACGCCGGGAGGCTGGAGGTCTGCCCGATCAGCGCCGCCACGGGTGAGGGTCTCGATGCGCTGCGGGAGCGCCTCTGGCAGTTGCTGGCGGTCGTGCGGGTGTACACGAAGAAGCCCGGCCTTCCTCCCGACAACGACCAGCCCTTCACACTCCCGATCGGCTCGACCGTGGAGGACCTGGCCAGCGCGATTCACCGGGAGCTACCCGGGACGATGAAATACGCCCGCATGTGGGGCGACGGCAGGTTCAGCGGCCAGCACGTCCAGCGCACGGAGGTCCTTCGCGACAAGGACGTCGTGGAGATACGTGGATGAGCACGCGCCCCCGGCGGGTCCAGCCGGACGGGGCGCGTCACCGCTGGCGAAAGACGATGCGCCCCTTGGTCAGGTCGTAGGGACTCAACTGCACCAGCACCTTGTCTCCCGGCGTGATGCGGATATAGTGCCGGCGCATCTTGCCGGAGATGTGGCCGATGATCTCGTGGGCGTTCTCGCCGACCTCGATCTCCAGCCGGAACATCGCGTTGGGAAGCGCCGCCTTCACGATCGCCTCCACCTCGATGACCTCGCCCTTGGGCATGCTGCTCCTCTTCGCCTTCTCAAGTGCCGGCGACGGCGGGGGCACTATAGCAGGCGGCCGCGGCGGCGTCAATGCAGGCAAGAGACGAAATTCCGCCCGCGCCGCAGAAACAACTCCCGCCCAAGTTGACAGCACCGGGCCAATCGCCGATCATCGGCGCCCCGGGAGAGCACGGCATGAGTCAGACGATCGACGAGCACCTGGTCCGCCACATCGGCAAGCTCAGCCGCATCGAGCTGAGCGACGAGCAGGTTCAGACGTTCTGCCGGCAGTTGGCGGACATCCTGGAGTACTTCGGCAAGCTCGCCCAGCTCGACACGGAGGGCGTCGAGCCGATGGCCCACGCGGCGGAGCTGGACAACGTGCTGGCCGAGGATGTCCCCGCCAAAGGCCTCACGCCCGGGCAGGCGCTGGCCAACGCCCCGGATCGCGACGGCGACTTCTTCAAGGTCCCCAAGGTCATCGGAGACAGCCAGTGAGCGCACCTGCCAGCGACCTGACGGACCTGTCCGCCCTGGAGCTGCGCGACGCGATCGCCGGCGGCGAGATCTCCTCCGAGGAGGCGACGAGGGCGTACCTGGCGGCGATCGAGCAGCGCGAGTGCGCCCTGGCGGCGTACAACGAGGTGCTGGCGGAGGCGGCCGTCGAGCAGGCGAAGGCCGTCGACGCCCGCCGGGCCG
Source organism: uncultured Planctomycetaceae bacterium (assembly GCA_964427875.1). Classification (GTDB taxonomy): domain Bacteria; phylum Planctomycetota; class Phycisphaerae; order SM23-33; family SM23-33; genus CAYRVX01. Next base: position 80,563 of record CAYRVX010000010.1, read on the forward strand.
CCGGAGAGGAGCTCGGGGCCCTCGGCGGCGTGCCCCTGGCCGTCAAGGACAACCTGTGCACGGCCCGCGGGCACACGACCTGCTCGTCGAAGATCCTCGCGAGCTTCCGGGCGCCCTTCACGGCCACGGCCGTCGCGAGGCTCCAAGACGCCGGGGCGGTCATCCTGGGCAAGACGAACCTCGACGAGTTCGCCATGGGCTCCTCCACGGAGAACAGCGCGTTCAAGGCGACGCGCAACCCGTGGGACACGGATCGCGTTCCGGGCGGCTCCTCCGGCGGGTCGGCGGCGGCGGTGTCGGCGCGGCTCTGTGCGGCCGCGCTGGGCAGCGACACGGGCGGGTCCATCCGCCAGCCGGCGGCGTTCTGCGGCGTCGTCGGCCTCAAGCCGACCTACGGGCGGGTCAGCCGGTACGGGCTGGTCGCCTACGGTTCCAGCCTGGACCAGATCGGGCCGATCACTCTGGACGTGGCGGACGCGGCCCTGCTGACGGGCATCATCGCCGGACACGATCCCCGCGACTCCACGAGCGTTCCTCGGCCCGTGCCGGACTACCTCGCCGCGATCGACGCGCCCGTGGACGGCCTTCGCGTCGGCCTGCCGGCGGAGTTCTTCTCCGACGCGCTGGACGCCGAGATCAACGGGGCCATCCACGATGCCGCGGAAGTCTACCGGTCCGCCGGGGCCGAGATCGTCGACGTGACACTGCCTCACAGCCGCATCGACACCGACGAGGAAGGCAGGCTCTCCTCCTACGCGGTGGCGTGCTATTACATCGTCGCGATGGCCGAGGCGTCCAGCAACCTCGCGCGGTACGACAGCGTCCACTACGGCCACCGGACCGCCGAGAAGCTCGACGACATCGTCGAGCTCTACTCCCGCAGCCGGGCCGAGGGGTTCGGCGACGAGGTCAAGCGCCGCATCATGCTGGGCACGTACACGCTCTCGGCCGGGTACTACGACGCCTACTACGACAAGGCCCTGAAGGTCCGCCGCCTGATCAAGAACGACTTCGACGCCGCGTTCGAGAGCTGCGACGTCCTGCTGTGCCCGGTGGCCCCGACGCCGGCGTTCAGGCTGGGCGAGAAGACCGACGATCCACTGACGATGTACCTGGCGGACATCTACACGCTCAGCCTGAACCTGGCCGGGCTGCCGGGCATCTCGATCCCCGCGGGCCTCAGCGGGGGGGGGCTGCCCATCGGCATGCAGTTGATCGGCCCGGTCTTCAGCGAGGAGACCGTCCTCCGCGCGGCCAGGACGTACGAACGGGCCTCCGGCACAACGCGCCTTGCGCCGGGAATGGTCCGGCCCTGAGCCCGCGGGAACATCGCGAACGATGGACATTGCCCGGTAAGGGGGGTATACTTGTGGTGAGGTCGTACAAAGGGGAGCGATATGCGACGGACATTGGTCTTTGGGATACTCCTGGCGGCGGCAGGGTTGTCCGCCCGGGCGCTGGCTTCCGCGCCCAAGGCGAGCCCGAAGGCCGCGCCGCCCGCGGAGGCCAAGTGGGCCGAGGCCAAAGAGGAGCGGTGGCTGGCGTACATCGTGGACGACGAGCTGCGGCGCGGCGGCGGGATGGAGCAGCGCGAGGCGCTCGGCAGCCGGCTCTCGAAGATCGCCCTGGCCTGGGCGGGCTGCGGGCGGCTGGAGCAGTCCGACACGCCCGTCAACCTCGTTCACGCCATGCGGGCGTGCAAGTACCTTGCCGTGCTCGAGGCGGCCGGCGACGAGGGGAGCCTCAAGCTCGCCAAGTGGCTGATGGAGCACCGCGAGGTCCGGCGCGTGCTCTTCCGCGCGATGGACGACGTGCCGTCGCCCGAGAAGGCCCTGAAGGCCTTTCGGGAGCTTCAGGCCAACGAGCCCGACAAGGTGCTGGAATACCCCAACCTCGCCGCGGCGTTCGCCACCGCCCGGAACATGCGGTTCTACAAGCCCCCGCCGGACCCGGCGACGATGCTCGAGAGCTTCCTGTACTATGCCGACCCCAAGAAGAGGTTCCGCTACAACCTCAAGAAGATGCCTTACGAGCTGTCGCGGTACCTCGCGGAGACTCGCATCAGCATCGCCGAGCGGACGTGGGCCGCCCGGCGGTACGGCCGCACGCGCAACCTCGGCGCGGCGTACTTCCACGTGAGGTACGACCGGGCGCACTTCAAGGAGCGCAAGCCCAAGAAGATCTCGAAGCTGCCGTACACGCTGCAAAACCTCGCCAAGGTCGGCGGGGTGTGTATCGACCAGGCGTACTACGCCTGCCAGGTGTGCAAGGCCCTTGGCATTCCCTCGGCGATCGTGATCGGCCGGGGGGCCTCCGGCGTCGGGCACGCGTGGTTTACGTACTTCCAGATGAACCCGGCCGGCACGAGCGCCTCCTGGCACGGCGGGGCCGGCCGGTACGCCTCCCACCTGTACTTCACCGGATCGGTGACCAACCCCGCGACGGGCCGGGGGATTCTGGATTCCGAACTGGTGCTCGTGGGCTCGGCCGCCCTGCTGCCGCTGCGGCGGCGGGAGGAGGCCGAGGCCGCCGCCACGACCGCAAAGCTGGTGGCCGACGCCTGCATCGACGGGAACGCGCCGGCGGACGTCACGGCCCTGACGCAACTGGCGTCCGACTACGAGAAACGCCTCGCGAAACAACCAGGCGCGCCGAAACTGGAGAGCAAATGGATCGAGGCGAAGCGGAAGATCGATCCGCCGCTCGTCGAGGACCTGATCCACGTGGCCATCAAGCGCAACCTCGCCTACACGCCGGCGTGGGAGTTGATCATCGATCTCCGCAAGGCCGACCGCCTGCCCGTCGGGAGCCTCGATGGCTTCTTCAATGTCCTGATCAGCAAGACCGCCAAGGCCTTTCCCGAGCTCAGTTGCCACATGATCCTCCAGCTCGTCCCGACGCTGCCGGACGAGACCAAACGGGAGAAGGCCTATAGGCGCGCCCTGGCCGTCTACGGGCGGCGGCCCGACCTCAAAGGGAAAATCCTGCTCGCCATGGGCGATGAGAGTCGCACACTCGGCGAGAACAACAAGGCCATCAAGATCTACCAGGCCGCGGCCTTGCAGTGCATCCAGGTCCCGGACGTCGCCGTCCCCGCCGCCGCGCGGGCGGAGGAGCTGCTGCTGGCCGAGAACAAGCAATCGACGGCCCTGCGCATGTACTACACGCTCTTTGGAAGGACCTCGAAAGAGGCCGACGCCGCGGCGGAGATCCGCGAGTCTACCCCGCACTACAAGTTCGGGACCCGCCTGGCCGAACTGCTGCGGCGGGCCGGAAAGACCGCCGCCGCCGACAGGATCATCTCCAACCTATGACGCCGGGAAGGCCCTGAAACCGTGGGACCGTGCGACCGGAGGACCGTGAGACCCCTGCGATGGGCCCTGGCGGCCGTCGTTCTCGCCGGGACCGCCCGCGGCGCGAGCAGCGACGCCGAGGCCGCGGAACATCGCTGGCTGAGCCGCGTCGTCCTCGATGAGCTGACCCGCTGCGCCGGCGGGGCGCAGTGGCGGCGGCTGGGCAAGCACCTGGAGGAGGCGGCCCTGGCACGCCTGGCCTGCGGGCGATACGACGTGCTCGACGACCTCGTCGACGTCGTCTACGCCAGACGGGCCTGCACGTACCTGCCGATGCTGGCCGAAGCCGACGGCGGCAAGGAGCTCGCCCGCTGGCTGCTGGATCACCGCGACGTCTCCCGTCTGCTGTTTCGTGCCCTTCCGCAGGCCGAGGCCCCGGTTGAGGCCCTGCGGCGATTTGCCACGCTGCACGCCGCCGAGGGAAAGACCATCCTGGACTACCCGGACCTTGCCGTGGCCTTCGCGACGGCCGAGCCGCTGCGGCACTACCGCCGCCAGCCCGCACCGGCGGACCTGCTGGCGAGCTTCCGCTACTACACCGACCCGCGCCGCTCCTTCCGCCACGACCTCAAGGCCATGCCGTACGAGCTGTCGCAGTACCTGGCCGATACGCGCGCCAACCTCGCCGAGCGCCGCTGGGCCGCGGAGACCTACCGCCGCAGGGACCCGCAGCGTGCGTACTTCCACGTCCGCTACGACGACGCCCACTTCGAGACCGGCCGGGCCAAGAGAATCGACTCCGTCCCCTACAGCCTGCCGAACCTCTCCCGCCTGGGGGGCGTGTGCCTGGACCAGGCGTACTTCGCGGCGGAGGTGTGCAAGGCGGTGGGGATTCCGGCGGCGGTGGTCCACGGCCGCGGGGGCGCGGGCGTCGAGCACGCGTGGTTCGCCCACTGCCGGGTCAGCCCGGCCGCCCCGGGGCGCCTGCGCGCAACGTGGAGGAGCCGAACCGGCCGATACCAGGAGCATCTCTACTTCGTCGGGACGCTCCGCAGCCCGGCCGACGGCAAGACCATCTTCGATTCGGAGTTGATGCTTCTCGGCTCGGCGGTTCGGCTGCCGCTTCGGCGCCGCGAGGAGGCCGATGCGGCCACGGCGCTGGCACGCCTCGTGGACGACTGCCGCGACCGCGGCGCCGCCGCGGACCCGGCGGCCCTGCACGACCTGGCCGGAACCTACCGCAGCCGCCTGGCGAACGGGCCCGGGGCGCCGCCCTTGCACGTCAACTGGATCGCCGCCAGGCGGAAGATCGACCTGGCCATGCTGGAGGACCTCCTGTCGATCGCGATTCAGCGCAACCTGGCGCACCGGCCGGCGTGGCGGTTCCTGGTGGAGCTGCGCGAGGCCGACCGCATCCCGGCCGGCCACCTCAACCGTTTCTCCAAGGTCCTGATCGACAAGACCGCCGACCGCTATCCCGAATACAGTTGCCTGTTGGTCATGCAGATCGCCCAGACCCTTCCCGACGCGGCCCACCGGGAGGAGGTCTACCGGCGGGCGATCACCGTCTACGGCAAGCGAGCGGACCTGCGCGGCAGGTTGCTGATCGCGCTGGGGGACGACCTCCGCCGGCGCGGGCAGACGGAAGGGGCACTCGGGACCTACCAGGACGCGGCCGGACACGGCGTTCACCTCGCGGAGGTCGTCGTCGGCGCCGCCCGCAAGGCCGAGCAGATCCTTCTCGACACCGATCGGCGCGATCTTGCCATCCGCATGTACCGGGAGCTCTTCGCTCAAACGCAGCGGCTGAAGATCGCCGACACCTTCCGCTCGCAGACGTCTCACTATCAGCTCGGCAGCCGCCTGGCTGAGCTGCTGACCGCCGCCGGCAGGAAAGACGACGCCAAGAGAGTCCTGTCTCGGCTTTAAGGCCCGGTCGAGGGAGAAATTCTGCCTCAAGAGCGGAACTCCCGGCCGGGTGGAACGTCTTAATACTTGTGCTCGGAGTTTCGAGGCCTCACGGCTGCGGCTTGGGGTTTGGGTTATGGCTCCCCGGGGCCTGGGGCCTGTCTGCGAATCCAATCGGCACGGGAGCTGGCCATGCTGAGCAAGGGCGCTTGGGCATATCTGCCGTGTATCTGGGCTGTCTTGCTGGCGGCTTCCGTCGCGGGTGCAGCCACCGCCGAGAAGCTCTTCGAGGAGATCTTCGGCGCCGAAGCGAAGAAGGTCACGGCCACGCCCGCCAAGACCGACGACGTCGAGTTCGCCCGGAAGCTCTTGAAGTCCTCCAACACGCTGACGGAAGAGCCGGCCCTGCGGGCCTACCTCTGCGAGAAGGCCTGCGAATACGGCATGAAGGGCCCGACGGGCTACAGGACCGTCCAGACGGCCCTGAACCTGCTGGACACGCTCGCCCCCCAGCGGAAGGAGCAGTGGGACGAGAAGCGCCTGGAGCTGTACACGGTCCTCTACCGAACGAGCAAGCCCTCGGCCAAGAAGGCCGCGGGAGAGGATTACATCACGCAGTGCCTGGTGGTCGGGGACAACAAGGCCAACGCGGGCCTCTGGCCCGAGGCGGTCGTGCTCTACCAGCAGGCCCTCAACGCGGCCACGTATATCCGCTCGCTTCAGAAGGCCGAGGCCGCCAAGAGGCTCGAGACCGCCGGCCAGATGAAAGAGGTCGCCCAACTCAAGGAACGCCTCAAGAAGGACCCGGAAAACGCCGCGGCCCGAATCGCGCTGATCCGGTCGTACGTGGAGCTGGACCAGCCGGACTGGGCCGTGCCCTACATCAACCACGCCAGCGTCGGCGAGCCGTGGCGCACGTACGTTCCGCTGGCCGCCAAAGGCACCGACGCACTGCCCGGCCAGGTCTGCCTGGAGCTGGGCAACTGGTACAAGACGCTGACGCTCACCGGCAAGGCCAAGGACGTCCTGGCCCAACGGGCCAGGAGCTACTACGTCGCCTATCTCAGGAAGGCCAGGGCCGAGGGCGCGACGGCCGACGCGCTCGCCGAGGCCCGCGGCAAGATCGACGCCGCACTGGTCCAGATCGGCCAGCCCAAGCTGCCCCCCTCGGTCGCGTCGCACAGCCCCGCCGCCGAGGAGGCGCTGAAGAAGGCCGTCGCGTATCTCTGGAGCCGCCAGAGCGCCGACGGGTCCTGGCGAAGCAGGTCCTCCAGCAGCTATTACTCCTCCACGTACGGCAAAGGCTACTACAACACCCGCCCCACCGCGGCGGCGCTGGTGGCGCTGCTCCGGGCCGGCGCCCGCATGTCCGACAAGCGCGTCACCAAGGCGCTGAACTTCCTCGGAACCACCAACACCCCCGTCACCAACGGCGTGGCCATGCGCGCCCTGGTCTGGTATGAGGCACAGCTCCGGCGGTCCGGCATCTTCTTCAAGGGACTCAAGTCCGACGTCGGCGCGCTGCTCATCGCCACCAAGGACGGCGGGTACTACTCCATGGTCCATACCTCCTATTCCTACTCCTACAACACCAATAGCTGGGCCCCGCCCATCGCCGTCGACGCGGGCGCCAAGGCCAGACTCCGCGTCCCCAGGAAGTACTGGCAGCTCGTCCTGGATTACTGGGGCAAGCAGCAAACCGCCGCCGGCGGCTGGCCCTACCGGGCCTCCAGCTCCTCCACCTCCGGCAAGCCCGACTGCCTCTGGACGGCCATCGCCACGGCCACGGTGGCCACGAGCCTCAAGAACCTCTACGGCCACGCGTCCGTCAAACGAATGTCCGGCGCCAACTACGCCCCGCTCAAGAAGGCCCTGGCGTACCTGGAGAAGAACCTCCGCTCCGTCGCGAGCCTCAAGGGCCGCTACGGCAGCTCCTACAGCTCCACCTACGGGGGAGACGGCACGGTGTACGACGGGCTTTGGTGTCTCTCCCGCCTGGGCCTGACCACCGGGCGAGCCACGTTCGGACAGATGAACTGGATCCGCGCCGGCACCGATTACCTCGTCAGCACACAGAAGCCCAACGGCTCCTGGGGAGGCGACGTCGAGACCTCCCGCGCCATCCTGTTCCTCGTCAATTGCAGCCGGGCCGAGAAGGCCGGTCTCGCCGGCGCCGCCAAGGTCGCCGTCACGCCGCCGGTGCGGGTCGCGGCCGACGACCCGGTCCGCAAGATCGCGCTGAAGAAGCTTGGCCTCATGAAGGAACGCCTGGCCAAGGACCCCTCCAGCACGTCCCTCCGCAAGGAGATCGTCCGCCTCTACGTCGTGGAGCTTCAGGACCCCGGCCCGGCCATGCCCTATGCCGCAAAGGCCGCAGACAAGCAGACGCGGCAGCTCGTGGGCCTGGCCTCCAAGGCCGTCACCCGCCTCACCGACGCACAGTGCCTGCGGCTGGCCAAGTGGTACACGCAACTGGCCGGCGACTCGTCGATCCCCGGCCGCAAGCACGCCTACAGCCGCGCCGAGGCCTGCTACGAGCGCTTCCTGAAGATCCACAAGAAGCGCGACGCGGACTACCTGAAGGCCAAGCTCGGCCTCCAGGGCGTTCAGGCCCAACTGGCGGGTCTCGAGAAGGACTGATCGGGCCGGGGGCGGGCCCAGCCATGCCCCATCCACCTCGAAGGGCCCGTCGCGCGCGGCTCGTCGTCGATCCTCCCTCCGCTCCTGCCGCCGCCGCTGCGGCCGGCACGTAGCCCGACTCGATTCCGCCGGAGCAAAACCCCCGATGTGGCCATATAAACTACTATACTACCAGAGTTTACATCGATTTTTCTGAAAAATGGCTTTGTTTCGTAAAAACACTTACGGCCTTTTCCCGGCGTCTTGGCCTCCTGCGGCCGAGTAGCGGCGCACACCAAACTCGGAATAATCCGCGTCTGG